>NZ_CP015750.1:3152017-3467219 GCF_001742185.1 Pectobacterium wasabiae CFBP 3304
TCATCGGCTTTCAAGTCGCTGTTGCCAGAGTGGAGCCTCAATTTGCCACTGAGTGAGCAAGGATTGGCCTGGTTGCCACCGTCGCTGCTGGTTTTATTGGTTGCAGTGATTTACGACAGACTGTGTGGTCGTCAGGAAGTTACGGTACATCAATAATATCGTTCATACCTGATAGCGCTGGGGATATCTTACTGCTCCAGCACTGCGTTAGGTTTCTGCACCACAGGTATCTGCCTGTGGTTTTTCTTTTTGTAATGTTTTTCTCTTATAAGACAGGGTTGCTTATCAATGGAACAACCATCTTCCAAGCTCAAGCGTGGGTTAAGCACGCGGCATATCCGCTTTATCGCCCTTGGCTCGGCGATCGGAACCGGTCTGTTTTATGGTTCTGCTAGCGCGATCCAAATGGCGGGTCCCAGCGTGTTGCTGGCTTACCTGATTGGTGGGATTGTCGCGTATATCATCATGCGCGCACTGGGCGAAATGTCGGTGCATAACCCGCAGTCCAGCTCGTTTTCTCGCTATGCGCAGGATTATCTCGGGCCGTTAGCGGGATATATCACCGGCTGGACCTACTGCTTTGAGATGCTGATTGTCGCCATTGCCGATGTGACTGCGTTTGGTATCTACATGGGCGTCTGGTTCCCTGCTGTGCCGCACTGGGTATGGGTCTTGAGCGTGGTGCTTATCATTGGTGCCATCAACCTGATGAATGTGAAAGCCTTTGGCGAACTGGAGTTTTGGCTCTCTTTCTTCAAAGTCGCCACCATTATCATCATGATTGCTGCCGGGATCGGCATCATTATCTGGGGCATTGGCAACGGTGGCGAACCCACCGGCATCCATAATCTGTGGACTAATGGCGGGTTCTTCAGTAACGGGGTGATGGGGATGATCCTATCGCTACAGTTGGTGATGTTTGCCTATGGCGGGGTAGAGATTATCGGAATCACTGCCGGTGAGGCCAAAGACCCACATAAATCCATCCCTCGTGCGATTAACTCTGTACCGTGGCGTATTCTGGTGTTCTATGTTGGTACGCTATTCGTCATTATGTCGATTTACCCGTGGAATCAGGTAGGCACCAACGGTAGCCCGTTTGTGTTGACGTTCCAGCATATGGGTATTACGGCGGCGGCAGGTATTCTGAATTTTGTCGTGATTACCGCGTCGCTGTCGGCAATTAACAGCGACGTCTTCGGCGTAGGCCGTATGCTGCACGGGATGGCGGAGCAGGGCCATGCACCGAAAGTGTTTAGCCGCATTTCTAAACGCGGTATTCCGTGGGTAACGGTGGTCGTGATGATGATGGCACTGCTGGTAGCGGTGTACCTGAATTACATTATGCCTGGCAAAGTATTCCTGGTGATTGCTTCACTAGCCACCTTTGCGACGGTATGGGTGTGGATCATGATTCTGTTCTCTCAGATCGCCTTCCGTCGCCGTCTAAGTGCTGATGAAGTCAAGGCACTGGCGTTCCCGCTGCGTGGGGGGATCGCGACCTCCGCGTTCGGTATCATCTTCCTGTTCTTTATCATCGGTTTGATTGGCTACTTCCCGGATACCCGTGTGTCGCTGTATGTCGGCATCATTTGGATACTGGTGCTTTTAGTGGGCTATGTCTGGAAGAAGAAGCGTCAGAACGCGGTAGCGGCACAGAATTAAGTTAGTCGTTTGCATCAGAAGAAGCGCTCCGACTGTCCGTTGACAAACCTATTTGTCGAATGAAAACGGGAGTATCGGAATAGAAGAGTAAAGCGTTTGCGCCATGGATGGCGCAATTCGAGCTTACAGGGACGTACTTGCAGCGTCTTTACGATCTATTCGTTACTCCCGCAATACGGACTTTGTTAGTAACCTCTGCGCTTCCATTGGAGCATTTTTTTGTGCCTATTTTTACGATTCCGGCGTAGTCATTTGCTGCGCCATGACCCGCATATCGTGGCCGGTTGGGATTTGATGAATGCGGAGATCGAACTCCGGTAAGATCGCAAAGATATGGTCGAAAATATCAGACTGAATACTTTCGTAATCAACCCAGGCGGTGGTGTTGGTAAACGCATAAATTTCCAGCGGCACCCCTTCTGACGTTGGCGCAAGCTGGCGTACCATCAGCGTCATCCCTTTATGAATTCCCGGATGGGTGCGTAGATAAACCTGAAGGTAGGCGCGGAACGTGCCTAAATTTGTTAGACGACGGCCGTTCAGCGGCGATGTCAGATCGGAATCTGACTGTGCGTTGTGTTGCTCCAACTCGCTCTTCTTGTTCTGAATATACGCTGACAGTAGTTTGCTGCGCAGCAAACGCGCCTGTTCATCTTCCGTCATAAAATGCACGCTGGTGGTATCGATATTGATACTACGCTTGATGCGCCGCCCCCCGGATTCCGACATCGAACGCCAGTTCTTGAAAGAGTCGGACACCAGCGAATAGGTGGGAATGGTGGTGACGGTATTGTCCCAGTTTTTCACTTTTACCGTTGTCAGCCCGATGTCGATAACGGCACCGTCAGCGCCATATTTCGGCATTTCGAGCCAGTCTCCCAGCGTTAGCATATCGTTGGCGGAAAGTTGGATACCAGCGACGAGCCCCATAATCGGATCTTTGAACACCAACATCAGCACGGCGGCCATCGCGCCTAAACCACTAATCAGAATCAGCGGCGATTTCCCGATGAGTAGCGACACGACCATGATACTGATGACGACGGTGGCGATTAGTTTCAGGCTTTGGAAAATACCGCGTAGCGGCAGTTGTGCAGCGGCTTTCGTTCGAGCAGAAACATTGAGCAGTACATCAAGTAGCGAGAACAGAGATAGCAGCGCAAAAATCATAATCCACACTTGGGAGCAGATGATAAGCGCTTCACGGGTTTCACTTTGTGCGGGAAGCCACACAAAGACCTGAATATTGAGGATCACCCCTTGCAGCAAAAAGGCCAGCCGGTTAAACAGGTTGTGTTGTGTCAGCGCCTGCTTCCACCCATGACCCTCGGTTTTTCCTGGCTTATTAAGTGAACGTAGAACCATTCTTTTCAGCACAATCTGATGCAAAATCAGATGAATGACGGCAGAAATGAGTAATATCAGCCCAAGAACAATCAGTAACGCAATGATGCCAGCGTGTTGTATCTCTGCTTCTCCCAGCCACAGCGCGAGGTTTTGTTGCATGCGTTCTCCTTTTATGCCAATGAATCTGTCGTGCGTTAACACGATGTGACGTTAAGGCTAAGGATTTAGCGCATCGAGTCAACCCTTTGTATTTTTTTGGATCGCGTAGAGAAGGTGAGTCGTGGGGAAATGATGAGGGAGACATCACGAAAAAAAAGCCAGTCGCATAGCAACTGGCTTGATTGTCACATTACCCATGAAGGCAACGCTGGGGGATTACAGTTTGTCCGCGTTTTCAGACAGGTATTTTGCTACGCCATCTGGTGACGCGCCCATACCGGATTTCCCTTTTTCCCACTGTGCCGGACAGACTTCGCCGTGCTCTTCGTGGAATTGCAGCGCGTCAACGGTACGCAGCATTTCGTCGATGTTACGTCCCAGCGGCAGATCGTTCACTACCTGATGGCGAACTACGCCATTTTTGTCGATCAGGAAAGAACCACGCAGTGCAACACCCGCTTCTGGGTGCTCAATGCCGTAGGCCTTCTGGATTTCGCGCTTAATGTCAGCAACCATCGCATATTGCACTTCGCCGATGCCGCCTTTGTCCACAGGGGTGTTACGCCATGCGTTGTGAACAAACTCGGAATCGAAAGAAACCCCAACCACTTCTACGCCGCGTTTCTTGAACTCGGCATAGCGGTGATCGAAAGCAATCAGCTCTGATGGACAAACGAAGGTGAAGTCCATCGGCCAGAAGAAGATCACGGCAGCTTTACCGTTGATGTGCTTCTTCAGGTTGAAATTTTCGACGATTTCGCCACTGCCTAAAACGGCAGCAGCAGTGAAGTCAGGGGCTTGACGAGTTACCAGGACCATAATTACTCCTGTAGATAGCGGTTAATGATCGGAAGATGTAAAAAACAGCGATCAGTATAGGGATTCTGTCTGAGTGAATACAGGCAAAGCGACCAATCAATGAGATAGCTTTCATCTATTGAACTCATCACTATTTACTTTCAATAAATCACATTAACCCTTTTTATAGAAAGGGCAATCTGTTATGTAGAAAAACGGAAGGGTTGTGAGCTCACAACTGTTGCGTTTTCGCTAACTGCATCATGCGTGGATAAAATTGCCAGAAGAGTATTTCAAATTGGTGATAGTGCTGCTCGATATCCTGAAAAGAGCCGGACAATGCGGCTAGCTTCGGGCGTCGTACCGACATTCTGTGCAGCACGTCGGCGATAAACGGCAGTTCCGCATAGCGTGTCATCCAACGTTCCGGCCACAAATAGAGATTCAGGTTCTGAAAGCGTTCAGGGGTTTGCGCCAGGTGAGGCTCTATTTGTGATTGCGCGTCATCGATAAAGGTCTGCAAAGGCGTGTTCGGAACCAACTGTAGCCAGTGGCGTGCAAGATAGTGATCCCATAGGACATCCAATGTAATTGGCGAAACGCGGCGGAATTCATCGCTGAAATACTGACGCGCCTGTTTGACCTCTGGCAGGCTGTCGGTCAGCGAATCAACGCGGCGATGTAGGCGGATACCCGCGACGATCTCGTCAGCGTAGCTGTCCTGCGGGTTGCCGCGAACAAAGTCCGCCATCAGGTTCCCTAACAGGGAACTGTCGGCCAGCGTGGCCAGATGAAGGTGTGCAAGAAAATTCATCGTGACAGTATATACCCTTTCTATGGGGTATAATGCATTCCGCGACTCAGATGCTTATTTCTTGCAGCCATGCGCTTGCGGCTCTAGACTAGGCCGCCCATTTTTAATGTATTAACAGCTAAGTGAATTGCCATGCGTGTTGCCGATTTTTCGTTTGAACTTCCTGAATCATTAATTGCTCACTATCCACAGGCGGAACGCAGTGGTTGCCGTTTGCTGTCGTTGGACGGGGCGACGGGAGATCTGACGCACGGCGTGTTTACCGATTTGTTGGAAAAACTGAACCCAGGCGATCTGCTGGTGTTCAATAACACGCGCGTGATTCCGGCACGTTTGTTTGGCCGTAAAGCCAGCGGCGGAAAACTAGAAGTGCTCGTGGAACGCGTGCTGGATGAACACCGGGTACTCGCACACGTTCGAGCGTCAAAAGCACCAAAACCGGGCACAGAGCTGCTGCTGGGCGATGATGAAAGTGTCAAGGCCACGATGGCGGCTCGTCATGACGCACTATTTGAGCTGCATTTCGATGACGCTCGCGATGTTTTGTCGATTCTGAATGATATCGGCCATATGCCGTTGCCACCGTATATCGACAGGCCTGATGAAGACGCCGATCGTGAGCTTTATCAAACCGTGTATAGTCAGCGCCCCGGTGCTGTTGCTGCGCCGACAGCGGGCTTGCATTTTGATGAGCCAATGCTAGCTGCGTTGCGCGAGAAGGGCATTGAAATGGCGTTCGTCACGCTGCACGTGGGTGCAGGGACTTTCCAGCCAGTGCGGGTTGATACGATCGAAGATCACATCATGCACGCCGAATATGCCGAAGTGCCGCAGGATGTCGTCGATGCCGTTCTGGCGTGCAAAGCGCGAGGAAATCGGGTGATCGCCGTGGGCACGACTTCGGTTCGCTCACTGGAAAGTGCCGCACAGGCCAGCCAGGATGCGCCGATTTCTCCGTTCTTCGACGATACCAAAATTTTTATCTATCCAGGTTATCACTATCGCATTATTGATGCGTTGGTGACCAATTTCCATTTGCCCGAATCGACGTTAATCATGCTGGTGTCCGCCTTCGCCGGTTACCAGAACACGATGTCTGCCTACCGTGCAGCGGTGGCTGAGCAATATCGTTTTTTCAGCTACGGTGATGCGATGTTTATTACGCACAATCCGATGGCCGAACAGGAAAAAGTAGCATAACCCTAATACCGATCGTTTAAGAACCGAGATACACGGATCGACCACGGGTGAGGCGTCTCTGCGGGAAGCTCATCCCCGTGTTTCTCCTAAAATGGGGCTTAAGTGACCAGCATTAGGCATAACCCTTGTTTTCTACACAATAGGAACGCCACAGGCCACGCTCTGTCAGGCGTTAATATATCATTATCATCAGACTGTTTTTCTGGTGTCGGAGGTTAAGTGAAGTACGAATTACAAACAACAGACGGCCGTGCGCGACGCGGCAGATTGATTTTTGAACGTGGTGTGGTGGAAACTCCGGCTTTTATGCCCGTGGGGACTTACGGCACGGTCAAGGGCATGACGCCAGAAGAAGTGAAAGATACGGGCGCACAGATCCTGCTCGGCAATACCTTCCATCTGTGGCTGCGTCCCGGTCAGGAAATCATGAAACTGCACGGCGATCTGCACGATTTCATGCAGTGGCATGGCCCAATTCTGACGGACTCTGGCGGTTTTCAGGTATTCAGCCTTGGCGATATTCGCAAGATTACCGAACAGGGTGTGCATTTCCGTAACCCGATCAACGGGGATTCGATTTTCCTTAGTCCAGAGAAATCGATGGAGATTCAGCACGATCTCGGTTCCGATATCGTCATGATCTTTGATGAGTGTACGCCGTACCCTGCCGATTGGGATTACGCCAAGCGTTCCATGGAGATGTCACTGCGCTGGGCGAAACGTAGTCGCCAGCGTTTTGATGAGCTAGAGAATAAAAATGCGCTGTTCGGTATTATTCAGGGCAGTGTTTACGAAGATTTACGTGATGTATCCGTAAAAGGTCTGGTAGACATTGGCTTTGATGGGTACGCTGTGGGCGGTTTGGCTGTGGGGGAACCGAAAGAGGACATGCACCGTATTCTGGAGCACGTTTGCCCACAGATTCCAGAAGATAAACCACGCTATTTGATGGGCGTTGGAAAACCGGAAGATTTGGTGGAAGGTGTACGTCGCGGTGTCGATATGTTCGACTGCGTAATGCCAACGCGTAACGCACGTAACGGACACCTGTTTGTGACTGATGGTGTGGTGAAAATCCGTAATGCGAAGCATAAAGATGATGTCAGCTCGCTGGATGAACACTGTGATTGCTACACGTGTCGCAATTATAGCCGTGCCTACTTGCATCATCTTGACCGTTGCAACGAAATACTCGGAGCACGACTCAATACCATTCATAACTTGCGTTATTATCAGCGTTTAATGGCGGGTTTACGTCAGGCCATTGAAGAGGGTAAATTAGAGCACTTTGTGGTGGATTTTTACCAACGGATAGGCAAACCTATTCCGCCGCTTGCTGAAAACGATGTTGCTGCGAGCAACTGACGGCCCGTTCGCTATGAATGCATTTTGCTGTGAAGCGTTTTTATAATTGTAAGGTTGATAATTTATCTTTTTGATAGCTTATCTTTTGACAAAAAAGAGGATATTTAAATGAGTTTTTTCATCTCCGATGCTGTAGCTGCGACAGGTACTCCGCCTCAGAGTCCGTACACTATGGTTATTATGCTGGCCGTTTTTGGTCTGATTTTTTACTTTATGATCCTACGTCCTCAGCAAAAACGCGGCAAGGAACACAAAAAGTTAATGGATTCCATCAGCAAGGGCGATGAAGTCTTGACGAGTGGTGGCCTGGTTGGTCGCGTGACCAAAGTGTCCGAAACGGGCTATATTGCGATTGCGTTGAACGAGACCAATGAAGTGGTTATCAAACGTGATTTCGTGGCTGCCGTGCTGCCGAAGGGCACGATTAAAGCCCTGTAATTTCTGATTTTCCCGAAGGGAACTGCCGTGTTAAACCGTTATCCTTTGTGGAAGTATCTGATGCTGGTCGTGGTGTTATTTGTCGGCCTGCTCTATGCGCTTCCTAACCTATATGGTGAGGATCCGGCGGTACAAGTTACTGGCGCGCGGGGAACCGCCGCCAGCGAAACGACGCTGATCCAAGTCCAGAATGTCCTAAAAGAACAAAATATTACCAGTAAGTCGATTGCATTAGAAAACGGTGCAATTCTGGCTCGCTTCTCTAACCCCGATATTCAGCTCCGTGCGCGTGAAGCGCTCGTTAATGAGCTGGGCGAAAAATTCGTCGTTGCACTTAACCTTGCTCCCGCTACGCCAACCTGGCTGCGGTTGTTAGGTGCTGAACCGATGAAATTGGGGCTTGACTTGCGCGGCGGCGTTCACTTCCTGATGGAAGTGGATATGGATACGGCGCTGGGTAAATTACAAGAACAAACCATGGACTCTTTGCGCAGCGATCTGCGTGAGAAGAACATTCCTTATGCCGCTGTGCGTAAGATTGATAATTACGGCGTCGAAATTCGCTTCCGTGATGCTCAAACGCGTGATGATGGCATCAGCTATCTGACGTCTCGTCATCGCAATCTGGTTCTCAGCAGCAGCGGTAGCAACCTGATGCGTGCGGTGATGTCTGACGAACGTCTGCGTGAAGCACGTGAATACGCCGTACAGCAGAATATCAATATCCTGCGTAATCGTGTGAACCAACTGGGCGTTGCCGAACCGCTGGTACAACGTCAGGGTTCTGACCGCATCGTCGTTGAATTACCGGGTATTCAAGACACGGCGCGCGCGAAAGAAATTCTTGGTGCAACCGCTACGCTGGAATTCCGTCTGGTCAACAGCGATGCTGATGCGACAGCGGCGGCGAATGGCCGTGTGCCGGGCGATTCCGAAGTGAAGAATATGCGTGACGGCTCACCCGTTGTGCTGTTCAAACGCGTCATTCTGACGGGCGACCACATCACTGATTCCACATCAAGCAATGACGAATACAATCGTCCTCAGGTGAATATTTCTCTGGACAGCGCGGGTGGCAACACCATGTCCAACTTCACCAAAGACAGTATTGGCAAGCTGATGGCGACGCTGTTTGTAGAATATAAAGACAGTGGTAAGAAAGATGCGACGGGTCGTTCAATACTGGAAAAACACGAAGAAGTGATCAACGTGGCGACGATTCAATCGCGACTGGGTAACAGCTTCCGTATTACCGGTATTGATAACCCGAACGAAGCGCGTCAGCTTTCTCTGTTGCTGCGTGCGGGTGCGCTGATTGCTCCGATCCAGATCGTAGAAGAACGTACCATTGGGCCAACGCTGGGGATGCAAAACATCACTCAGGGGTTGGAGGCCTGTTTGTGGGGCTTGATCGCATCGATTCTCTTTATGGTTTTCTTCTATAAAAAGTTTGGTGTCATTGCGACAAGTGCATTGGTCGCTAACCTGATATTGATTGTCGGTGTGATGTCGTTGCTACCAGGCGCTACGCTGACCATGCCGGGTATTGCCGGTATTGTATTGACGCTGGCGGTCGCAGTGGATGCTAACGTATTAATCAACGAACGTATCAAGGAAGAACTCAGTAATGGTCGCTCTATACAGCAGGCTATTCACGAGGGCTACAAAGGTGCATTCAGTTCCATTGTTGATGCGAACGTGACGACGTTGATTAAAGTCATCATTCTGTATGCTGTGGGGACCGGTTCCATCAAAGGGTTTGCTATCACCACTGCAATTGGGATTGCGACTTCAATGTTTACGGCGATCGTCGGTACTCGTGCCATCGTTAACCTGCTTTACGGCGGTAAACGCATCAACAAGCTGTCTATCTGAGGAGTGCGTTGTGGCACAGGAATACAACATTGAACAACTAAACCATGGGCGTAAAGTCTATGATTTCATGCGCTGGGACACATTGGCATTTGTGATTTCCGGCCTGCTGATCATAATCGCTATCGCGATCATGGGTGTGCGTGGTTTCAACTGGGGGCTCGACTTTACCGGTGGTACGGTCATTGAGATTAACCTTGAGAAACCGATCGATCTTGATGTACTGCGCAGCTCGTTGGAAACATCTGGATTTTCAGAGCCGCAGGTGCAGAATTTCGGTAGCAGCCGTGACGTGATGGTGCGTATGCCACCGGTTTCTGGCAGCGAGAACGAGGCGCTCGGCAACAAAGTGCTGACGGTGGTGAATGATACCTTCCAGCAGCATGCGACGGTGAAACGTATTGAGTTCGTTGGGCCGAGTGTGGGGAGCGATTTGGCTCAGGCGGGCGCATTGGCGCTGCTGTCTGCACTGATTGCAATCCTCATCTACATTGGTTTCCGCTTCGAGTGGCGTCTGGCGTTGGGGGCCGTGTTGGCGTTAGGGCATGACGTGATCATTACGATGGGGCTACTGTCTTTGTTCAGTATTGAGGTTGATCTAACGATCATCGCCTCGCTGATGTCGGTCATTGGTTATTCGCTTAACGATAAGATCGTTGTGTCTGACCGTATCCGTGAGAATTTCCGCAAGATCCGTCGCGGAACACCTTACGAAATTACCAACATTTCTCTGACACAGACGCTGCACCGTACCATCATCACGTCGGCGACCACGTTGGCGATGATTTTAATTCTGATGTTCTTTGGCGGTGCGTTATTGCATGGTTTCTCGATGACAATGTTTATCGGTGTCATCATCGGTACCATCTCTTCTATCTATGTTTCTTCAGCTTTGGCTCTGAAACTGGGAATGAAGCGTGAACACCTGCTGATTCAGAAAGTGGAAAAAGAGGGGGCGGATCAACCGTCTATCCTGCCTTAATCTGCTAGTTGTAAACATAAAAAACCCCGCGCTGCGGGGTTTTTTGCATCTTAGTGCTAGGAAGTCTGCTAAGGAGATTCGGTTGCGGCAACAGGCGGCGGGCTCTGTATTCCCTGAACCTGGTGTAAGCGAACAAAGCCGAGCTCTTCCGGCGACAGACCGCTCAGGCGCAATTCAATCATCGCTTCGGTTTTTGGTAACAACGTGGGTGAGACAACAAAGGACTGCGTTTGCGTGTCACCCGCTAAAGGCTTCCCGCTCACGGGATCGAGTCGTCCCCAATCCAACTGCGCGCCAAAGGCGGGTAATCCCTTCGCATCAAGCGTGCGAATGTGTAGCAATGCGCTGGTTCCGTTCGCTTCTGTCTCTATATTGCGTAACGATACGCTGAGCCTGCCAATGCTGCTTTCTAACTGTATGCTCGTCTGCGCAGCCGGCAGTAAATAAACACCAGAGGTAGATTGGGAATTCAACGCATTTTGTCGTTCCAACGCTGTGGCCTGATCGGTCAGCGTTTGCAATTGATGGTTTAGCTGACCTATCTGGTTCTGCAATTTGGGCATCTGGCGCTGTTCGGCGCATCCTGCGAGTAATAACAGTGCTGGCAGGAAGGTCAGTACGCGATATCGGGCTCTCATATCTGTGGTTCCCCTTTCGATGTCTTATTCATTGATCCCTGTTGCTGAGTTTAGCCGTGATTAAGCCTAAGTCATAGGTGAGACAGCTTTTTTCATCCGCTTACCGGAAGAGATGCGAAACCCTTCGCAACGCGAATCAGGAGTTTTGGTTAGTCCGTTAATTCAGGGTAAACTGTCTCTACGTTAAGGATTACTGGTCAGGACACATCATGCATTGCCCATTTTGTTCCGCTGTTGATACCAAAGTCATTGATTCCCGTCTGGTCGGCGAAGGTTCGCAAGTACGTCGTCGTCGGCAGTGTCTGGTTTGTCACGAACGCTTCACCACGTTTGAAGTGGCTGAACTGGTGATGCCGCGAGTCATCAAAAGCAATGAAGTGCGCGAGCCGTTTAATGAAGACAAATTGCGTAGCGGCATGTTGAAAGCGCTGGAAAAAAGGCCGGTGAGTTCGGATGACGTCGAAATGGCGATTAATCATATAAAATCTCACCTTCGTGCGACCGGAGAACGTGAGGTGACTACCAAAATGGTAGGCAATCTGGTAATGGAAGCGTTGAGAAAGCTGGATAAAGTGGCTTATATCCGGTTTGCCTCGGTGTATCGCAGTTTTGAAGATATCCGTGAATTTGGCGAAGAGATTGCACGTTTGCAGGACTAGATTGTGTCGACTCGACAGAGATAAGAGGGACGGGAATGAGCGCTTTCCAGGAAAACAGTTCTCAGAAAAAGAATTCTCAGGAGAACGGCCAATTGCCGCAGGATGAATTCTACATGGCGCGTGCGTTAGAACTGGCGCGTCGTGGCCGTTTTACAACGGCACCGAACCCCAATGTTGGCTGTGTGATCGTGCGTGATGGCGAAATTGTCGGTGAAGGCTACCATTTCCGTGCGGGTGAACCTCATGCTGAGGTGCATGCGCTGAGAATGGCGGGGGAACACGCACGTGGTGCGACGGCCTACGTCACTCTGGAGCCGTGTAGCCATCATGGCCGAACGCCGCCTTGCGCCGATGCGCTGATTACGGCTGGCGTTTCGCGTGTGGTAGCCGCGATGCAGGATCCAAATCCGCAGGTTGCCGGTCGTGGTTTACATCGATTACAGCAAGCAGGCATTACTGTTAGTCATGGCGTGATGATGGCTGAAGCAGAGAAGGTGAATGTTGGCTTTCTGAAGCGTATGCGGACGGGCTTTCCTTACGTGCAGCTCAAAATGGCGGCCTCTTTGGATGGGCGTACTGCGATGGCATCGGGGGAAAGCCAGTGGATTACTTCGCCGCAGGCGCGGCAGGATGTACAGCGTTTTCGCGCGGAGAGCGCCGCGATTCTGAGCAGCAGCGCGACGGTATTAGCCGATGATCCCTCCCTCACCGTGCGGTGGTTAGAATTGGATGCGGATGTTCAGAAACGCTATTCAGAGGCAGATCTCAGGCAGCCCGTTCGGGTGATTGTGGACAGTCAGCGGCGTGTCACGCCGCAACATCGCGTTGTTAGCCAACCGGGTGAGACCTGGTTAGCACGTGTTCAGGCCGATGAACAGGCATGGCCGCAGGGCGTCGAACAGGTCATGCTACCGCAGCACAATGGCGGCGTTGATCTCGTGGCGCTGATGATGGTGCTAGGGAGACGTCAGATTAACTCCGTTTGGGTTGAGGCCGGAGCGAGTCTGGCTGGGGCGTTGCTTAATGCGGGTGTCGTTGATGAACTTATCGTTTACCTTGCCCCCAAACTGCTGGGTGAAAATGCCCGTTCGCTGTGCCTCTTGCCAGGGTTAGATCAACTGTCTCAGGCACCGGAATTTGACATCGCAGAGGTTCGCCAGATTGGCCCGGATTTGCGATTACGCTTGAAACCCAAATTCTGATATACCCTAAATAATTCGAGTTCCAGAAAGGCGGCAAGAGAAGGGATCCCGATGAGCTTACTCAGGTAAGTGATTCGGGTGAGTGACAAATCTGCCAGAGGCAGGTTTGAACGCTGCTCGCAGCGGCCCCAACGGGGCGAGGCACACGTAAGTGTGCCGAGTAGCCCAGCCAACGTACATGCAACTTGAAGTATGACGGGTATACATATGTAAATACGTGGCGTAGGTCCGACAAAACCGGATACGTGCCAACAAAAATTATGATAGAATCCGCCCCCCTGCGGGCCATAAAGACCAAATACAAGGAAAGCTATGAACGTTATCGAAGGTGTTGTTGCTACTCCTGATGCCCGTGTGGCGATTGCGATTGCGCGTTTTAACCATTTTATTAACGATAGCCTGCTGGACGGTGCGGTTGATGCATTGAAACGCATCGGTCAGGTTAAAGACGAAAACATCACAGTGGTCTGGGTGCCGGGCGCTTACGAACTGCCGTTGACGGTTCGGGCGCTGACCAAAAGTGCGAAAAATGGCGGATATGATGCTGTTATTGCTCTGGGAACGGTCATCCGTGGTGGAACAGCGCATTTTGAATTTGTTGCTGGTGAATGTAGCTCAGGTCTGTCCTCCGTTGCGATGGACAGTGAAATTCCTGTTGCTTTCGGCGTTCTGACGACGGAAAGCATTGAGCAGGCGATTGAGCGTGCTGGCACGAAAGCGGGGAACAAAGGTGCAGAAGCTGCCTTGACCGCGCTAGAAATGATTAATGTATTGAAAGCGATTAAGTAAGCCTGATTAAGTAAGGGGAATTCCGTGAAACCTGCTGCTCGTCGCCGCGCTCGTGAATGTGCGGTTCAAGCGCTTTACTCCTGGCAATTATCTAAAAATGATATTGCCGATGTTGAACACCAATTCCTGAGCGAGCAGGATGTTAAAGATGTCGACATAGCCTATTTCCGTGAATTGCTGGCGGGGGTTGCCACTCAAGCTGAGAAGCTGGATCAACTGATGGCACCTTTCCTGTCTCGCCAGATTGATGAATTGGGACAGGTTGAAAAGGCGATCCTGCGTTTGGCGATGTTTGAGCTGAGCAAGCGCGAAGATGTTCCTTACAAGGTGGCGATTAACGAAGCCATCGAACTGGCTAAAACCTTCGGTGCTGAAGATAGCCATAAGTTTGTGAATGGCGTGCTGGACAAAGCTGCTCCGAGTGTACGGAAAGGCAAGAAGTAAAATGAATCGAATCAGGGCCGGATATCCGGCCCTGATCGCTTTTGAATGATAGGTTGGCTGGAAAGGTTATGGTTGAAGGTGAGTTTGACCTTATTGCCCGCTATTTTAATCGGGTTCGAAGTTCACGTCGCGATGTCGAGTTAGGCATCGGTGATGATTGTGCGTTACTGACGGTGGCTGATAAGCAACTGCTGGCGGTGAGTACCGACACACTCGTATCTGGCATTCATTTCCTACCAGATATCGATCCCGCCGATCTGGGTTACAAATCTCTGGCAGTGAATTTAAGCGATCTGGCTGCAATGGGTGCCGATCCCGCCTGGCTTTCTCTCGCTATTACCCTACCTCAAAGCAACAGTCAGTGGCTGTCCGCGTACAGTGACAGCTTATTTGAACTGCTTGATTACTATGGTATGCAGTTGGTCGGCGGCGATACGACGCGTGGTCCATTGAGCCTGACGTTAACTATCCACGGCCTGGTGCCTGCTGGCCGGGCGTTGACGCGTCGCGGAGCTAGAATTGGCGACTGGATTTATGTTACCGGTTCATTAGGCGATAGCGCTGCCGGTCTGGCTATCCTCCAGAATTCACTGCGTGTTGATGATGAGGGTACACGTAAAGGATTGATTCAGCGTCACCTTCGACCTCAGCCCAGAATTCTGCAAGGGCAGGCGCTGCGCGATCTGGCCAGCTCGGCTATCGATCTTTCCGACGGCCTCATCTCCGATCTCCAGCATATACTGAAAGCCAGCGAGTGCGGTGCACGTATTCATCTCGATGCGATCCCGCAATCTGATTGGCTACGAAGCTGTACTGACGAAGAGCAGGCGTTGCGTTGGGCGCTATCTGGTGGCGAAGATTATGAGTTGTGCTTTACCGTGCCGGAAATTAACCGCGGTGCATTGGAACTTGCTTTAGGACATCTCGGCGCTGACTATACCTGTATCGGACAAATTGGGCCTTCATCGGAAGGATTACGCTTTTTCAGAGATAATAAAGCGACCGAGTTGAATTGGAAGGGATATGACCATTTTAGCGAGCAAGGCTGACCCGCGAAGCTGATGTAGCATTACGGCTGAGTAACCCGTAGCGCGAGCTGGTGGCGACTACGGTGTCGTTACACCGGGGCTCTGTGTTGCCCCGGTTGTCGTGGGGCTCTTATTTCATCCACTGTATGATGTTGCGCTCAATGCCAGCGGCATCTAGACCCAGATCGGCACGGATTTCTTCCTGCGAACCTTGCGGAATAAATATATCCGGTAACCCAATGTTCAGCACCGAGACGGCAAGGCGTTTCGCCATCAGAAATTCATTCACACCGCTCCCGGCTCCGCCCATGACGGCATTCTCTTCCAGCGTCACGAACGTGCTGTGAGACTGTGCCAACTCTTCAAGTAACGCCTCATCCAGCGGTTTCACAAAACGCATGTCGATGAGCGTGGCGTTTAACTTCTCAGCCGCAATTTGGGCCTCTGGCAAGAGTGTACCGAAATTCAGAATAGCGATCGTTTCACCCTGACGACGCACCACCCCTTTTCCGATTGGCAGTTCTGATAATGGAGTTAGTTCCGTGCCCGTACCGTTTCCACGCGGGTAGCGCACCGCGGTAGGGCCTTTTTGGTAGTGATAGCCAGTGTGCAGCATCTGACGACATTCATTTTCATCGCTAGGCGTCATGATGACCATATTCGGGATGCAGCGTAAGAAAGAGAGATCGAACGCACCCTGATGCGTTTGCCCATCGGCACCAACAATACCACCGCGATCGATAGCAAACAGAACCGGTAGATTCTGAATCGCTACATCGTGGATAACCTGATCGTAAGCACGTTGCAGGAAAGTTGAGTAAATCGCGACGACGGGATGATAGCCACCGACCGCCAGGCCTGCCGCAAACGTGACGGCATGCTGTTCGGCAATCGCTACGTCAAAATATTGTTGCGGATAATCGCGGGAAAATTGCACCATGCCGGAACCTTCGCGCATCGCTGGCGTGACTGCCATGAGCTTGCTGTCTTTGGCGGCGGTTTCCTGTAGCCATTGGCCAAAGATCTTGGAATAGGTGGGTTGGGCACCTTCTTTGCTTTTTGGTAATGTGCCGCTGGCGGGATCAAACTTTGGCACCGCGTGCCAACTGATCGGATCCTGCTCGGCGGGGGCGTAGCCCTTGCCTTTTTTCGTCATGATGTGCAAAAGCTGCGGGCCTTTAAGATTACGCATGTTCTTCAGCGTATGCGCCAGCGCCTGAACGTCATGACCATCGACTGGACCAATATAATTAAAGCCCAGCTCTTCAAATAGCGTACCCGGCACCACCATGCCTTTAAGGTGTTCTTCGGTGCGCTTCACCAACTCTTTGATGGGAGGCAGGCCGGATAAAACTTTTTTACCGCCTTCGCGCAGACTGGCGTAGAGCTTGCCGGATAATAGTTGTGCCAGATGGTTGTTCAATGCGCCGACGTTTTCCGAAATCGACATTTCATTGTCGTTCAGTACAACCAGCAGATCGGACTTGATGTCGCCCGCGTGGTTCATTGCCTCAAAGGCCATGCCCGCAGTAATCGCGCCGTCGCCGATCACACAAACGGTACGACGGCCTCTGCCTTCACGCTCGGCCGCGACGGCCATACCTAACCCGGCACTGATTGAGGTGGAGGAATGTCCGACGCTTAATACGTCATATTCGCTTTCATCGCGCCACGGGAAGGGGTGCAAACCGCCTTTTTGGCGGATTGTTGAAATACGATCGCGACGACCCGTCAGGATCTTATGTGGATAAGCCTGATGACCAACATCCCATACCAGATGATCGAAAGGGGTGTTGTAGACGTAGTGTAGCGCAACCGTCAATTCAACCGTCCCTAGCCCTGAAGCAAAATGCCCGCTAGAACGGCTGACACTGTCCAACAGATATTGGCGTAGCTCATCGCACAATTTTGGCAGGCTCTCTTTCGGCAACAATCGAAGTTCATCCGGTGTTTCCACTAATGCCAATGTAGGGTACTTCGCGGTATCAAAACTCATAGAGACTCATTAAGTAATTACTTATCGCGTTCAACGATGAAATTCGCCAGCGCTTGTAAGGGGGCAATATTCAGGGACGTTGGGCTAGATGCGATAAGATCGTCCAGCGATGCCAGTGACTCCTGATAAAGCTCCTGTGCTTTTTTTCGTGCATTATCTAACCCCAGTAGGCTGGGGTAGGTGCTTTTACCTAACTGCTGGTCTGCACCCTGACGTTTGCCTGTTGTCGCACTGTCGCCGACAACATCGAGAATATCGTCCTGAACCTGAAAGGCGAGCCCAATCGCGTTAGCGTAGCGATCCAAGTGGGGTAAGGCTGCACGCCCAGCGTCACCTGCGGCTAGCGCACCCATCCGAACAGCGGCGCGGATCAAGGCCCCCGTTTTGTGGCGATGAATCTGCTCTAATGCAGCCAGATCGACCTGATGACCTTCCGCTTCCAGATCGAAAGACTGCCCGCCGCACATGCCGGCTACGCCACTGGCGTGAGCCAATTCTGAGAGCATTGCCAGCCGATCGCGGTCGGAGACCTGCGGCATCGGCGCGTCGGCCAGAATAGAGAACGCCAGCGTTTGCAATGCATCACCCGCCAGAATGGCATTGGCCTCACCAAATTTTATGTGACAGGTCGGTTGTCCGCGGCGTAAATCGTCGTCGTCCATCGCCGGCAGATCGTCATGAATCAATGAATAGGCGTGGATACATTCTACTGCCGCAGCAGGGGCATCCAGACTTTCTAGCGGCATGCCAAACAATTCGCCCGTAGTATAAACCAGAAACGGGCGCAGGCGTTTGCCCCCTAAGAGTGAGCCATACTCCATTGCATTGACCAGTGGACTACTCTGAAAGGGGAGGTCAGCGATGAAATGCCCCAGCATGCGGTTAGTACGTTGGTAATGCGCATTCAGTTGCGTGTTGAAATCGGTCATAGCGAGTCATTATCCGGCGTAAACGGTGACAATGGTGCATCGGGATCGTCGCTCAGCAGGATTTGTACGCGCTGCTCTGCCTGTTGCAGCTTTTGCTGTCCCTGACGAGCGAGTTGGATGCCATGCTCGAACTCATTTAGCGCATCATCCAGTGGCAGTTCGCCAGATTCGAGGCGGGTAACGATTTTTTCCAGTTCGTTCAGTGAGCTTTCAAAGCTGACTGGCTGCTCGGTCTTCTTAGGCATAGTGATTTCAGAATCCTGGTGTTATACGCCGTTGGCTTGTGGCGGCAAAGCGTGGTATCGCGTTCGGTCATCCGTGGATGGCGTGACGATTATACGGTTAAAACGCACAGTATATCTGCATATAATGATATACTCCGCGCCCTGGATGCTATTGGTAAAATCATCTCTGTTCTGGCTGATTTTACCGATAACGTGATTTTAGTGCTCAGGGTAAATTTATTTACACCTGTCTGACCAAGTAACGACAGCCACCATGAAGTTTATCATTAAATTGTTCCCGGAAATCACCATCAAGAGCCAATCTGTGCGGTTGCGCTTTATCAAGATTCTAACCGGAAACATTCGCAACGTATTAAAACACTATGATGAAACGCTGGCGGTTGTCCGTCACTGGGATCATATCGAAGTTCGAGCCAAAGACGAAAGCCAGCGTGGAGCGATTCGTGATGCGCTGACGAGAATTCCGGGTATTCACCATATTCTGGAAGTTGAGGATCACGCCTATACCGATGTGCACAACATCTTTGAACAGGCGTTGGCGCTGTATCGTGAACGCCTGGAAGGCAAGACGTTTTGTGTGCGGGTAAAACGCCGCGGTAAGCATGAGTTTAGTTCACAGGACGTGGAACGCTATGTTGGCGGCGGGCTGAATCAGCACATTGAAACGGCGCGAGTCAATCTGACCGCTCCGCAGGTCACCGTGCATCTGGAAATCGAGCAGGATCGTCTGTTGCTGATTAAAGGCCGTTATGAAGGGATTGGCGGCTACCCGATCGGTACGCAGGAAGATGTACTGTCACTTATTTCCGGCGGGTTCGATTCCGGGGTATCCAGCTATATGTTGATGCGCCGAGGATGCCGCGTGCATTACTGTTTCTTCAATCTTGGCGGTGCGGCACACGAGATTGGTGTGAAACAGGTGGCGCATTATCTGTGGAACCGTTTTGGCAGTTCACATAAGGTGCGTTTTATTGCCATCGATTTCGATCCCGTTGTTGGTGAAATTCTGGAGAAGGTCGACGACGGGCAGATGGGCGTCGTCTTGAAGCGCATGATGGTGCGTGCAGCCTCCAAAATAGCTGAGCGTTATGGCGTTCAGGCGTTGGTGACCGGTGAAGCGTTAGGGCAGGTGTCCAGCCAGACGCTGACTAACCTGCGTTTGATCGACAATGCTTCCGATACCCTGATTTTGCGCCCGCTGATTTCCCATGATAAAGAGCACATTATTAAACAGGCTCGCGAGCTGGGGACGGAAGATTTCGCCAAAACGATGCCGGAATACTGTGGTGTGATCTCCAAAAGCCCGACGGTGAAGGCCGTGAAAGCGAAGATTGAGGCTGAAGAAGGCCACTTTGACTTTGCTATTCTGGATCGCGTGGTGAGTGAGGCGCGGAATATTGATATCCGTGAGATCGCCGAGCAGACCAAGCAAGACGTGGTTGAGGTCGAAACGGTTGCGTCATTTGCGCCAACTGACGTGCTGCTGGATATTCGCGCGCCGGATGAACAGGACGATAAGCCGCTTCAACTGGATCAGATCGAAATCAAATCCTTACCGTTCTACAAGCTGGGTACACAGTTTGGCGATTTGGATCAGAGCAAAACCTACCTGCTTTACTGCGAGCGTGGCGTGATGAGCCGTTTGCAGGCGTTATATTTGCGTGAGCAAGGTTTCAGCAACGTGAAGGTATACCGTCCGTAATCTGAAAAGGCGCGCAAGCGCCTTTTTCATCTACGCTAATCGTGATAGTTATAAATTCCTGGCGGCAGAATGAGCTGTGCGGCGACCTCGGCGGCTTTTTCTTTCCCCAGCAGCAAATCAATGATCTTCAGAGCGAAATCCATACTGGTGCCAGGCCCTTGTGTGGTTAACAGATTCACGCGTGGATCGTAGACGACGCGTTTCTCCATCCATTTCTCTGGCGCTATACTCTCTTTGAATGTGGGATAGCCCGTCATGTTTCCTACGGGGAACAACTGATGATATTCAAGCACCAGAGCAGGCGTTGCGCACATGGCAGCGACAATTTTTCCTTCCAGATGTGTTTGGCGAATGCACTCCACCAGAATGGGGCTATCGCGGAAGCACTCCGCACCTTGTAGCCCGCCTGGTAACACCAGCACATCGAAAGGCCGATCGGCGACCATAGCCAGTGGTGCATCGGCCAGTAGCCTGACTCCGCGTGAGCAGACGATTTCGAGATTACCATCGCTGGCTACGCTGGCAAGTGTTACCTGAATGCCCGCGCGGACAAGCAAATCTATGGTGGTGACGGCCTCAATTTCTTCACTACCAGGCGCCAGACACACCAGTGCCGATGCGGTCATAATCGTTTTCCTTTTGCTTAATGTAGTCAAATAGACGGGCATTCTCGGGGAGCGTCAGGCCGTGGAGACGCGCACGGTGCAGTAAATACCCGGTAATATAGTCAATTTCGGTATGTCGTTGAGCGATGATGTCCTGCAACATCGATGAAGTATTTGCTGCGGTGTTCTGAATAATTTGATTAACGTAGAGCTGCAGACTGTCTCGCGATGTGTGGAAACCTTCCCGTTCCATGACATTGGCCACTTCCTGACAAAGTGAAGTAATCAGCTCTGGATATGCGGCAAGTTCGCCATTGGCACAGTGATATTTCACCGTCAGTGGATTGATGACGCAGTTAGCGGCCAGTTTGAGCCAGCAGGTCGCGCTAATATTGCTATGCCAGGCCACATCCGGTAAGGCCTGATGGAGTATTTCTGCCAAATGGCTTTGGCTGCTGTCTCCGTTAAACGTACCGATATGCGTCGTGCCTGCGGCAACGTGGACAACGTTGGTTGCGTCGCGCCGAGCCGCGTGGGTGGTGATACCGAGCACCAGCGGCTGCTGTAGTGACGGCAACTCTTCCCGCGTACCCATTCCGTTATGTAACAGCAGAATTGTGCAATGCGGGTTGAGTTGGGGCAACAGTACGGTAATGGCATCGGAAACTTGCCAGGCTTTTAGCGTGACCAGCAGTAGTTCGCTCTGGGCAAGATGATCAGGATCGTTAGCCGTTAGGTTGAGATTGCAGTGCTGGCCGTCCAACATGGTGACATTGACCGAACAATACGGTTGCGGAATGCGCAGCCATCCCTGGACATCATGTCCTTGTTGATGCAACGCGGCGAGCCAAAGTTGCCCCAGCGCGCCACAGCCAAGAACGGTGATTTTCATGTGCGTCTCCCTTATTTGATGCGGGCACTGTCGATCTCCTATCATAGGCTATCATTCACACCATCATTTTGTGTTATTCGGCCTGTTTACTTGTTATAGAGTAAAAATCGGGATCGTGTCTGGCATCTTGCTTATCGCAGAAGAGCGGTTATTATGCTCGCCAGCCAAATTTGTCAGGAGAGCGAATTATGCCATCTTTCGATATTGTTTCGGAAATTGATATGCAGGAAGTCCGTAACGCGGTGGAAAATGCGACGCGCGATCTGAGCACTCGCTGGGATTTTCGCAATGTTCCGGCCAGCTTTGAACTGAATGAGAAATCACAGAGCATTAAAGTGGCCAGCGAGTCTGATTTTCAGGTACAACAACTGGTTGATATTCTGCGTGAAAAGTTGGTTAAGCGTGGTATTGAAGGCGGTGCGCTGGAAATTCCAGAAGAGATGGAGCACAGCGGCAAAACGTACAGTGTGGAAGCGAAGCTGAAGCAAGGTATTGAAACTACGCTGGCGAAGCAAATTATCAAGCTGATTAAAGACAGCAAGCTAAAAGTGCAGGCGCAGATTCAGGGTGAACAGGTTCGCGTCACAGGGAAATCACGTGATGATTTACAAGGTGTTATGGCGTTGATTCGTGGCGGCAATTTGGGACAACCGTTCCAGTTTACCAACTTCCGCGATTGATACTTTTAGTCATCTGCCTTGTGGTTGCTGACAAAGTCCGCAGAGCGGGGGTAACGGATAGATCGTAAAGACGCTGTAAACACGTCCTTGTGCGCTCGGCTTGCGCCATCCATGGCGCAAACGCTTTACTCTTCTATCCCGTTACTCCCGTTTTCATTCGGCAAATAAGTTTGTCAACGGTCTGAGGCCAGCGAACGCTGGCCTTTTGCTTGGCTTAAACGTGGCCCGCTATTTGTTCTAACTGCTGCCGATTGGTCTTTTTGTTGTCGATCTTCACATAAGCGCTGTACTCATCCGGCACGATAACCACTTCAGCAACGCCGGGCTGGGTGCGAATTCTCTGTTCCAACTCACTATCCTGCAATGCTAAATCAGTCAGTGAGATTCTCAGACTGCTGAGATAGGGTGGTTCCTGCATGGTAAAGCTGACGAACAGCCAGATAGCGGCAATGGCTGCGCCAGCCATAAACACGACAGATGCACCATAAAGCTCAAACAACCCACCGCCTAGGCTCCCGCCAATTGCTACACCGATAAACTGTGTGGTGGAGTAAACGCCCATTGCAGTGCCTTTGTATCCCGCTGGCGATTCCTTGCTAATCAACGATGGCAACAGCGCCTCCATGACGTTGAAAGCCAGAAAGAATAGCTGTACACCGAGGATAATTTGCCAGAGATGGTTACCCGCATCCCACAGGACGACTTCTGCGGCGATTAATACCACGATGCAGCCGATGAAAACCTGTTTCATCCGCCTTTTCACTTCGGCATAGATAATGAAAGGCACGACGCCGACAAAAGAGAGCAGCATAGTAACCAGATAGATTTTCCAGTGATCCTGCGGTGCCAGCCCCGCGGATTCCAGCGCGCGGGGTAGGGCGACAAAGCTCGACATCAGCAGGATATGGAGGCACATAATGCCGATATTCAGCTTCAACAGGCGGCTATTGCCGAGTACTTTGCGGAAGCTGCCACGTACCATCGCTGATTCTCGATTCAGGACGTGTGCTGGTGCGGAAGGAATCAAGGTTAGGGTAATGACAATGCCAGCGAGTGACAGAAGGGCGATGCCCCAGAAGAGTGCCTGTAAACCGAAGGCGTGAGTAACAATAGGGCCAACAACCATGGCGATAGCAAAGGTGACGCCGAAGCTCACGCCGATAAACGCCATAGCTTTGGTTCGGTTCTGTTCACGCGTCAGATCGGAAAGCAGCGCCATGACGGCGGCGGAGATGGCCCCTGCGCCTTGCAATGCCCGGCCAAGGATAATGCCCCAGATGGAATCGCTGAGTGCTGCGATGACACTACCGAATGCAAAAATCAGCAACCCCCCGACGATCAGCGGCTTTCTGCCGATACGATCGGAGACTAAGCCAAAGGGAATTTGGAAAATAGCCTGCATCAGACCATAAATACCAATCGCAATCCCGATTAGCGCTTCACTGGCTCCCTGCAAGGCCATGCCGTAAGTTGTCAAAACGGGTAGCACCATGAACATGCCAAGCATGCGCAGTGAAAAAACAGCTCCCAAGCCCCATGTGGCGCGTAATTCGCCTGAGGTCATTTTATTATCGTTCATTCGTTACCTCTGAAAACAATTGGCGCTATTTTAGTGTGTTATTGGCCAGACAGTAAACGATAGGTTTTGGCAGAGGGGGAAAAGAAAAACGCTGGGTGTGTTTTCAACGTCGCTTGCGACGGCACGAAGGGGCGTGTAGGAAGCACGTCATAAAAAACAGGTGGACGAGCCACCTGTTTTTTTAATGAATAACGTACTGCTTATGGTTAACGCAGGTAGGTCAGCAGAACCTCATGCGCGGGTGCCATTGAATCCACGGACATCATAACGCTCAGTGAGGTGATCGCGACGATGGAGAAAACAAACAGTTTTCTTGCCCATACGCGGTCATCAATCGCGTTTTTATAGCCTGACAACGCCATACCCAACCACCACACGCTGACTGCTGCGGCAACGATCAGATATTTGTAGCCTGCATAACCGCCGAGAGACAGCATCAATGTTGCAACCGCAAACGCCACGATATAGAGCGTGATGTGGTTTTTCGCAACGGAGATACCTTTCACAACAGGTAGCACTGGGATATTGGCAGCCTGATAATCCTTGAAGCGGAAAATTGCGATCGCGTAGGAATGCGGCATCTGCCACAGGCTAAAGATCAGCAGTAGAATCAACGCGCCAGCGTCGAACTGGTTGCTGACGGCACAGTAACCGATAACCGGTGGCGCTGCGCCAGACAGGCTACCAATTAGCGTGCCATAAACAGAATGTCGCTTCATGTACAGGCTATATACACCGACATACACGACGAAGCCCATCACCGCCAGCCACATGGCCAGCGGGTTGGCTGCGATGTACAGCAGGGCAAAGCCCGCAATACCTAACAGCGATGCGTAAACCAGCGTTACCTTCAGCGAAATCAGTCCCTTTACCAGAACCCGATTTTTGGTTCTCTCCATTTTCTTATCGATATCGCGGTCAATGACGTTGTTAAACACGCAGCCAGACGCAACGACTAACGACACACCCACGAGGGTGGCGAGAAACAAGGGATAATCAATGCGGCCCTGTGCCGCAAGGAGAAACCCACCGATAACGGAAATCAGATTTCCGAAAATAATTCCTGGTTTAGTAACTTGCAGGTATTGCTTAATCATCTTTTACGGCTCTGTTACTGGATCATCATATTGTGGTGTGCGCTCATCATAATCCAGATGGAGCCCACGACAACAATCGCGATAATCAGGACGGCAAACACAAGAGCCACCACGTTCCAGCGCTCTTCTGAGGACGTATTCAGGTGCAGGAAGTACACCAGATGCACCAGAATTTGAACCACTGCACATCCCACCACCGTGAAAAGAATGGCGTTATGCGAGGCAGTGCCGCTCATGACCATACTGAAAGGAATGACTGTCAAAATAACGGACAGAACAAAACCTATCACATATGACTTAACGCTGCCGTGGCTGGCACCTGCATGATCGGTTGGTGAATGACTCATTACATTGCCCCCAGCAGATAAACAACGGTGAAGACACAGATCCACACCACATCAAGGAAGTGCCAGAACAGACTCAGACACATCAGACGTGTTTTATTGGTTGCCGTCAGGCCACGTTTGGACACCTGAATCATCATGATGACCAACCAGATTAAACCGCCCGTTACGTGAAGCCCGTGGGTGCCGACCAGCGCGAAGAAGGCAGACAGGAACGCACTGCGATCCGGGCCATAGCCTTCCACGATCAGGTGATGGAATTCATAGATTTCCATCCCGATGAACACCAGGCCGAACAAGAAGGTCACACCCAACCAGGTATTAACCTGAGATTTGTTGCCCTTGTTCATGGCGATCATCGCCATGCCGTAGGTAATACTACTGAACAACAATGCGAACGTTTCCACCAGCACGAAAGGCAGTTGGAAAATGTCCTTCCCGCTTGGGCCACCAGCCGTACCGTTAACCAGTACTGCATACGTTGCGAACAGTGACCCGAAAATGATCAGGTCGCTCATCAGGTAGACCCAGAAGCCGAATACTTTGTTGGCACCTGTGTCGTGGTGCCCATGCTCGGCATGGGCCGTATTGTGGTTAGCCAGAGTTTCAGTTGACATGTTTCACGCCTGCCTTACTGAGTTGATCAAAGTTCTGATTCTCAATTTGCTCAATTTCTTTAACCGTCACGTAGTAATCCACGTCCTGATTAAAGCTGTGCACAATCCAGGTCACAATCATGCCTGCAAAGCCAGCGATGGCCAGCCACCAGATATGCCAGATCATCGCAAAACCGAATACCAGACTGAATGCGGAGATAATCACACCAGCACCCGTGTTCTTCGGCATGTGAATTTCTTCATAGCTGGCAGGGCGCTTGTAAGCTTCACCTTTCTCTTTCGCTTCCCAGAAAGCATCACGCTCGTCGATGTGTGGCACGATGGCGAAGTTATAGAACGGCGCAGGAGAAGAGGTTGCCCACTCCAGCGTGCGTCCACCCCACGGATCGCCCGTCAGATCGCGGTTCTGGTCACGGTCACGGATACTGACGTAGAACTGGATCACCTGACACAGCACACCGATACCAATCAATACTGCACCGACGGAAGCCACAACCAGCAAGGTGTGGAATTCAGGGCTGATTTGCTGGCTCAGACGACGCGTCATGCCCATGAAACCGAGAACGTACAGCGGCATAAAGGCAACGAAGAAGCCGATAATCCAGAACCAGAACGCGCGTTTACCCCAAGTTTCGTTCAGCGTGAAACCAAAGGCTTTCGGGAACCAGTAAGTAATACCCGCGAAACAACCAAACACCACGCCGCCGATGATCACGTTATGGAAGTGAGCAATCAGGAACAGACTGTTGTGCAGGACAAAGTTTGCGCCCGGTACGGCCAGCAGTACGCCTGTCATCCCACCGATGGTGAAGGTGATGATGAAGCCCGTAGTCCACAGCATCGTGGAGTGGGGCTGAATACGACCTTGGTACATAGTGAACAGCCAGTTGAAGATTTTAACCCCGGTTGGGATTGAAATAATCATTGTGGCTATACCAAAGAAGGCGTTGACGTTTGCGCCGGACCCCATGGTAAAGAAGTGGTGCAGCCAAACGATGAACGACAGAACCGTAATCGCAATGGTTGCCCATACCAGTGAGGTGTAGCCAAACAGACGTTTTCTACAGAAGGTGGCAACCACTTCGGAGTAAACACCGAATATCGGCAGCACCAGAATGTAAACCTCAGGATGACCCCATGCCCAAATCAGGTTGATGTACATCATCATGTTGCCACCCATATCATTGGTAAAGAAATGGGTGCCGAGGTAACGGTCAAGCGTCAGCAGCGCAATGGTCACGGTCAATATCGGGAATGCGGCAATGATCAGCACGTTGGTACACAGCGCTGTCCAGGTAAATACCGGCATTTTCATCAGCGTCATGCCTGGCGCGCGCATCTTCAGAATCGTTGCGAAGAAGTTAACGCCAGTCAGCGTGGTACCGATACCGGATATCTGTAGACTCCATATCCAGTAGTCGACCCCGACGCCGGGACTGTACTCCTTTCCTGAAAGTGGCGGATAGGCCACCCAGCCAGTCTGCGCGAACTCACCGACCCCGAGAGAGAGGTTGATCAAGACAACGCCAGCCACAAACAGCCAGAAGCTGAGGGAGTTCAGGAATGGGAAAGCAACGTCACGCGCACCGATCTGCAAGGGAACCGCAAGGTTCATCAAGCCAACAACGAACGGAGTTGCCACGAAGAAGATCATGATGACACCGTGCGCGGTGAAAATCTGATCGTAGTGGTGAGCGTTTAGGAAGCCTTCATGCCCGGCAGAAGCGAGAACCTGCTGACCGCGCATCATGATGGCATCGGCAAAGCCACGAATCATCATCACTAAGCCGACGATGATATACATGATACCGATTTTCTTGTGGTCGACGGAGGTGAACCACTCGGCCCACAGCCACTTCCACTTACCGAAATAGGTTATTGCCGCCAGCAGCGCAAGGCCACCAACGATGATCGCCGCCACGGTGACCATAATAATGGGTTCGTGGTACGGAACCGCATCGAGTGTAAGTTTTCCGAACATCGTATTATCCCTCGGCTCCTTTGTGCGAGCTATGCTCGCCCATGTTCATACCCTCACCATGTTGCATGTTTTCATCGGGCTTCATGCCTTCACCATGATGTTGCATGTTCATGTCGTTGCCTATGAATTTGCGAATAATATTATTGAACAAATCCGGCTGGACACTGGAGAAGTATTCGATAGGATGGAATTCACTTGGCTTAGCCAACGTATTGAATTCATCCATGCTATTCAGTGTCTTGGCGGACGCACGAACGTTCGCAACCCACTGATCGAATTCCTGTTGGGTTGGTGTGGCAATCGCGGTGAACTTCATACCAGAGAAGCCTTTACCACTATAACCGCCAGAGATACCGTCATATTTGCCCGGTTCATTAGCGATTAAATGGAGCTTCGTCTGCATTCCAGCCATGGCGTAAATCTGTCCACCAAGACGAGGGATGAAGAAGGAGTTCATCACTGAGTCGGATGTGATCTTGAATGCAACAGGCACGTTGGCAGGGAAAGCCAATTCGTTAACCGTAGCGATACCAAGGTCCGGGTAAACAAACAACCATTTCCAGTCAAGCGAAACGACTTCGACATTGATAGGTTTGACGTCTGATACCAGCGGCTTGTACGGATCAAGCGAGTGAGTCGTCTTCCAGGTAATCGTGCCAAGAATAACGATAATGATAATTGGTACAGTCCAAACTACTGCTTCTATCTTATTGGAGTGTGACCAGTTCGGGGTATATTTTGCCTTTTCATTGGAAGCACGGAACTTCCAGGCAAAAGCTATCGTCATAACGATAACGGGGATCACAACGATCAACATCAGCCCGATGGCAGTCAGTATTAGCGATCGTTGTTCTAACCCGATCTCTCCTTTGGGGTTCATCAGCGCCATATCGCAACCGCTCAGCAGAGCAGTGGCTGCAAATAAAGACAGCATCCCAAAAATTTTATTGTATTTCTTGAGTCTCATCTAGCGACCTCAATAACAAGGGCTCTATTGTCATTTCATGCGAGCGGGCATTTTACGGGAAGGTTACTGCACTGTAAACATGATTAAGGTTATGTCAGCCGATTGTTGCCGTTTTTTGCCCTTAATGTCACAAAGATAGCTAAAATAAAAATGATATTGAAAAACAGCAAATTAAGTAGCTACCCAGATGAGAGTATGGATGGATAATAAGAAATTACAACTTGCCGTAACGCTTATTTTCTATTTTTAGTTTGGCGGGATTTTTGCCCAATCTGTGTTTTTGATAACGAATGAAATTAGTTCTGGAGAGATTTTACGAGGAAATAAAATTTCCTCTAGCAAGATAATTATGAAAAAAATAATTAAATAAAGGAATGGTGTAATAGGTTCAGGCAGCAAAAGCGCTGCCTGAACGAATATCAGTTAGTGTACGGACGACTTGGACGTTCGCCTGAGTGACAAATAGTCCAGCAGACTACCGAAGAAAATGCCCAGCAGGGCGAGTGCGCCGCCTGCGGCGAGCAGATATTCCGCCAACAGCGGCAATGAAGACCACGCCAGCGTATTACTGATGAGCAAGATGAGCCACAGCGCCAGTAATATCACCCCTAGCCCTAACACACGTAAGGCTTTTTCGTAATAATTCTGGAAGTGTGTGCGTAACTGAAAGGTGTCTGTTTTCTGGGTGAATTCCAGCGTCTCGCGGCAAATCATTAGGATCGCCAGGCCTGGTAATGCAGCAAAAATCGAGAACAGATAGAACCATGCCCAGCCGTAGGATTCGACAAACCAGCCAGCAATAGGGCCAACGTAAACCCGTCCGACAGCCGCAAGGGCAGAAAGTAGGGCAAATTGTGTGGCCGAAAATGATTTATTACACAGCGTCATCAACAGGGCGACAAACGCTGCCGTGCCCATCCCACCACAGAGGTTTTCCAGGAAAACCGCGCTGGCCATGGTGAGCAGGCTTTTATCCGTGATAGCCAGCAGCCAGTATCCTGCATTGGAAACCGCTTGAAGGATGCCAAACAGCATCAGCGCTCTGAACAATGAGAGCCGCTGCATGAGTAAACCGCCATAAATCGCGCCAACAATGGTGGCGAAGAGTCCAAGCGTTTTGTTAACCAGCCCGACATCGCCGGCATTGAAACCAACGCCGCGTATCAGGAAGGTCGTCGTCAGACTGATCGCAAAAGCATCACCGAGTTTGTATAACACGATCAACAGAAGAATGAGCCAGGCGTTGTTGCGTTCGAAGAAATCGCGCAGTGGGGCAACAATCGCTTGCTCCATGGTGCGCGGCGCGGGCTGGCTATTCAATGGCTCGGGGGCGAATAGCGTGGCGAATACACCGATTAGCATTAACCCGGCCATTAACCAATAGGTTGACTGCCAGCCGAGGTAGCGATCGGCCATCCACAGTGCTAATCCGCCAGAAACCAGCATGGCAATTCGATAGCCTAATACTGAGGTAGCCGCACCTGTGCCTCGTTCTTCAGGGGGAAGTAAATCCGTCTTATAGGCATCAAAAACAATATCCTGAGACGCGGAGCAGAACGCGACCAGAACTGCCAGCGCGGCCAGCCACCAGAGATCGCGTGCCGGATTCATAAACCCCATACCAATAATCGCAGCAATCAGCAGAAGTTGACTGAGAATCAGCCAGCCGCGGCGTCGGCCAAGAAACGGTGGAGTATAGCGGTCCATCAGGGGGACCACAGGAACTTGAATACGTAGGCTTGGCCAACCAAAGAGAAAAAACCAATGGTTTTCAGATCGACGTTTTCGATGGTCATCCACGCTTGCAGCGTGCCGGATGTCAGAGCCAGAGGCAAACCGGAAGCGAAGCCAAGCAATAGCATAAAAAGCGAATTACGTTGGCTGAACAAAGTAATGATGCGACTAAGCATGAGGGATCCTTTCCCTTGCTCCGTGAGAAATCAGGAGCAAGGGAAGCGGCGTGCAGAAATTAACGGGCGTTTTCTTTGATAAACGTACTTACGGTGGTGTCTTGCGCCATGTCGTTGATGACATCGCCTAACACTGTGTTAACCGCATTGGTGATGTTTTGATTGTTGGCGGTAAACGCGCCCTGGACGTTATAGGTTGAGCGGTAGTTTTTCACCTGTTTGTTGCCATTTGCTGCTTGAGAAATAATGGAGATATCCGCTTTGGTCGTGATGTTGTAGCGCAGGTTGCCTTCGGAGACATCGGCGTACAGGTGGTTAACCACGATCTGTAAGGCTACTGGGCCGCCAGTTCCGATCATATAACCCCGCGTGGTCATTTGTTTTTCCAGCGCTTCTTGCAGCAAGAAACGCAGATCGCGGGAAGGTGTCAGCGTAAGCAGTTGGCCGTCGCGATTCACTTTCGCTAGAGCCTGATCGGCACGCTGGTCTGCACCATTGATGCTAATTGTTACGCCCATCAGCGTCGGGTCCTGAGAAGGCAGGCTAATTTGGGGGGTGATGTTCAGCGTGTTGCTTTTTGCTGCACACCCGGCAAGCAGGACAATGGCCAGAAGAGGGAAAAATAATTTTTTTAACATTCGTATTTTCTCAGTAATGATTAGTGTGGTGAGCTGACAAATATTGTTGATATCATATCATCGCCACTGGCAGGAAAAAGAGCAGATAGTAGGTAAATTGTCCTGAAACTTATCTTTTTCATGCTTTTGACATGAAAAAAACGTTTTATCACATCAAGCCCGTCGATGACATATCAGCCTGTTGCGAACATTTTTCCTCTTTACTAGGCCGTTTTTGCGCATAACAGCGTGGAAAAACGCTAAGGTTATACACTAAATAATTCGAGTTGCATGACAGAACGTTAGCGTTTTGAACAACGCAAAGCGTTGGCCCGCTAGGGCAAGGCTCACGACGGGCCGAGTATGTGAACGTAGCCAACGCGCATGCGGCTTGAAGTATGACGGGTATATAATGATTTGGGCATCGGTGAACGATAGTTATGTCGCGTTGATATCAATTTTTCCCCAAGCCAAAAGGGTAGCCGTATGATGCGTGAAACGATAGAAGAAAAGCTGCGTGTGGGTTTTGAACCCGTTCATTTAGAGGTGATTGATGAAAGCTATCGTCACAACGTACCTGCGGGGGCAGAAAGCCATTTTAAAGTTGTACTGGTTAGCGATAAATTCACGGGCGAACGCGTGATTGGGCGACACCGCTCAGTCTATGCTGTACTGGCCACGGAGCTTGCAGGCTCTGTGCATGCGTTAGCGCTCCATACGTACACGGCAAAAGAGTGGATCAGCTTGCAAAACGCAGTCCCTTCTTCACCTCCCTGTGGTGGGGCTGGCATTCTTTCTTAAGTCATGAATATGACCCGTTCCTGGTATATCGGAGCGGGTTACTGACAAAAAGTGTGAATCCATTGCTGTAATAGACCGCCTGCCGTTCTCGACTCATCCTCTCTATATCGCTATAATGCTGCGTCTATTTTTCCTGAATGTATTCGGGACGCTTCTGACTACAAGGACGGGGTTGGCAATTTCCCGGTTCTGCGAGGTTGATTCGAGCTGTGCGCCTTGGTGCCAGCCGTCTAAATTAGTCTTGCTGTCGTGAGGGTTTTTCGTCGCGAGAATAGTTTTGGGGTTGACCGATCACTGTGATTTTTTGAGGTAACAAGATGCAAGTTTCAGTTGAAACCACTCAAGGTCTGGGACGTCGCGTAACGATTACCGTTGCTGCTGACATCATTGAGAGTGCGGTGAAGAGCGAACTGGTCAACGCGGCCAAAAAAGTACGTATTGACGGTTTTCGTAAAGGCAAAGTGCCGATGAATGTTGTTGCTCAACGTTATGGTGCCTCTGTGCGTCAGGACGTATTGGGTGACCTGATGCAGCGCAACTTTGTTGACGCTATCATCAAAGAAAAGATTAATCCGGTTGGCGCGCCTAACTATATCCCTGGCGAATACGCTGTCGGTGGCGACTTCACTTACTCTGTTGAGTTTGATGTATACCCAGAAGTCGAACTGAAAGGTCTGGATGCAATCGAAGTTGAAAAACCAGTTGTTGAAGTGACTGACGCTGACGTTGATACCATGCTGGACACGCTGCGTAAGCAACAGGCTACCTGGAAAGAAACTGACGGCGCTGCGGCGGCGGAAGATCGTGCCACTATCGATTTCACTGGCTCTATTGACGGTGAAGTTTTCGAAGGCGGAGAAGCATCCGACTTTGTTCTGGCAATGGGCCAGAATCGCATGATCCCAGGCTTTGAAGATGGCATCGTTGGGCATAAAGCGGGCGAAGAATTCACGATCAACGTGAACTTCCCAGAAGATTACCACGCTGAAAACCTGAAAGGAAAAGCGGCTCAGTTCGCTATCGTCCTGAAGAAAGTTGAAGAGCGTGAGCTGCCTGAACTGACTGAAGAATTCATCAAGCGTTTCGGCGTGGCTGATGGTTCTCAGGAAGGTCTGCGTGCTGAAGTTCGTAAAAATATGGAACGTGAGCTGAAAGGCGCGGTGCGTAACCGTGTGAAAACTCAGGTTCTGGACGGGCTGATCGGCGCAAACGACATCGAAGTGCCTGTTGCTCTGATCGATGGCGAAATTGATGTTCTTCGCCGTCAGGCTGCACAGCGTTTTGGTGGCAACGAGAAGCAAGCGCTGGAGTTACCGCGCGAGCTGTTCGAAGAGCAAGCTAAACGCCGTGTTGTGATCGGTCTGCTGCTGGGCGAAGTCATCAGCAGCAATGAGCTGAAAGCTGACGAAGCACGCGTTAATGCACTGATCGAAGAGATGGCTTCTGCTTACGAAGATCCGCAAGAAGTTATCGAGTTCTACAGCAAGAATAAAGAGCTGCTGAACAACATGCGTAACGTCGCGCTGGAAGAGCAAGCGGTAGAAACTGTGCTTGCCAAAGCGAAAGTGGTTGAGAAATCAGTAAGCTTCAACGAACTGATGAACCAAACGACTACGGCATAAGCCTTGTTGATCTCAACATCGCTTATTGTGTAGCGGGGATAGTTCCCTATTAAAAGCCCGTGCCTTATGGCGCGGGCTTTTTGCTTATAGTTTTATGCCATCTTGATGCAGATGATTAGCGTTTGGACGCTACATTATCTCCGCTATTCCCGCCGAGAAGACTCAAGGCATGATTGCCTGAAATTGCACTACTATTAACTCAGCGAAGAATTTATCAGGTCAGGCAAAGAGTTAAACCACAGATTTACTGTGCCGATAACGTGTTAATAATAAAATAATTGGCTCTTTAATACAGAGCGATTGATAGTGTAAGCTTGAAATACAATGTATGTGCCCCCACTCATTGAAGAGGAAAAGTTGGCACAGCAGGTAAAGATTATCGGCTGTTGGGTTGTTCAACAGGGGCTCAGGGGCGGAGTAGGGCAGGGTTCCATAGTCATCCCCTCCTATCTCTAGTAGAATTGAGCAATGCAATGATTGAACAACGCAATAAGAGTGCCGGACGCATTTTATCTAGGAGACGTGAATGTCATACAGTGGCGAACAAGAAAGGCAAGCACCTCATATGGCGTTAGTGCCGATGGTGGTTGAACAGACCTCGCGTGGGGAACGTTCTTACGATATCTATTCCCGTCTGCTAAAAGAACGGATAATCTTCCTGACTGGTCAGGTGGAAGATTACATGGCGAATCTGGTTGTGGCACAGATGCTGTTTCTGGAAGCCGAAAACCCAGAAAAAGACATTTATCTGTACATTAACTCACCCGGTGGCGTTATTACTGCGGGTATGTCCATTTACGATACCATGCAGTTTATCAAGCCAGATGTCAGCACGATCTGTATGGGACAGGCTTGTTCAATGGGCGCGTTCCTGCTGACGGCAGGTGCCAAAGGCAAACGTATTTGCTTGCCTAACTCGCGCGTCATGATTCACCAGCCGCTGGGCGGTTTCCAGGGGCAGGCAACGGATATTGAAATCCATGCCAAAGAAATACTGAAAGTGAAAGCCAAAATGAATGAGCTGATGGCGAAACACTCGGGGCAACCTCTTGAAGCGATAGAGAGAGACACGGAGCGCGATCGTTTCCTCTCTGCAAGTGAGGCAGTAGAATACGGTTTGGTAGACTCCGTATTCACTAACCGTGGGTAATTATTCGCCATATTAGCGGTCTGATATGGCTAAAACTCAGTGTTCGACCGATAGTCTGTTGTGCGAAGTTATTTTACGTGTATTGGCTATAAGTATCGGCGTTCGTTGTAGCGGTATCGCTGTGGTTGGCCTGCGGGCAAAAGATGAAAAGAGGTTTGACTCATGACAGATAAGCGCAAAGACGGTTCAGGAAAGTTACTGTACTGCTCTTTTTGCGGCAAAAGCCAGCATGAAGTGCGTAAGCTGATTGCCGGGCCGTCGGTGTATATCTGCGATGAATGTGTTGACTTGTGTAACGACATTATTCGCGAAGAAATTAAGGAAGTAGCGCCCCACCGTGAGCGCAGTGCGTTGCCGACGCCACACGAAATTCGCCACCACCTTGACGATTACGTCATTGGCCAAGAGCAGGCCAAAAAGGTGTTGGCCGTTGCGGTCTATAACCACTATAAACGCTTGCGTAATGGTGACAGCAGCAACGGGATCGAACTGGGTAAAAGTAACATCCTGCTGATCGGTCCGACAGGGAGCGGTAAAACGCTGTTGGCCGAAACGCTGGCGCGCTTCTTAGATGTCCCGTTCACCATGGCGGATGCGACCACGCTGACTGAAGCGGGTTACGTCGGTGAAGACGTTGAAAACATCATTCAGAAGCTGCTGCAGAAGTGCGATTATGATGTGCAGAAAGCGCAGCGTGGGATTGTCTATATCGATGAAATCGACAAGATTTCTCGTAAGTCAGACAACCCATCGATCACCCGTGATGTGTCTGGTGAAGGCGTGCAGCAGGCGCTGCTGAAGCTGATCGAAGGGACGATTGCCGCGGTTCCGCCGCAGGGTGGTCGCAAGCATCCGCAGCAGGAGTTCTTGCAGGTTGATACCTCCAAGATCCTCTTCATCTGTGGTGGTGCGTTCGCGGGGCTGGACAAAGTAATCGAGCAGCGTACCGATACAGGTCGCGGCATTGGTTTCAATGCGACGGTTAAAGGATCGGCTGAAAAAGCGACCGAAGGCGAACTGTTGAGCCATGTTGAGCCGGGTGATTTGATCAAATTTGGTTTGATTCCTGAGTTCATTGGACGTCTACCGGTTGTTGCAACGCTGAGAGAATTGAGCGAAGACGCGTTGATTCAGATTCTGCGTGAGCCGAAGAATGCGCTGACCAAACAGTATCAGGCGCTGTTCAATCTGGAAGGCGTTGAGTTGGAGTTCCGCGATGAAGCGCTGACGGCGATTGCGAAGAAAGCGATGGTACGTAAAACAGGTGCGCGTGGTTTGCGTTCTATTGTTGAAGCCGCGTTGCTGGAAACGATGTACGATCTGCCATCGCTGGAAAGTGTGGATAAAGTTGTTATTGATGAATCTGTGATTGCTGGGCAGTCGGAGCCATTGCTGATCTATGGCAAGCCCGAGACACAGCAGGCTTCTGGCGAATAATTAATCAATCAAGCTGAATCAAAAAATAAAAATGGGGGATTTTATCCCCCATTTGTTTTTACACGTATTCTGATTGTTGAATGTGAGATATTTATCCCCATATACTCAAATACCTATTTGATGAAACCGTGAAAACCGCGTTTCACGAGATTCCCATAACCTGGCGGAAACGAAACTAAGAGAGAGCTCTATGAACCCTGAGCGTTCCGAACGCATAGAAATCCCCGTATTGCCCTTGCGCGATGTGGTGGTTTATCCGCACATGGTCATTCCGTTGTTTGTTGGTCGGGAGAAATCGATTCGGTGCCTTGAAGCCGCAATGGATCATGACAAGAAGATCATGCTGGTGGCACAGAAAGAAGCTTCAACGGATGAGCCAAGTATTAACGATCTTTTCTCTGTAGGAACGGTAGCCTCAATTCTTCAAATGCTGAAACTGCCTGACGGTACGGTAAAAGTGCTGGTCGAGGGGTTACAGCGTGCGCGTATTACGACGCTCTCTGATAGCGGTGAGCATTTCGCTGCACACGCCGAATATCTTGATTCCCCGGCGATTGACGAGCGTGAGCAGGAAGTTCTCATGCGTACGGCGATCAATCAGTTTGAGGGATACATCAAACTGAACAAGAAGATCCCGCCGGAAGTGCTGACATCGCTGAACAGCATTGATGATGCTGCACGTTTAGCCGACACCATTGCTGCGCACATGCCGCTGAAATTGTCCGATAAGCAGTCTGTACTTGAAATGTTCGACATCACTGAACGTTTGGAGTACCTGATGGCGATGATGGAATCCGAAATTGACCTGTTGCAGGTAGAAAAACGGATCCGTGGCCGCGTTAAGAAACAAATGGAAAAAAGCCAGCGTGAGTACTATCTGAATGAGCAAATGAAAGCTATTCAGAAAGAGTTGGGCGAGATGGATGACGCACCCGATGAGATCGAGGCGTTAAAACGCAAGATTGAAGCGGCAAAGATGCCGAAAGACGCACGTGAAAAAGCCGAAGCAGAGTTACAAAAGCTGAAAATGATGTCGCCAATGTCGGCGGAAGCGACGGTGGTGCGTAGCTATATTGACTGGATGGTGCAGGTGCCGTGGAATGCGCGCAGCAAAGTGAAAAAAGATTTGCTGAAAGCGCAGGAAATGCTGGATACCGACCATTATGGTCTGGATCGCGTCAAAGAACGTATCCTAGAATATCTCGCAGTACAGAGTCGTGTCAGCAAGATCAGAGGGCCGATTCTGTGTCTGGTAGGGCCTCCTGGCGTGGGTAAAACGTCGCTCGGTCAGTCGATTGCCAAAGCGACTGGACGCCAGTATGTGCGCATGGCACTGGGGGGCGTGCGTGACGAAGCGGAAATCCGTGGGCACCGCCGTACCTATATCGGTTCAATGCCGGGCAAACTGATCCAGAAAATGGCGAAAATCGGTGTGAAAAACCCGTTATTCCTACTGGATGAGATCGACAAAATGTCTTCCGACATGCGTGGCGATCCGGCTTCTGCCTTGTTGGAAGTGCTCGATCCTGAGCAGAACGTTGCGTTTAACGATCACTATCTGGAAGTCGATTACGATCTGTCCGATGTGATGTTTGTTGCCACGTCTAACTCCATGAATATCCCGGCACCGTTGCTTGACCGTATGGAAGTCATTCGTCTTTCCGGCTATACCGAAGATGAAAAACTGAATATCGCCAAACAGCATTTGGTGCCGAAACAGATCGAGCGTAATGCGCTGAAAAAGGGTGAATTGTCGGTAGAAGACAGCGCGATTGTTGGTATTATCCGTTATTACACGCGTGAAGCTGGCGTGCGTAGCCTGGAGCGTGAAATCTCCAAACTGTGCCGTAAAGCAGTGAAAACGCTGTTGATGGATAAATCGACTAAGCACATCCAGGTTTCGGGCGATAACCTTAAGGATTTTCTTGGGGTACAGCGCTTTGACTATGGTCGCGCGGACGATGAAAATCGCGTAGGGCAGGTGACAGGTCTGGCTTGGACAGAGGTCGGTGGCGATCTGCTGACGATTGAAACCGCTTGTGTGCCGGGTAAGGGTAAGTTGACCTACACCGGTTCATTGGGCGAGGTCATGCAGGAGTCGATTCAGGCTGCGCTGACCGTGGTTCGTGCCCGTGCGGAAAAATTAGGCATCAACGCTGATTTTTATGAGAAACGTGATATTCACGTTCACGTTCCGGAAGGTGCGACGCCGAAAGACGGGCCGAGCGCGGGTATTGCTATGTGTACGGCACTGGTTTCTTGTCTGACAGGCAATCCGGTGCGTGCGGATGTGGCGATGACGGGAGAGATTACCCTGCGCGGTTTGGTATTGCCGATCGGCGGCCTGAAAGAGAAATTGCTTGCTGCACACCGCGGTGGAATCAAGACGGTATTGATTCCAGATGATAACAAGCGCGATCTGGAGGATATCCCACAGAACGTGATTGCCGATCTGGAAATTCATCCGGTGAAACGTATCGAGGAAGTGTTGGCGTTAGCGTTGCTGAATGCGCCTTCTGGCATCCAGGTGGTCTCGCCCCCTAAGGCCAGAACCAAAGCCAAGGCAAAATAGTGACCTGTCGCAAAAACCCTTGAGAAAATCAGGGCTGGTGAGTGAAATCGTGCTTGCCAGCTTTTTTTTGTACCGCTAAGTTAGAGCACTGTTAGTTTTAGCCGTAACTGGCTAAGCATGACAGTATTGATAATACGTGTCGCGTCTTGGGACATTGAAGCGCGATAAGAGAATTCCAGAGGGGATGACAGAGTGAACAAGTCACAATTGATCGACAAAATTGCCGCAGATGCTGATATTTCCAAAGCGGCAGCAGGACGTGTGTTAGATGCAATTATTGGTTCCGTTACCGAATCCCTGAAAGAAGGGGATGATGTTGCCTTAGTTGGTTTTGGTACTTTCTCAGTGCGTGAACGTGCTGCCCGTACCGGTCGTAACCCGCAAACGGGTAAGGAAATCAGTATCCCTGCGGCAAAAGTACCAGGATTCCGTGCTGGTAAAACGCTGAAAGACGCCGTTAACTGATTATTACGTCACAGGTTTGGTTGATAACCACTTTGGGTGCCAAACAATACCTGACGCAATGATATTGGTAGGGTAAGATACGAGGCGCATCATTTTGTGATGTGCCTTTTATTTATATAGAACTATACATACCCGACACACGGCGGAACGTGGCTAAGGCGACGTTAAAACAGCAAGCATTGTTTTCTAAATTAAACAGAGCAACTGTTGTTGTGTGGTGGGCAATAAGCTTAAGTGCGCCCTAGCCTTGTATTGGGCTATAGCAATCGCAAGGATGCATGGCTCCGGCCAGCGCAGGGAGTTTTATCCATTCTACAGCGGAGTGTTGTCACATTATGATGGACAATTTACGTACGGCCGCGAATAACGTCGTGCTCAAAATTATTCTTGCTTTGATCATCGCATCATTCGTTTTAACTGGCGTTGGTGATTATCTTATTGGTGGTTCCGGAGATTACGCTGCAAAGGTGAACGGGCAGGAAATTACCCGCGGACAGCTTGAGCAGGCGGTACAGAACGAACGCAGTCGTCAGCAGGAAGCCTTGGGAGAGAATTTCTCTATCCTGGCTAGCAATGACGGTTACATGCAGCAATTGCGTAAGCAGGCACTCTCCCAACTGATTGATGAAACCTTGCTGGATCAGTATGCCAACAAGCTGGGGTTGAACATCAGCGATGAGCAAATCAGACAGGCGATCTTTGACGTTCCCGCGTTTCAGACAAACAACCGTTTTGATAATGAAAAATATTTAGATCAGGTTCGCCGCCTTGGTGTAACGCCGGAGATGTATGCTCAGATGTTACGCAAGCAATTGACTTCACAACAGTTGATTCGTGGTTTTGGCAATACCGCATTCCTGCTGCCGCAGGAGATCGATAATCTGGTGAAACTGGCTGCACAAGATCGCGTTGTTCGTGTAGCAACCATTGATGTCGCTGCCAAGGCGAAAGCCCTGACGGTTGCTGATGATGAAGTACAGAGCTATTACGATCAAAATAAAGGGAGTTTCATCGCACCAGAAGAATTCAAAGTCAGCTATATCACGCTGGATGCTGCAAGCATCATGGACAGTGTGAAGATAGATGATAAGGCCATCAATGATTTCTACGAGCAGAATAAGAACGACTATTCCCAACCTGAACGCAAAAAATTCAGCGTCATTCAGGTGAAGAATGAGACCGATGCAACGTCTGTTCTGGATGCGTTGAAGCAAGGTGGTGATTTCGCTACGCTGGCGAAAGAGAAATCAACCGACATCATTTCGCGCCGTAATGGTGGCGATCTGGGGTGGATGGACGAAAACAGCACGATTGATGAGCTTAAGCAGGCAAAACTGACGGAGAAAGGTCAGGTTTCCGCAGCAATTAAATCCTCTGTTGGCTACCTTATTGTGCGTCTGGATGATGTTCAACCGCAGCAGGTCAAACCGCTGAGCGAAGTGCGTGCTGAGATCGCTGAGAAAGTGAAGCACGAAAAAGCGCAGGATGGGTTTTATGCGCTACAACAAAAAGTGAGTGAAGCGGCTAGCAATGACAACGAGTCCCTGGCTTCAGCAGAAGAAGCTGCGGGTGTTAAAGCAACGCAGACCGACTGGTTTACGCGTGAGCAGGTTCCTGCTGCACTGAACTTCAAGCCGGTAACGCAATCCATCTTTAGTGGCGCGCTGCTGGGAGAAAATGGTGCTGCGGGCAATAACTCCGATGTGATTAACGTTGACGGTGACCGTGCTTTTGTTCTGCGTATTACCGAACATAAGCCTGAAAGCACTCGTCCTCTGGATCAGGTTCGTACCGAGATCGTAGAGGTGCTTAAACGTCAGAAGGCTGAGCAGCAGGCTCGCGTAGACGCTGAAAAAATTCTGGCTGAGCTAAAACAAGGTAAAGACGACGCACTTAAAGCCGCAGGATTGAGCTTTGGTCAGGCAAAAACGCTGTCTTCTATCTCTCAAGGCGATGCAACGGCAGAGGCTATTTTTGCTATGCCGCATCCAGAGAAAGATAAGCCATCTTATACGATTACCCAGGATCAGGCGGGTAACATCGTGTTGGCTGCGCTGGATAGCGTAACGCCCCATCAGCTAAATGATGAGCAAAAAACACAGTTTGCCAGCCAGGTTCAGCAAGGTTCTCTGGGCGCGTTGTTCGATTCTCTACTGTCCAGTTTACGTAGTGAAGCGAAAATCAAGATGGGTGCTGCGGCGCAGGAACAGCAATAAGCTCCGCAAAAATTTGCAAATCGTTGCAACAATCAAAGGCCGCTTTCGCGGCCTTTTCCACATTTAAATTCTGCTGTTTGCGATGTTGGTTGGCCTGCTGCAAGGTAGCCGTGCTGTCACACACATGGAGGAAACAGCATGAAAAAATCAGGAATAAAAGCACTGTGCTTAATCATTGGAATGAGTTTGTCTGGGTTGCCATTACTGGGTCAGGCGGCACCTAAAGCCGCTGACAGTACAGCGACGGCGGTGAAGTCTGCACCAACAGATCAGAAAGCGGAAAAAGCAACGCTTCCTGATGGTGATGAGGATAAGGTAAGCATTAATATGGCGGGGGCGGCTGAGTTGGCTGAAATCATGAACGGTGTCGGCCTTAAAAAGGCGGAGGCGATCGTTAGCTACCGTGAACAAAATGGTCCTTTTACCCAGATCGATCAATTAACTGAGGTTCCAGGAATCGGAGCAGCGTTAGTTGAGCGTAATCTCCCTCGGTTAAAGCTGTAATGCTTTTAAAACCGTGATGCTTTTAAAACTGTGATATCAGTCGCAGCCCAGTCGAGCACCTCCTCTGGGCTGCGAACCTCTGCTAGGCTAATTATCAGATCATACCCGTTATTGATTCTGTCACAGGAGCATTCACACGATGCAGACGTTTATCACCGTTCGTGGCTATCACATTGATGTTTATCAGCACGTTAATAACGCGCGCTATCTGGAATTTCTGGAAGAGGCGCGTTGGCAGTGGTTGGAAACGTTGCCTGCCTTTGGCTGGATGCAGAGTAACAATATTGCTTTCGTGGTGGTCAATATCAATATTAACTATCGCAAGCCTGCCGTTCTCGGTGATGTGCTGCGTATTGATAGTGAGCTACTGCAGATAAATACGAAAAGCGGGGTGATCAGTCAGAAGATAACCCGAGAGTCTGATGAAAGTGATGTGGTTGATGCCACGCTGACGTTTGTCTGCATTAATTTATTGACGCAGAAAGCGCTGCCGCTGGAGGGAGTACTGCTGGAGCACTTAAACGAGATCCGTTGTTAGCATAGGCAGCAGGGCACCCCTGTACGATGCGGCCTGCTGGTTTTACTTTGTCGTATAGGTTCTGCGTGGTGCCGCCTCAGCGTAACCCTACTTTCTGCTTTAGTGACGCCATCACAGTTTCGGCATCATTTTGATATTGTGCGAGTCCATTTGCGCGTAAATGACAGGCGGCACACTGGCCACATCCATCACCTTTGATGCCGTTATAGCAGGTTAGCGTGTGATAACGCACGGTATTGAGTTGCTGATAATAATCCGCCAGCGCCCAGGTCTCAGCCTTATTGAGCCACATCAGCGGGGTTTCAAAACGGATATTACGGGCAATACCTAAAACAATGGCCTGATTCAGTGCCTTGACGAATTCGTCCCGACAATCTGGGTAACCGGAAAAGTCGGTCTCACACACGCCGGTAATGATGGCTTCTGCACCAACCTGATAGGCGTAGATAGAAGCGAGTGTCAGGAAAAGAATGTTTCTTCCTGGCACGAAGGTATTGGGGATACCGTGCGCATTGGCGTCATAATCAGGGACAGGGATGCTATCACGCGTCAGACTGCTGGTGGCGAGTTCATTCAGCAAGCCGACGTCCAGAACCTTATGCGCCGTTGCCCCCAGTTTCTGGCTCAGTTCCCGAGCGACATCAATTTCGGCACGGTGGCGTTGCCCATAATCGAAGGTGATGCAGTGAACATCATCATAATGTTGCAGAGCTTGGATCAGGCAAGTTGTGGAGTCTTGTCCACCGCTAAAAACGACAACAGCACGCTTCATTCTTCATTCACCTTAACGCGACGTTAACCGCAATACGTTTGTAATGCACTGCGGTAGAAAGCCGCTATTTTACCTGAAAAATGGTCTGTATTCAGCGCTGCGGCTGCGTGCCGAATAAACGGACCTTACGCCAGGTTAGCTTCAGGCACTAGATGAAATATCTCCGGGCTATTCAGGGTATTAAGGTAAGGAGTAATGTCGCCGATATTTTTTTCTACCCAACTGCTGTTGTAGTAGGTGTCCAAATAGCGTTCGCCGCTGTCGCATAGCAAGGTTACGATCGCGCCTTTTTGGCCACGATTAACCATTTCTTTGGCCAATTGCAGCATCCCCCAGACGTTGGTGCCGGTAGAAGCGCCTGCCTTGCGACCTAACACGCTTTCCAGCCAGTATAGTGTGGCGATGCTGGCGGCGTCCGGTACTTTGATCATGCGATCAATGACGCCAGGAATAAAAGAGGGCTCGGCCCGCGGGCGACCAATACCTTCTATCCGACTACCGCACGGGCCAGTGATAGAACGGTCCCGTTTCTGGTAACAGTCGTAGAAGACGGAGTTTTCTGGATCGACGACGACCAGTTGTGTATCCAGCCCCTGATAGCGAATGTAGCGCCCGAGCGTTGCTGACGTGCCGCCCGTTCCCGCGCTCATCACGATGTAGTCCGGTACAGGATGCGGCTCACGTGCCATTTGTCGGTAAATGCTGTCAGCGATATTGTTATTGCCACGCCAGTCAGTGGCGCGTTCCGCATAGGTGAACTGATCCATATAATGGCCGTTCATCTCTTGTGCTAACTGTTCGGATGCTGCATAGATTTGCCCTGCCTGTTCGACAAAATGGCAGCGTCCACCATAGAAAGCGATTTGCTCGATTTTTCTTTTTGCCGTGCAGGAGGGCATGACGGCGATAAACGGTAGGCCGAGCAAGCGTGCAAAATAGGCTTCTGACACGGCAGTGCTGCCAGATGACGCTTCGATAATTGGCGTGCCTTCTTTAACCCAGCCGTTGCACAAGCCGTAGAGAAACAAAGAGCGGGCCAGACGATGCTTTAGGCTGCCGCTGGGATGTGTGCTTTCATCTTTGAGGTAAAAATAAATACCGGGGTAATCCGGCAGGGTCAGACGGATAAGATGTGTGTCAGCCGAACGCTGAAAATCTGCTTCGATAGCGCTGATGGCATTTTTAACCCAGGCATTGGTCATGATGGAAACTCGATTAGGCAGTGATGCGAATAGATTAACGAGTTTTCAGGATAAAAAAATTATCTTTTTATCTCTTCATGACCAATTTAATGAAATTATTTTCCCCTTTTATTGTTTATTTGGGGATTTATTTTCTATTAATGTTCTATGGCGTGTGGCTATCCAAAAATCATGGCAATGGCTGCGGCTATGGCGACGAGAGCCATTAAAGTAAATGCCATATTGATGGCACTAATAATAAAAGGGAATGCGATTACGGCGATGCCGAGCATTGCTGAGCTAATGCAAGATCTGGCCGATTCACGGCGAGTGAAGCCGAAAACAGCGAAAATAATCGCGAGACAGCCTAATGCGGATGTCGCGGCAATGACGAGTCGTTGTTCATTGAATGATGGCTCGGGGCGCTGTGTCTGGGGAGCTTTCCCCATCAGTCTGTCTAGGGTTGTGTCTCGGATAGAAACAATTTTCTCTGCGACCCGCTCTTCAATGGAAACCTCGGGCTTTGATGGCCCTGTCCAAAAGTAGGTGACGGAAATAAGCAGTGCCAATGCGCCAAGAACCATCCCAATCGTGCTGAATTTACTCTTTTTATCTGTTGTCATCGTTTCGCCACTCCTGATTGGCATAAAATACGTTGTTGGTCGATATCGTCATAAATCGTAGAATTCAACCAGCCCGTTTATCGTATCACCTTCTGTGAAAAACAATGAAATATCATACTATACAGTTGGTTATATTTTCCTTCCGCAACAAAGGCTATTTACTGCTGTTATCCGTGAAGGTTGAAGATGGTTTTTGTAGGAAGAACAATACTTTTCTCTCTTAATGGGAGAAAGTAGAGGAAAATTTTCTATGGAGTGGCGCTATGTTGGATAAAATTGATCGCACATTGCTGAATATGCTGCAACAGGACTGTACGCTTTCGCTACAAACGTTGGCCGATGCGGTTAATTTGACATCCACACCGTGCTGGAAACGTCTGAAGCGTCTGGAAGAGGAGGGGATCATCCGGGCGCGGGTGGCGCTGTTAGATAATGAACGTCTGGGGCTTGGGTTGACGGCGTTTGTCTTATTAAAGACGCAGCAGCATAACCGTGACTGGTATCAGACATTTACTCGCGTGGTCTCCGATATGCCGGAGGTGTTAGCTTTCTATCGCATGGCCGGTGAATACGATTACCTGATGCAGGTTCAGGTTGCTGATATGAAAAGCTATGATGATTTTTATAAGCGGTTAGTGAATGGTATTCCCGGGCTGGTCGATGTAACATCCAGTTTCGCTATGGAACGAATCAAGCATACCACGGCACTGCCTTTATCCCTGTGATTCATCATCCATACTCGTCATACTTCAAGTTGCATGTGCGTTGGCAGCATTACTCGATACACTGGCGTGTGGCTCGCCCCGTTGGGGCCGCTGCAAGCAGCGTTCAAACTAGCCTCTGGCTGGTTTGTCAGTCACCCGAATCACTTACTTGAGTAAGCTCATCGGGATTCCTTCTTTTGCCGCGTTACGATGCACATTGCTGAGCATCGCCCTAGCGGGCCAACGCGAAGCGTTGTTCAAAACGAGTACGTTTTGTCCTGAAACTTGAATTATTTAGTGTATATCCGTTTTTTGTATAATCACTTTTCTGAGCCTGCCATGGCCCGTCTGACTATTGGAACAAAAACTGCGTGAGACTGTTTGCTCAACTAAGTTGGTATTTTCGCCGCGAATGGCGTCGCTATCTGGGGGCTGTCGCACTACTCATTGCGATTGCCATTCTGCAATTACTGCCTCCAAAACTGGTTGGCGTGATTGTCGATGGTGTGACACAACAGGGTATGTCGATGGCCGAAATGATGCAGTGGATTGGCGTGATGCTACTGACTGCGGTCATGGTCTATTTACTGCGCTACGTGTGGCGAGTGTTCCTGTTTGGTGCGTCTTACCAGCTAGCGGTTGAGTTACGAGAAGATTTTTACCGCCAGTTAAGTCGCCAACATCCTGCATTTTACCAACGTCATCGTACCGGCGATCTCATGGCGCGTGCCACTAATGATGTCGATCGCGTGGTGTTTGCTGCCGGAGAGGGGGTGCTGACGCTGGTCGATTCGATGGTGATGGGCTGTGCTGTGCTGGTGGTTATGTGTACTCAGATTAGTTGGGAGCTCACCCTGCTAGCGCTGCTCCCGATGCCTATCATGGCACTTTTCATCAAACGTTACGGCACCCAACTGCATAACCGTTTTAAATCTGCACAGGCGGCGTTTTCTTCGCTTAACGATCAGGCGCAGGAAAGTTTGACCAGCATCCGGATGATTAAAGCCTTTGGATTGGAAAACTATCAATCAGCGCGTTTCGCGCAAGTTGCCGCAGATGCTGGTGCCAAAAACATGCACGTTGCCCGGGTTGATGCTCGTTTCGATCCCACCATTTATATTGCCGTCGGATTGTCGAATTTGCTGGCTATTGGCGGCGGCAGTTGGATGGTGATCAACGGTTCGCTGACGTTAGGTTTGTTGACCAGTTTCGTCATGTATTTGGGATTGATGATATGGCCGATGCTGGCGCTGGCTTGGATGTTTAATATTGTTGAGCGCGGCAGTGCGGCATACGGCCGCATTCGACAACTACTCGCGGAAGAATCGGTGGTGAAAGACGGCGAGGAATCATTGCCTGCCGAGCGGGGCGTGCTCGCGGTGAATATCTCCGCGTTTCACTACCCTGATAATACCCGTGATGCTTTAAAAAATATTCAATTTACGTTGGCACCGGGCAATATGCTGGGATTATGCGGGCCGACAGGATCGGGGAAAAGTACGCTGCTGGCGTTGATTTTACGTCATTTTGATAGCCGCCCGGGAGATATTCGTTATCACGATCGTCCATTGAGCGCCATTCGGTTGGATGAACTGCGCGGTCGTTTTGCCGTTGTGGGACAAATGCCTTTTCTGTTCTCCGATACGGTGGCACAAAATATTGCACTGGGTCGACCAGATGCCACGCAGCAAGAGATTGAACAAGCTGCGCGGCTTGCTAGCGTACACGATGATATTTTGCGTTTACCTCAGGGTTACCAGACAGAAGTTGGCGAGCGCGGCGTGATGCTATCTGGTGGTCAAAAACAGCGTATTGCGATTGCTCGAGCATTATTGCTAGATGCTGAGATTTTGGTGCTGGACGATGCGTTGTCTGCGGTTGATGGACGAACGGAGCATCAGATTTTGCAAAATCTTAAAACATGGGGTGAGAAACGAACGCTGATCATCAGCGCACATCGTTTGTCGGCCCTAACCGAAGCGGATGAAATCGTGGTGTTGCAACAAGGGCAAACAGTACAGCGTGGTACACATCGGACGCTAGCGGCACAGTCCGGTTGGTATCGGGATATGTATCGTTATCAACAGTTGGAGGCCGCGCTGGATGATGTACCGCAGTCAGAAGGAACGACAAATGAATAGCCCTCAACCGTTTTGGCCGACTCTTAAGCGCCTGCTGGCCTATAGCTCTCCCTGGCGGAAAACGCTGATATTCGGTGTCCTGATGCTGTGGGTTGCCGCTATTGCTGAAGTCTCAGGCCCCGTGTTGGTAAGCTATTTCATTGACGATCTGGTGGCAAAAGGCCAATTCCCGCTGGCGATTGCGGCAGGTCTGGCAATGGCCTATATTTTGCTGAATATTTTGGCCGCCTCGCTGCACTATTTCCAGACGCTGTTGTTTAATCGAGTCGCCGTTGGCGTCGTGCAGCAACTGCGTATTGATGTGATGGATGCGGCTTTGCGTCAGCCGCTGAGTACATTTGATACGCAACCTGTCGGGCAGTTGATTTCACGTGTCACCAATGACACCGAGGTGGTTAAAGATCTCTACGTCATGGTGGTATCAACGGTATTACGCAGCGCGACCCTGGTAGGGGCAATGCTGGTGGCGATGTTCAGCCTGAGCTGGCAAATGGCTCTGGTTGCGTTGATGATTTTCCCAGCAGTAGCGACGGTCATGGCGCTCTACCACCGTTTTAGTACGCCGATTGTGCGTAAGATTCGGCGCTATCTAGCAGACATTAATGATGGTTTCAACGAAGTGATTAATGGCATGGGCGTCATTCAGCAATTCCGCCAGCAGGCGCGTTTTGGTAAGAAACTCGGCGCAGCAAGCGATGAGCATTACGAAGCGCGCATGAAGGCCTTGCGTTTGGAGGGATTCTTGCTACGGCCGCTGCTGAGTCTGTTTGCCGCAATGGTTCTCTGCGGGTTGTTGATCCAGTTTGGTTTTAGCTCGGTTGGAGCGGTTGGTGTTGGGGTTTTGTATGCTTTTATCAATTACCTTGGCCGTTTGAATGAACCGCTAATTGAGTTGACGACCCAGCAATCGATGTTGCAGCAGGCGGTTGTTGCTGGCGAGCGCATCTTTGAATTGATGGATGGTGCAAAGCAAGGCTACGGAAGCGACGATCGTCCTATGGTCTCAGGGCGTGTTGATATTAACGATGTCTCTTTCTCTTATGGCACAGAAAAACGTGTGCTACAGCATATCTCTCTGACGATACCCGATCGTGGGTTCGTCGCATTGGTAGGGCATACCGGCAGTGGAAAAAGCACATTAGCTAGTTTGCTTATGGGGTATTACAGCCCGGATGAGGGCGAGATTCGGCTTGATAACCGACCGTTATCGACGTTGGCCCATAGTGTCTTGCGCCAAAATGTGGCAATGGTGCAGCAGGATCCTGTAGTGCTGGCGGAGTCCATGTTTGTGAATGTGACTCTGGGGCGCGATATTAGCGAAGAGGCCGTCTGGCGCGTGCTGGAGGTGGTGCAACTTGCTGAGCTGGTTCATGATTTCCCCGACGGATTACATACGCGTCTAGGTGAGCAGGGGAATAATCTGTCTACCGGACAAAAGCAACTGTTGGCGATTGCGCGGGTACTGGTGCAAACGCCTAAAATCCTGATTCTCGATGAGGCGACGGCGAATATTGACTCGGGTACGGAGCAAGCGGTGCAAAAGGCGCTGCGTATCATTAGGGAACAGACAACCTTAATTATCATTGCACACCGGCTTTCCACCATCGTTGAGGCCGACACGATTATGGTGCTTCATCATGGACAAACCGTTGAGCGGGGAACGCATGAGCAACTGCTGCAACAGCAGGGGCGTTATTATCAAATGTATCAGTTGCAACTGGCCGGGGAGGATCTCGCTACCCCCAGCATCGAGCCTTTCCCTGTATAACACGACTATCTGTAATTCCACGGTCTGCACCGCGTCGAGTAGTGCAGACCAACAGTCCGTTCATGACTTCGCACCATCAGTAAGCACATCATTCTGCTTTTTGCTCACGCTGCACTGAAAATACACTTTGCGCACTTATTTGGTGCAATTGTTGCCCCGAATTCTTCATTATTCCTTTTCTGCCGCATTTGCTTTTGCTCTTTTCTCTCTCTAATCGCGTTCTCCTTCCTGATTTATGCCAGATAAATCATTTATGGCACACTGTTTGCTTTAATCATTGCGTAGACCGACTTCATAGAGCGCGTAATCGAACAAGTGGCGGGCGAAAGCCTGAACGTAATGGCTAGGGGGAAGATAAATGAAACTGGTTACTGTGGTGATAAAACCATTCAAGCTGGAAGATGTCCGTGAAGCGTTATCTTCTGTCGGCATCCAGGGGCTCACCGTCACTGAGGTGAAAGGATTTGGTCGTCAGAAAGGGCACGCGGAGCTATACCGTGGCGCAGAATACAGCGTTAACTTTTTACCCAAGGTAAAAATTGATATCGCGATTGCAGACGACCAATTGGATGAAGTGATCGACGTCATCAGCAAAGCCGCGTACACCGGAAAAATTGGTGATGGCAAAATTTTTGTCGCCGAGTTGCAAAGGGTTATCCGTATTCGTACGGGTGAAACTGACGAAGCCGCACTTTAACAACACCTAACGTAGATACGTAAATAGGGATGGATGAAAATGAAAAAACGACTCTCTTCATTAGGTCTCGGTGTGGCGGCATTACTCCCGACCTGGGCAATGGCAGCGACACCGACGATTGATAAAGCGGATAACGCTTTTATTATGATTTGTACCGCGCTGGTACTTTTTATGACTATACCGGGCATCGCACTGTTTTATGGCGGCCTGATCCGTTCTAAGAACGTTCTGTCCATGATGACGCAGGTGAGCGTCACGTTCGCAATGGTCTGTATCCTGTGGGTCGTTTATGGATATAGCCTGGCCTTCAGCGAAGGTAACGCCTTCTTCGGTGGGTTCAGCACATTTATGCTGAAAGGCATTGGGATTGAGTCTATCAGTGGCACCTTCTATCAGTTTGTACACGTAGCGTATCAGGCTTCCTTCGCCTGCATCACCGTTGCGCTGATTGTCGGGGCGATTGCTGAGCGTATTCGTTTCTCTGCGGTACTGATTTTCGTTGCGCTGTGGCTGACATTCTCTTATCTGCCAATGACGCACATGGTATGGGGCGGTGGTTATCTGGCTGCGGATGGCGCGCTGGACTTTGCTGGCGGCACGGTCGTTCACATCAACGCTGCGGTTGCTGGGTTAGTTGGTGCTTACCTGTTGGGTAAACGTGCCGGTTTTGGCAAAGAAGCCTTCAAACCGCATAACCTGCCGATGGTGTTTATCGGTACGGCGATCCTGTATATCGGCTGGTTTGGCTTCAATGCGGGTTCTGCGGGCGCTGCCAACGGTATTGCTGCTCTGGCTTTCCTGAACACGGTTGTCGCTACCGCTGCTGCCATTCTGGCATGGGTTGGCGGTGAGTGGTTGGTACGCGGTAAACCTTCTCTACTGGGTGCGTGCTCTGGCTGTATTGCAGGTCTGGTGGCCATTACCCCAGCAGCGGGTACGGTGGGCGTAGGGGGGGCATTGATCATCGGTCTGGCTGGTGGCGTTGCAGGTCTGTGGGGCGTAACGGTACTGAAAAGATGGCTGCGCGTGGATGACCCATGTGACGTGTTCGGTGTTCACGGCGTGTGCGGTATTGTTGGCTGTATCCTGACCGGAGTATTCACGTCGGCATCGCTGGGCGGAACAGGCTATGCAGAAGGTGTGACAATGGCGCACCAGATTTGGGTACAGTTGTTCAGCGTGATTGTTTGCCTAGTGTGGTCTGGCGTGGTGGCATTCGTTGCCTTCAAAGTGGCGGATATGATTGTCGGTCTGCGTGTTCCTGAAGAGCAAGAGCGCGAGGGTCTGGACGTTAACAGCCATGGCGAGAGCGCTTACAACCAGTAAGTGAGTGAGATAGACAGTGAACAGGCGTGGGGAAACTCCACGCCTGTTTTGCTTTACAGCTAACGTTATTCAAATTGCGTCGTTTTAGCATGCAATAAGCCTGTCGGCAGATTTATTGCTGGCGGCGACGCATAACGCCTTCCTGCATACTGGATGCAACCAGTACGCCTTCCCGAGTATAGAATTGCCCGCGCACGAAGCCACGAGCACCGGATGCGGACGTACTTTCCACGGTATAGAGCAGCCAGTCATCCAGTCGGAAATTCCGGTGGAACCACATTGAGTGATCAATCGTGGCAACCTGCATTCCCGCTTCTAAAAAACCGACGCCATGAGGCTGTAAGGCAGTGAGTAAGAAATTGCAGTCAGAGGTATAGCCCAGCAGATATTGATGAATACGCTTATCATCCGGCAGCGGACTGCTGGCACGGCACCAAACGTGTCTCACGGGTTCGTCTACTTCACCCTTTAGCGGGTTATGAAATTTAACCGGCCGCATCTCAATCGGGCTGGCCTGAATAAATTTATCGCGAAAGCGGGGCGGCAGAAGATGTTGCATATCCTGCGCAATTGCTTGTTCGGATTTCAGATCTTCTGGCGGTGCGACGTTTGGCATCACATTTTGGTGCTCAAACCCTTCCTCATGGCTTTGAAAAGAAGCGGTCATATAAAAAATGGGCCGACCATTCTGGATAGCGCTAACGCGTCGGGCGCTAAAACTGTTGCCATCACGCAGGTTTTCAACGTCATAAATAATCGGTTTCTGACTATCGCCGGGCAACAAAAAGTAGCTGTGGAAAGAGTGAATGTTGCGCTCGATCGGAACGGTCTGTTTGGCGGCTGACATCGCCTGCCCCACGACTTGCCCACCAAAGACCTGGCGCAGCCCCAAATCATCGCTTTGCCCGCGAAATAGTCCTTCTTCGAGTTTCTCTAAATGCAGGAGGTCGAGAAGGTGTTGTAGTGATTGACTCATGGTATCGGCCTCAATGGATGCGAATGGCTGGTTATCTGTTTGTTTTTTAATGTATAAAATAGCTGGCTATGTCTTTTTACTGCAATAAATGTGCGAATTTAAGGAAAATATCAGAATTTTGCACCATCATTATTGCGTTGGTTGAATCATACTATTTATGACTACCCGTTTTCGATGCTGGTAGTCTGACAATAATAAAGGAGACTGACCGAATGAAATTATGGCATATCTTAGGCAGTATCACGTTATCGATGACTCTGGTTGCCTGTGCACAGAGAAGTGATTATGGCGTTTCTCCTCAGACTGGCGCACCTGTTACCTCTGTTTCTTCACAGCGCCCGGCTGTCGCAATGCCTGCGGTAACGGGTACAGTGAATATCCGTCAGCGTATTGCGCTACCTCACAGCGCGGTTTTGACCGTTACGGTGTCTGATGCATCGCTGGCAGATGCGCCTTCAAAAGTGATTACTCAGCGTGTGACGCGTACAGAAGGAAAGCAGGCTCCTTTCCAATTCGAGTTACCGTATAACCCGGCTGATATTCAGCCCAATGCGCGTATCTTACTCAGCGCGGCGATTGCGATCGATAATCGTGTTGTCATGGTGACGGAGAACGTCTTACCCGTTATTAGCAACGGGATAAATAACGCCGATTTGGTATTGGTACCTGTTGCTTCAGTTCCGTTACCCGCGAAAAGCCAGGGATCGATGATATCCAATCCGGTGAATGAAACCCCTCATATGCTCCAGGGGCAACCGGCTTCATCCTCTACGGTTCCTGCGCAGCCAATCTGGTAATTCATCGGGATACGCGCCGCTATGGCGCGTATTGCCAGCGATATTTAGCAAGATCAATCTTACCCTGACGATTGAAAATCACGCCTTCCGCCTGTAACGCTGATTTCTGACGTATGTAATCTCCGCCGACGAGCGATATTTCGCCTTTACGATTGATTACCCGATGCCAAGGGAGTTTGCTGTCTTTCGGGAGGCGTTTTAACACACCGCCGACTTGCCTGGATGCTCTTGGGGAATCGGCAAGTTGCGCGATGTCGCCATAGGTCGCTATTTTTCCATAGGGGATCGCCGCGACAATTTGAAAAACGCGTTGGCGGAAATTATCGTTTTCTTCTGACATCCGCGGATATTCCTGCTGTTTCTAAACCGGTTGAACATCATAGTGGCATAGTGAGGTGAGTAAGAAAACAACGGTTAGTATGGGTTAGCTTGCAATTGCCTATCTCATCGCCGATAATGCCCACCGCTTTGTGACGCACAGTAGAACTGTTACAAAGCCGCCAATGGAGGCCCTGTCGGTTCTCCCGCAACACTACCCTGTGGACTCGGTCAGATCCGGAAGGAAGCAGCCGCAGCAGGTGACGTGTGTGCCGGGATGTAGCTGGCAGGGCCTCCACCATTTCTGCTCTTATGCCAATACTCTACCGTCGAATTGATCTTCATCCTCTGCCCATAAACCCAATTCTCAGCCATAAAACCACTCTCATACGTAATCTTTGAGCCGCCATTCGCCGCATTTTATAGGTGTCGTTGACCGATTTCTGTTTCTTCTGGAAGGGGACTGATTTCTTTACTTAGCGATTAATAATTGCGCCAATTATTACGACTCTTGTTTTCATCACGGGATATACTATTAATGATGTTATCAATGCGGCTGTTATAAATGATAAACGGAGGGCAATAAATGAATGGGATGAAATGGTTTTTCATTTTTTCTTATGTCAAAAAATACAATTTGTTACAAGTCTTATTCAATTAATACGTTAAAATGAGAATGAAAACAAAGGCCGATAATATTATCGGCGCAGTGTATTAATGCCAGCTTTTTACACGTCTCGTTAGGGATTAACGGACGTATCGCCATACTGCGGTAGGAACTTTGTCGTAGAGTTTGTTCATCGTTAACTCTGCCAGGCGATGATCGGCTGCAGAAAAGAACATCTCCAGTTCATCATTGGAGAGTTCATACTTGTTTTTTTCAATAACGCGTTCGAGAGTGTCAATGGTTGTGCATTTACGCAAACGCATCAAATAGTCGATTTTTTTCATAATGGCCTATGCAAACAGTACCTGGTGGTTAAAATTTATATAAATAAATTATTGCTTAAGTTTTAGCAGGCGTACAGACGTTCTCCCCTGAGAACATTCCGAATAATTTTGCTTTGGACTTCTGCCAGCGTCGTAGTTCAGCGTCATTAATACCATAGTTGCTAAACAAGACGTAAGTATCATCCAAATATTTTTCAACCTGCTCTGAAAGCTCACTTTCGTTAGGGTATTTTATTTTAAATGTGAGAATAAACGTAGCGATATGCTCAATAAGCTCATTTAATTGGAGATTGATCGCAGAAGTTGGATCATTGACCCAGCCGTGACTGCTATCGCCTAACGTTGCTATGCTCTCATCACACAGATTCTCACATAAGAATCTGAGTTGGGCAATATCATAATGCTTTGGTGTGTACTCATCCATATCAATCCCTCCGTTAAGCCGTTATTCAGTGTTACTGCGGTTAACACCTGGTAAACAGGTAGACTGACGAAGCCTGCAAGATAAAGACGCTAGCATTGTTTCGTATTCATGTTGTTACAGAGAATGCGTTGAGCCATTGTAATTCGTTCAGCACTGAATGAGACAACAGCGATTTTCGTACCTCTCACATATTACTATGTCGCGAAACTGGGTTGGCGTAAATACCAACACAGCATGACTTAACCTTAAGTATAGCTATACCCTTAATATTTCAAGCTGCATGTTCGTTGATTGCGTTTACTCACCAAAATCACTTACCTAAGTAAGTTCATTGGGATTCCCTCTTTGTCGCGTTACGAGGCGCATAAAAGAGCCTTGCCCGGCCAACATATCACGTCGTTCAAAACGATAACATTTTGTCCTGCAACGCGAACTATTTTGAGTATATATATGACTATAGCAAAAGCGTGCGTAAAATTCGCGGATAGGATAATAGATAAGGTTTTCACTGCTAGTTATTTTGATTAACTCTCAAATTTTTTGTAACAATGAGCATAGAATAAACTCGATGGCGGCTTATTTAATTATTTCTATCTGAAAATATGAGAAAGGGTAGAAGGAATGCGAAGGAATTGCTCTGTTGATAAGGTACAGTGATTGTTGTTATCTTATTGTTTAATAAGTTTTTTAATGAGAATCATCCCGTACAGCCATACTAACGCCATAACATAGGCTGTATCGGGATGTGATAGAGAAAGATTAACCTTTTTTCTTTTTTCCGCCCTGCACAGCTTTAAAGCGCGGATTGGATTTACATATAACGTAAACTCGCCCGCGACGACGGACCACAATACAATCTTTATGACGATTTTTTGCTGAACGCAGCGAACTAAGCACCTGCATTTAATAACCCTCTCTGATTACTTGAAGAAGTTCCCAAAGCGCTGCTGGAAGCGCGCCGTGCTGCCTTCTTTGGAATATTCTTTTTGCTTCCCGGTGTAATAGGGATGAGATGCCGAAGAAACATCGATGGTGACGTAAGGGTAGTGGGTACCCTCCAGTTCGATTGTCCGATCGGTTTTAATAGTTGACCCTGTTCTGTAATAGACATCCGCGCTGGTATCATGAAATACCACTGTGCGATAGTCAGGGTGAATTCCTGCCTTCATTGTTGCCTCATTTGTTATGTTATAACATATCTATCATGTTGCGCTTTTTTATCATCAGGATCAACCATTATGTTTCGGTTAAGCGGCAGCATTCTCTACGTCGCTATAGATACGGATAAGATGCAAAGAAAAACACCGTACACCGTTTAGCTCGGATGAGTCGGGATAGGGCAGGGAGGTAAAAAAAAGGCCGCGAGGCGGCCTTTTAGGATGGTTATCGGTGGATAGTGAAGTATTAGTGAGCTGTTGTATCGTCGGTTTTCTTACCGAAGCGACGACGGACCACAACGAAGAACACGGGAACGAAGAAGATAGCCAGCACGGTTGCTGTAATCATCCCGCCCATTACGCCAGTACCAACGGCGTTTTGTGCACCGGAACCAGCACCACTACTGATGACCAGCGGCATTACGCCGAGGATAAAGGCAAGTGATGTCATCAGGATTGGGCGTAAACGCATACGTACTGCATCCAGCGTTGCTTCTATCAGGCCTTTCCCTTCTTTCTCCATCAAATCTTTAGCAAATTCGACGATCAATATGGCGTTCTTCGCGGATAGCCCTATGGTTGTCAGCAGGCCCACCTTAAAGTAAACGTCGTTTTCAAGACTTGTCATATTTGCTGCGATCAATGCACCGATGATCCCCAATGGAACGACCAGCATGACGGAGAACGGTATTGACCAGCTCTCATAAAGCGCTGCCAGACACAGGAACACGACAATCAGTGAAATGGCATAGATTGCAGGTGCCTGATTACCAGATAACCGCTCTTGATAGGACATCCCCGTCCATTGGTAGCCAATACCTTGCGGTAATTGGGCCACGAAACTTTCCATCAATGCCATCGCCTCGCCGGTACTCTTACCTGGCGCGGCTTGACCTTGGATCTGCATGGATGGTTGGCCGTTATAACGTTCCAGACGCGGTGAACCATATTCCCAGTGGCTCTGCGTGAATGCAGAGAATGGCACCATTTGCCCATTGCTACCGCGGATGTACCAGTTTTTGATGTCATCCGGCAGCATACGGAAAGGCGCATCGGCCTGAACGTAAACTTTCTTCACGCGACCGCGATCGATAAAGTCATTCACATAAGATCCACCCAGCGTTGTTGCCAACGTTGAACTGATATCTGATAGTGACACGCCAAGCGCCTGTGCTTTTTCCTGATCGATATCAAGACGGAACTGCGGTGTATCTTCCATCCCGTTAGGACGAACTTGCACCAGCGTATCAGGATGTTGTGCCGCCATGCCTAGCAGTTGGTTACGTGCTTCCGTCAGTTTTGCATGCCCAAGGTTGGCTTGGTCAATCAACTGGAAGTCGAAACCTGTTGCGGTACCCAATTCGATAATCGCAGGAAGGTTGACTGCGAAAACCATCGCTTCTTTATACTGACTAAAGGCAGCGTTTGCTCGGCCTGCAATCGCCATAACTTTATTTTCTGCGCCGCTTCGTTCACTCCAGTCACTCAGGCTGGCGAAGGCCAGACCGGCATTCTGCCCACGACCAGAGAACCCGAAGCCCGTCACGGTAAACACAGACTTGACGTTATTCTTCTCATTTTCGAGATAATATTGCGTCATTCTGTCCATGATTTTTTGGGTGTTTTCCTGTGTCGCACCGGAAGGCAACTGAACAATGTTCAGGAGAACCCCTTGGTCTTCGTCCGGCAGGAAGGACGTCGGCAAACGTAAGAACAAGAGTGCGAGGCCGACAACAATCAACAGATAGATAACGAGATAACGACCGGTACTACGCAGAATATTAGCAACGCTGTCGGTGTAGTGATGCGTGCTCTTCTCAAACACTTTGTTGAACCAGCCGAAGAAGCCGGTTTTCTCACTGTGATCGCCTTTGGCTATCGGTTTTAACAGTGTTGCACAAAGGGCAGGTGTCAAAATCAATGCAACCAGAACCGACAGCACCATCGCGGAAACGATTGTGATGGAGAACTGGCGATAGATTGCCCCTGTGGAGCCACCGGTAAACGCCATCGGGACGAATACTGCGGACAGTACCAGTGCGATACCGACGAGTGCGCCCTGAATCTGTTCCATGGAACGTTTTGTCGCTTCCTTAGGCGGTAACCCTTCTTCCGCCATAACGCGTTCCACGTTTTCCACGACAACGATGGCGTCATCCACCAGAAGTCCGATGGCGAGAACCATCGCGAACATTGTCAGAGTGTTAATGGAATAGCCAAAGGCGGCAAGGATAGCAAATGTTCCCAGCAAAACGACCGGTACCGCGATGGTTGGGATCAGCGTAGCGCGGAAGTTCTGCAAGAACAGATACATCACCAGGAAGACCAGTACGATGGCTTCCACCAGTGTTTTCACTACTTCGTTGATGGAAATCTTAACGAAGGGCGTTGTATCGTACGGGTAAACGACTTTCAGGCCGGAAGGGAAGAACTCTTCTGCTTTGGTCAGTGCATCTTTTACTGCGGTTGCGGTATCCAGCGCGTTAGCGCCTGTTGCCAATTTAATGCCGATACCGGCAGCGGGTTTCCCGTTGAAACGTGCAATAACGTCGTAGCCTTCTGCTCCCAGCTCAACGCGTGCAACGTCTTTAAGGCGAACCTGAGATCCATCAGTGTTAACTTTCAGCAGTATTTTAGAAAATTCTTCTGCTGAATTCAGACGGGTCTGAGCAATGATCGAGGCATTCAACTGCTGGCCGGGAACAGGTGGAGCACCTCCCAATTGTCCTGCGGCGATCTGGTTATTTTGAACACGAATTGCGGCGCTGACGTCACCTGCGGTTAACTGATAGTTATTTAGCTTGTTCGGATCCAGCCAGATACGCATGGCGTACTGGGAGCCAAATAGCTGCGCGTCGCCTACGCCGGATGTACGGCTGATAGGGTCTTTAACGTTAGCGGCCACGTAGTCAGCGATATCTTCCTGTGACATTTTACCATCTTCACTAATGAAGGCGGCAACCATGAGGAAGCTGCTACTTGATTTCTGAACGTTAACCCCTTGCTGCTGTACTTCCTGGGGTAGCAGCGGCATAGCCAGTTGCAGCTTGTTCTGCACCTGAACCTGCGCGATGTCGGGATCGGTTCCGGCCTCAAAGGTCAGCGTAATCTGGACTGTACCTGAGGAGTCACTGCTTGATGACATATACATCAGGTTATCGATACCGTTCATATTCTGTTCGATAACCTGCGTAACGGAATCTTGCAGCGTTGATGCATCGGCCCCTGGATAATTTGCTGTTACGTCAATCGCGGGGGGGGCGATCGTCGGATACTGGGCAATAGGTAATTTAACAATTGCCAGCAACCCCGTCAGCATCACCATGATGGCGAGTACCCATGCAAAAATGGGTCGATCTATAAAAAACTTAGCCATGAATTGTACCGGCTCCTGTTAGAACGTCTTAAGACTTCGCGGGTTCTGCTGACGCTTGTTGCGCCTGCTGATTTTCTGGAGCGACTTCTTGAGTTTTCACCTGCGCACCGGGTCTGATTTTTTGCAGACCAGTGAGAATAACGCGATCGCCCGCTTTCAAGCCTTCGGTGACCAACCATTTGTCACCAATTGCTTTACTGGTTTTAAGCGTGCGTGGTTCCACTTTATCGCCTTCCCCAACAACCATTGCCGTGGCCTGACCACGTGGATCACGGGTGATACCTTGCTGAGGAACTAACAAGGCTGTTGGGTTAACACCTGAGTCGAGGCGAGCCCGTACAAACATGCCGGGCAGCAGGTTATGCTGCGGGTTAGGGAAAATGGCGCGCAGCGTGATGGAACCCGTGGTTTCATCTACCGTAACATCAGAGAATTCCAATGTACCGGTCTCTGCATACTCAGTACCGTTTTCTAACAGCAGACGGACGTTCGCTTTGCCTTGATTTTGTTTCAGCGTGCCGTTTTCCAGCTCTTTTTTCAGTTGTAGAAAATCATTACTGGATTGAGTGACATCAACATAGATCGGATCAAGCTGCTGCACGGTTGTTAATGCCGTTGCTTGCCCGGTTCCCACCAATGCGCCTTCCGTCACCGTGGATTTCCCCACGCGGCCTTCAATTGGTGAATTGACTTTGGTGTAAGCCAGATTGATTTGCGCGGTGTCTACTGCCGCTTTGGCCGCCAGAACCGCTGCGTCAGCCTGACGGGAAGTGGCGACAGCCTGATCGTAATCTTGCTTGCTGACGTAGTTGGTGCCCAGCAGCGGCTTATAGCGGTTAACCGTCAGGCGTGCAATTTCTGCCTGAGCCTGAGCTTGAGCAAGTGAACCTTTGGCGCTGTTGTAGTTCGCCTGATAGGTTGCAGGATCGATCTGATACAGTGATGCACCAGCTTTAACGTCAGATCCTTCAACGAAGTTGCGTTTTAGGATAATTCCGCCAACCTGTGGGCGAACCTCAGCAATGCGGTAAGCACTTGTACGGCCCGGCAGTTCGGTCATGACATTCAGTGCTTCCGTTTTCAACGTAACAATACCCACTTCAGGCATCTGCTGCTGTGCGCCGCCCTGCTGATTGTTGCCGCTATCACATCCTGCGAGCATTAAGCCGCCAGAAAGCATCAGAACTGCCGCCAGAGGCGTTAGCCCTCTGTTTTTGTTCATAGATAAACCTCAAGTGTCCGATTTGAAATTGACCAATGGATCACAAGCTCAAAAACCCATTGCTGCTATAGTCTTATGTTCATGCTATGTTACATACATTCTTGAATGTATGTAAATCACGCTTCCTTCAAATACAGCGATATGGCACGAAAAACCAAAGAACAGGCTCAGGAAACCCGACAACATATACAGGATACTGCGTTGAGAGTTTTCTCTGAGCACGGTGTGTCTGCGACTTCATTGTCTGACATTGCGATAGCTGCTGGCGTGACCCGCGGTGCTATTTACTGGCATTTTAAGAATAAAGCCGAAATCTTCGATGAGATCTGGGCACAGGCAGAGTCAAAAGTCAGTGAGTTCGAAATAGAGTATCAGACAAAATTCCCTGACAATCCACTCCGCGTGATGCGTGAATTATTGATTTATATGCTGCGTTTAACGGTTAATGATACGCAGTGGCGTTCCATTATGGAAATTTGTTTCCATAAATGCGAGTTTGTCGGCGAAATGTTGCAATCTTATAATGCGCGCAAAGAGCTTTATCTTTCTTGCTATGTTGATATCGAAGAAAACCTGATTAAGTGCATTCGTATGGGGATGTTGCCGACGGATATTTACCCCCGTCGCGCTGCGATTGCGCTGCGTGCCTATTTTTCCGGCGTGATGGAAAACTGGTTATTTATGCCGGAAAGTTTCGATCTCGATCAGGAAGCACCAGCACTGGTGGATGCCTTTATCGATATGTTGCATTTTAGCCCTGCGCTGCGCAAACCTGCGGTGTAAGTTGTGGCTTGCCACTCTGCCGCTAAGCTCCTGAACTATTCGTTCTGAGAGGAAAATTTTGCGTCATTTTTTTCTTGCGAGCGCTTTTTCTCAAAATCAGCCCGTACCATTTCCAGTGCGGCTAGTGCAATGTGTGGTGCGATCTGGTTCTCTTCCAGCAACATAATCAAATCGACCGCCAGCTTGACTTCGGGTGGGGCGTTTTCAAGTGACATCAATCAATTCCTCTTTTTTCTCTGCGAAGCCGCTACGCTACAACCCTTGCTCCCGACGTTCGATCTGACGTTCTAATCGTGACAGTGCCTGACGGCAGCGTGAAAGTCGTCCTTCCAGTGCCGCTAGCTCTTTTTGCAACCGCTGTTGCTCGCTGAAAAGCGTCTGTGTGATGAGCAGACTTTCTCTATCCTGAATCATGGAAAGCAAACGGCGTTCATAATCCTGATGCTCTGCTAGCTTGTGATACACATCTTCCGGCTGTGGCGTGGTTCGTTGCTCTTGTCTGCGTAGCGATTGTGTCGCCAGTTCACGCTGCAAGGCGGCTATCTGGCTGACCAGCTTTTCAGCCAAAAATGCTACACGATCGGTGCGTTGCTCGGCGACCAGTTGTTTTATTGTATGCAGGTTTTGCTCAACCTCGGCGCGATAGTCGCGTAATCGGGTGCCGTAACTGCTAAAAAGCTGACGATCAAAGCGTGATTGCGGCACCGCTTTATCTGCCAGCGGTTCCAACTCTTTCGACAGCGTAGTAATTTGTTGCTCAAGCGCCTGCAGTAATTGATGCGTGTTCACTTTTTTCCCTTGTGGTTAAGGTCAATGATTCAGCCAGCCTACCCAGACGTAATATGTCAGCATGGTAGGTTAACGGCACCTTGTGGCCTGCATGAGGATATCTTAACTAATCCGTCGGGCAAGGTGGTGATAAAGTATGATGTTCGTTGTAGCGAACAAAGCGTAAAGGTGAATATGTATCGTGTGTTGCTGATTATACTGGGGTGGGTTTCCGTTGTGCTGGCAACGTTGGGCGTCGTGTTGCCTTTATTACCGACCACGCCTTTCTTGTTACTGGCCGCCTGGTGTTTTGCTCGCTCTTCTCCGCGTTTCCATGACTGGCTACTGTACCGTTCCTGGTTCGGTAGCTATCTGCGCCATTGGCAACAACACCGGGCATTGCCGCCGGGAGCAAAGTGGAAGGCCGTCGCCTTGATCCTGCTGACGTTCGCGCTTTCGCTCTGGTTGGTCAAGCTGGTGTGGGTCAGGATTTTGCTATTGGCGATTTTGGCTATTTTGTTGACCTTTATGCTTCGTTTACCCGTGATTGATCCAGAACAACAAACGCAGGGCGCGGATCCGAAAAGATAGCGCAAACGGCGGCCCCATGGTGGGTAGACAAAAAATATCCACCCAGAGTGCGGATGGTTGCATTTATCCGTCACTTTGACTAGATTTGAGCGTTTTCGTGCACGGGTCGCCATTTTCCTCTTTGTCATAATGCTTATTCATCGCATCACGCGATGGTGAAAGCCTTGTGGCGACCGGCATTTGTATGTTTAGAACGTTTTATCAGGCACAACTATGATGACCGTAACAGCCCAGCAGCAGGCAGAATTAATTAAAAACAGTATCAAAAGCATCCCCGATTATCCGAAGCCGGGCATACTGTTCCGTGATGTCACCAGCCTGCTGGAAGATCCCGTGGCCTATGCGGCCAGTATTGAGATGCTGGCGAACCGCTACCGCAACACCGGTGTGACGAAGGTTGTCGGCACGGAAGCGCGTGGTTTTCTGTTTGGCGCACCGGTTGCTCTGGCGCTGGGCGTGGGTTTTGTGCCCGTGCGTAAACCGGGCAAGCTGCCGCGTCCGACGATCGGTGAAAGCTATGAGCTGGAATATGGCTCAGATACGCTGGAAATTCATGCAGATGCGATCTCCGCTGGTGATAATGTGCTGGTGATTGACGATCTGTTGGCAACCGGGGGCACGCTCGAAGCCACGGTGAAATTGATCCGCCGTCTGGGTGGCACAGTGAATGATGCCGCTTTTATCATTAACCTATTCGATCTGGGTGGTGAACAACGCCTGACCGAGATGGGTGTAACCTGCTATAGCCTGGTTGACTTCCCCGGACATTAATCATAACAGTCTCGCCGATAGCGGCGTGGCTGTGTTAGCATGATCGCCTCAATAACTCGACTGTTGCGGTATTGATGAGCTATCAGGTTCTTGCCCGTAAGTGGCGTCCCCAAACCTTTACCCAAGTTGTCGGTCAGGAACATGTCCTGACCGCGTTGGCTAACGGCCTTTCCTTAGGTCGAATTCATCACGCCTATTTGTTTTCTGGCACTCGCGGTGTCGGGAAGACGTCGATTGCCCGTTTGTTGGCAAAAGGGCTGAATTGCGAACAGGGCGTGACGGCAACGCCCTGTGGTCAGTGTGATAACTGCCGCGAAATCGAGCAGGGCCGTTTTGTCGATTTGATCGAAATCGATGCCGCGTCTCGCACTAAAGTCGAGGACACGCGCGATCTGCTGGATAACGTGCAGTACGCTCCTGCGCGTGGGCGATTCAAGGTGTATCTGATTGACGAAGTACACATGCTATCGCGCCACAGCTTTAATGCGCTGCTGAAAACGTTGGAAGAACCGCCTCCACACGTCAAATTTCTGCTGGCGACCACCGATCCGCAAAAGTTACCGGTGACCATTCTGTCGCGCTGCCTGCAATTTCATCTCAAAGCGCTGGATGTCGAACAGATTCGCGCTCATTTGGAACAGGTATTACAGGCGGAAAATCTGGTCAGTGAACCACGAGCGCTGCAACTCTTGGCGCGTGCTGCCGATGGTAGCTTGCGTGATGCACTGAGTTTGACCGATCAGGCTATTGCCATGGGGCAGGGGCAGGTCACGACCGCTTCAGTCAGCCAAATGCTTGGCACGTTGGACGACGAGCAACCGCTGGCAATTATCGAAGCGCTGGCGAAAGGCGATGGCGCACAGGTGATGTCGTTGTTAGATCAGGTTGCGGCACGCGGTGTGGACTGGGAATCGTTGCTGGTGGAAACCCAGACGCTGTTACATCGTATTGCGATGGTTCAACTGTTGCCTGCGGCGTTGGGCGATGATTACGCTGCCGTTGAAGCCCGTATGCGAGAGTTGGCCCGTGCGCTGCCGCCAGCGGACGTGCAGCTTTACTACCAGACGATACTGATTGGCCGCAAAGAGCTGCCTTTTGCACCCGATCGTCGGATGGGCGTTGAAATGACGCTACTGAGAGCGTTGGCGTTTCACCCCAGTCAGATTATCGCTGAACCTGTGGCACCTGTAAGCGCTACGCCTGCTCAGGCTACGCGTGCGCTTTCTATTCAACCTTCTGTGCAGCAGCCCGTTGTGACAACATCGGCGACGGTTCGTGCACCAATGCAGCAACAGGCTGAATCTCATGACGACGCGCTGCCATCATCTTATTCTTCCGAACCGCCGATGGATGCCTCTGCATATGCGCCGCCGTTAGGAGAACAGACGGTGTCGGCCAGTGCAGCGGATCAACATGGTGAGAGCGAACTACCCGATGCGACTTCTCAACTGTTACAGGCTCGCAGCCAGCTATTGCGAAAGCAGGGGAGTACGCCACCAAAAAAGGCTGAACCGGCAGCGTCTGACAACACGCGGCCGGCAACTTCAGCGCTGGAGCGATTGGCTTCGGTAACTGAGCGTAGCATTCAACGGCAAAACGCGAAAACCTCTCCTTCCGAGCCCAAAAAGCCGGAAGCGTACCGTTGGCGTGCGCAAAACAAGGTTGATGAGGTTAAGGTTGATGTGGCGACGCCAAAGGCGCTGCGTTCGGCTTTAGAGCACGAAAAAACGCCGGAACTGGCGGCACGGCTGGCGGAAGAGTCGCTGGAACGGGATGCATGGGCGGCGGAAATCCATCGCCTGACGTTACCAAAGCTGGTACAACAGCTAGCGCTTAATGCGTTTAAAGAGGGTGACGAGGCGGGTAAAGTCCATCTGCATCTGCGTTCATCCCAGCGGCATCTGAATTCGCCTGCGGCGCAAAAGACGCTGATAGATGCATTGACGGCCCACTACGGGCATCCTGTAGAATTACTGATTACTGAAGACGACAACCCAGCGATGCGGACGCCGCTGGAGTGGCGTCAGGCGATATATGAAGAGAAGCTGACGCAGGCGCGTCAGTCGATCCTAGCCGATACGACGATTCAAACGCTGCGGCGTTTCTTTGATGCGGAACTGGACGAAGAAAGTATCCGCCCTGTTTAACCGCTGCGAGTGTGCAGCCCGACGTGATAGAGAGAAAACTATGTTTGGTAAAGGTGGAATTGGCAACCTGATGAAGCAAGCCCAGCAGATGCAGGAAAAGATGCAGCAGATGCAGGAAGAAGTGGCGAATCTGGAAGTCACGGGCGAATCGGGCGCGGGTCTGGTGAAAATCACCATCAACGGTGCGCATAACTGCCGCCGTGTTGAGATCGATCCAAGCCTAATGGAAGACGACAAAGAGATGCTGGAAGACTTGATCGCGGCAGCGTTCAACGATGCCGCTCGCCGCATCGCTGAAACGCAGAAAGAAAAAATGGCATCGGTTTCCAGCGGTATGCAATTGCCGCCGGGCTTCAAGATGCCGTTCTGATGCAGACCAGTCCGCTTCTTGAATCATTGATGGAAGCACTGCGCTGCCTGCCGGGCGTTGGGCCCAAGTCGGCGCAGCGCATGGCGTTTCAACTGCTGCAACGCAATCGCAGCGGCGGTATGCGTTTGGCGCAGGCGTTGACGCGGGCGATGTCCGAAATCGGTCACTGTAGCGATTGTCGGACATTCACCGAGCAGGACGTTTGTGCGATTTGCTCGAACCCGCGCCGCCAGCAAAATGGGCAGATTTGCGTGGTAGAAAGCCCGGCTGATATTCATGCTATTGAACAGACGGGGCAGTTTGCCGGTCGTTACTTTGTGCTGATGGGGCATTTGTCGCCGCTTGATGGCATTGGCCCGGACGATATCGGTTTGGGGCGACTGGAAGAGCGCCTGCAAGTGGAATCGATAAACGAAGTCATTTTGGCTACCAACCCGACGGTAGAAGGCGATGCTACGGCGAACTATATCGCTGAACTCTGCGCGCAACACGGCGTGATGGCCAGTCGCATTGCACACGGAGTTCCGGTTGGTGGTGAGCTGGAAATGGTCGATGGCACCACGCTCTCCCATTCTCTGGCTGGTCGTCAGCCTTTCCGGTTTTAAGCTGTCGGCTGCCAGCGCCACTCTCTGGCAGCCGCACTCTTCTTTTCTTCTCCCACCATTTTATTGAACCGCTGAAATTTACCCCTTGAAATCACCCTGATTTATCCCCATCTGCTACTTATCGTCAGTTTAATCAGCCTGAATAATATTAGGATTGAGGTAAGCAACAATGAGTATGAAAGGCCAAGAAACTCGCGGGTTCCAGTCCGAAGTTAAGCAACTACTGCATTTGATGATCCATTCGCTCTATTCCAACAAAGAGATTTTTCTGCGTGAATTGATCTCCAACTCCTCCGATGCGGCAGACAAATTGCGCTTCCGTGCGTTGTCTACCCCTGAACTGTATGCAGGCGATGGCGATTTGCGCGTGCGTGTGTCTACCGATAAAGAAAAACGTACTCTGACGATTTCTGATAACGGTATTGGCATGAGCCGTGATGAAGTGATTGATAATCTCGGTACAATTGCGAAGTCCGGCACCAAGGCTTTTCTGGAATCCATGGGTTCCGATCAGGTTAAAGATAGCCAACTGATTGGCCAGTTCGGTGTGGGCTTTTACTCTGCCTTCATTGTTGCGGATAAAGTGACCGTGCGTACCCGTGCTGCAGGCGCGAATGCCGATCAGGGCGTGTATTGGGAATCTGCTGGTGAAGGCGATTACACCATTGCCGACATCACCAAAGACGATCGCGGTACGGAAATCACTCTGCATCTGCGTGAAGGTGAAGATGAGTTTCTGGACGACTGGCGTGTGCGTTCCGTCATCAGCAAATATTCCGACCATATCGCGCTGCCGGTAGAAATTGAATCTCGGACAGAAAGCGAGGAAGAAGGCGGTGGGTCCACCGTTAGTTGGGAAAAAATTAACAAGGCACAAGCCTTGTGGACGCGCGGTAAATCTGAAGTCAGCGATGATGAATACAACGAATTTTATAAGCACATCTCCCATGACTTTACCGATCCGTTGAGCTGGAGCCACAACCGTGTGGAAGGCAAGCAGGAGTACACCAGCTTGCTCTACATTCCTGCTCATGCACCGTGGGATATGTGGAATCGCGATCATAAACACGGTCTGAAATTGTATGTTCAACGTGTCTTTATTATGGACGACGCCGAACAGTTCATGCCGAACTACCTGCGTTTTGTTCGTGGCCTGATTGATTCCAACGATCTACCGCTGAACGTTTCCCGTGAGATTTTGCAGGACAGCCGTGTGACGCAGAACCTGCGTAATGCGCTGACTAAACGTGTGCTGCAAATGCTGGATAAACTGGCGAAAGACGACGCGGAAAAATACCAAACGTTCTGGCAACAGTTCGGTCTGGTGCTGAAAGAAGGGCCGGCGGAAGACGGCAGTAACCGCGAAGCGATCGCGAAATTGCTGCGTTTTGCTACCACGCAATCTGACAGTTCCGCACAGACGGTATCGCTGGAAGATTACGTTAGCCGTATGGTGGAAGGTCAGGACAAGATCTACTATATCACCGCAGACAGCTATGCGGCGGCGAAGAGCAGCCCACATCTGGAACTGTTCCGTAAGAAAGGCATCGAGGTATTGCTGTTGTCCGAGCGCATTGACGAATGGATGATGAGCTACCTGACCGAGTTTGACGGTAAATCCTTCCAGTCTGTCAGCAAAGCAGATGACACGTTGGATAAACTGGCTGATGAAGAAAACGATGCGCAGAAAGAAGCACAAAAAGCGCTGGAGCCATTTGTTGAACGAGTGAAAACCCTGCTGGGCGAGCGTGTTAAAGATGTGCGCTTCACATACCGTTTGACCGATACACCTGCGATTGTCGTAACAGATGCCGACGAGATGAGCACGCAGATGGCGAAACTGTTCGCTGCCGCGGGCCAACAGGCACCTGAAGTGAAGTACATCTTTGAACTGAACCCAGAGCATGCGTTAATTAAACGCGCTGCCGACGTTTCTGACGACGCTGAATTTGGCGAGTGGGTTGAACTGCTGCTGGATCAGGCTTTGCTGGCCGAACGTGGTACGTTGGACGATCCGAATCTGTTCATTCGTCGTATGAATCAGCTATTAAGTGCCTGATATTCATGTCCTTCAGATCCCGGTGTCAACCGGGATCTTCCCCGATTTTATGTTTCCTTCCTCTGACGAGGGTTTATTCGTCTACACTGAATGGCAACATTGGGCAGACGGCAAACCGTATTTTTAGGTATCTGGCTTTTTTTCATCTGCCTACACATTGCTGAAGCGAGCCCGTTCCTTGAGCATAAGCGTCTGGAATGGTATGGTTTAGCGTTTTTCAAATTTATTTTATAAATATTACATAGCAAGGGGATTTACGCGATGCGTATTATTCTGCTGGGCGCTCCGGGCGCAGGCAAAGGTACTCAGGCTCAATTCATCATGGAAAAATACGGTATTCCGCAGATTTCCACGGGTGACATGCTGCGTGCAGCGGTAAAAGCGGGTACTGAATTGGGCAAGCAGGCTAAAGAAATCATGGACGCAGGTAAACTCGTCACTGATGAACTGGTCATTGCTCTGGTTAAAGAGCGCATCGCCCAGGACGATTGCCGTAACGGTTTTCTGCTGGATGGTTTCCCACGCACCATTCCGCAAGCTGATGCCATGAAAGATGCAGGCATTGATGTGGATTACGTTATCGAATTTGCCGTTCCTGACGAACTGATTATCGATCGTATCATTGGTCGTCGCGTTCATGCGGCGTCCGGCCGCGTCTATCATATAAAATTCAATCCGCCTAAAGTTGAAGGCAAAGACGACGTGACAGGTGAAGACCTGAGCATCCGTAAGGACGATCAGGAAGATACCGTGCGTAAACGTCTGGTTGAGTACCATCAGCAGACTGCACCGTTAGTTTCTTATTATCAAAAAGAAGCTGACGCGGGTAATACGCGCTACTTCAAAGTGGAAGGTACGCGTAAAGTGGAAGAAGTTCGCGTAGAACTGGAAACTATTCTGGGCTGATTTTTCTAAGCCAACCCAGTTCCACCCTCTGAATGCCAGGCAATCGTCTGGCATTTTTTCGTTTTGAAACTCTTCCTTGTTTATTTTCCCCTATTAGTAGCATCGGCATTACCCCTGTTATCTACCCGTATTTGTTTAGCTTTTTTTCGCTACAATATACCCGTCATACTTCAAGCTGCATGTTCGTTGGCAATACTCGGCACATATCTGGGCCTCGCCCTGAAGGGTCGCCGCAAGCGGCGTTCAAATTGGCTAAGCCAATTTGTCCTTGCTCACCCCAGTCACTTACTTGTGTAAGCTCCCGGGGATTCGTGCGGTTGCCGCCTGCCTGCAACTCGAATTATTTAGGGTATAGACACTTGATGTTACGCACTGGCGGGCTGAAAGAAGGCCTGCTTCTCCATAAAAGGAAGACGGCGATGAAACAAGAGAAATACGGTGTGCTGATGGTGAACTTAGGGACTCCCGATGCCCCGACGCCGCAGGCGGTGAGGCGTTATCTGGCTGAGTTCCTGAGCGATCGGCGTGTGGTGGATACGCCGCGTTTGCTCTGGTGGCCTCTGCTGCGCGGCATCATTCTACCCACTCGCTCACCACGAGTGGCGAAGCTCTATCAATCGGTCTGGATGGAAGGGGGATCGCCACTGTTGGTGATTAGCCGCCGACAGCAGCAGGCACTGGCTGCACGTATGCCGGAAACGCCTGTTGAGCTGGGTATGAGCTATGGTTCGCCCAGCTTGCGTTCAGCGCTGGATAAGTTACTGGCGCAAGGTGTAACGCAACTGGTGGTCTTGCCCATGTATCCGCAATATTCCTGCTCAACGACCGCCGCCGTGTGGGATGGGCTTGCTGCACAACTGCGTGATAATCGCCAACTGCCTGCGATTCGCTTTATCCGTGATTACGCTGAACATCCTGCTTATATTGCGGCGTTGAAGCACTGTGTTGAGCAGTCTTTTGCTGAGCATGGCGAACCGGACAGATTGGTGATCTCCTATCACGGCATCCCTGTACGTTATGCTAACGAAGGGGATGACTATCCGCAGCGCTGTCGGGCGACGACAGAGGCGCTGATTGCCGCACTGGGGTTGCCGGAAGGAAAAATAATGATGACCTTCCAGTCGCGTTTTGGTCGTGAACCTTGGCTGACGCCGTATACGGATGAAACTATGCAGGGGCTACCCGCACAGGGAATCAAACACATTCAGATTATGTGCCCCGGTTTTGCTGCTGACTGTCTGGAAACGTTGGAGGAAATTCAGGAACAGAACCGTGAAATATTCCTCCACGCAGGTGGCGAAGCATTCCACTACATTCCAGCGCTCAATGACGATCCGCTGCATATCGATCTGCTGGAACAGTTAGTGAGCGAAGCAGAGTAGGGGGAGATTGCCTTTGTTTGGCAGCGCTTAAAGCTTTGTGCCTGTATTGCACAGCATAAAAAATGGCGGGCATATTTGCCCGCCATTTTTGTATCTAACGTGTAGTCGTTTAGATAGGGCACGCCTGAGGAGCAGGAGGGATTTCATCCAGCTTCAATAGCGTAATCATGCTGTTGGCGATTTCCCGCTCACCCATTACCACCTCATTGGCACCGTGTTCGGTAATGTAGCTGACTTCATCGTCATAGTGCGCACGGGCGATAATCTCCAGATCGCCGCGCTTCTCACGGGCCGCTGCGACGATTTCACCGGCTTCATAGCCGTTCGGAATCGTCAGTAATAGCCAACGGGCACAATCGAGACGCGCAATATCCATGACTTCAGGCTTGGTAGCGTTGCCCAATACGGCTTTAATGCCTTGCTCACGTAGGGCATCAACGCGTGTACGTGAATTTTCAACCACCACCACAGGAATGCCTGCCTGATGCAATTTGGCACCAATCAGGCTACCCACGCGACCATAACCGACCAGCAGCGCATGGTTGCACATATCAACAGGAATCTGTTTCTCTTCTTCGATGGCTTCTTCTACGATCTGCTCTTCTATTGTTTCGTTCTTCGCCAGATAGCGTTCAAGCAGTGTAAACAGCAGCGGGTTTATCATGATAGAGAGAATGGCACCGGCTAGTACCAGATTTCGGCCTTCTTCGGACAACAGCCCCAACACGATGCCGAGTCCAGCCAAAATAAAGGCAAATTCGCCGATCTGCGCCAGACTGGCAGAAATCGTTAATGCTGTCCGTTTTGAGTGACCAAAGAGACGAACCAGCACGAAAGCGGCCGCTGACTTACCGAACACGATGATTGCCAGAGTAATGAGTACGGAAATTGGGTCGTTCAGCAGGATCATTGGATCAAACAGCATGCCTACAGAAACGAAGAATAGCACGGCGAAAGCATCGCGCAGCGGCAGCGTATCGTGAGCCGCCCGCTGGCTGAGTTCAGATTCGTTCAGTACCACGCCGGCGAAAAATGCGCCCAGAGCAAAGGAGACATCAAACAGTTTCACTGCGCCAAAGGCGATGCCCAGCGCCATCGCTAACACCGCCAGCGTGAAAAGCTCGCGTGAGCCTGTGCTGGCGCTTTTTGCCAACACCCACGGCACTAGACGGCGACCTACTACAATCATCAGGGTGATAAATGCGATGACTTTACCGATGGTCCAGGCTAAATCAGCCAGCAGCTTGCTGGTATCTGCATGCTCAGACCCGATCATGTCACCGAAGGCGGGCAGTAGGACCAGCGTAAGCACCATCGCCAAATCTTCTACGATCAGCCAACCAATAGCGATTTGACCACGCTGGCTATCAATAAGCTGACGCTCTTCCAGTGCACGTAGTAGAACCACGGTACTGGCGGTGGACAGACAGAGGCCAAAAACCAGGCCGCTCGCCAGGTTCCAGCCCAACATGGTGGATAACCCCATTCCAAGCAGCGTTGCCACAGCAATCTGGGCTATCGCGCCGGGAATGGCGATGGACTTTACCGCCATGAGGTCTTTCAGCGAGAAGTGCAAACCGACGCCAAACATCAGCAGAATTACGCCAAGTTCAGCCAGTTCTGATGCTAGTGAAGTATCGGCAACAAAACCGGGGGTAAAAGGGCCGACAAGCACGCCTGCGGCAAGGTAGCCAACAAGGGGAGAGATACGCAGGCGGTTTGCCAGAATACCAAGGATGAAGGCAAGAACCAGCCCCCCAGCGATAGTAGAAATTAGCGGTGTTGCAGCATGCATCCCAACTCCTTGTGCCAGTAGGTGAAACGTAATTGAGCGGATTTACCCTTCTTGTCTTGATGCTACAGCGTGGTTAGCGGCGCTTACGTACCCTTATCACTCTTAATTATGTACCGAAAAACGTATTAGGGGTCGTTCGTTTGCTGTGTGGCTGTAACGCCAATTATTCTGGGTATATATAAATTCTATTGCATGTAGTGAAATGTTGCTTGGGTAAAAGTGGTATTTTATGAAAAATATCAGTTTCTCAAGATAAAGGTAGTGTAACACAGATTTAGGTATGGTTTCCGACGATAAGCATTGATAAACATGTGTAATTATTCTGATAGCAAGATGTTCTTGATGGCAATGACCTATGGCTTTTACGCCTATTCACCAGAATGATTCTATCCACCGGCATAAAATCCCAGAAAACAGAGGATAAACGGTGTGATGGCAGGTTATTCCGATGAAGTATCCATATTAGCAAGTGTTCGTGACGGCGCGACGACAGCGCCATGTCAGTGCTATATCGCTCTAGCTGTGATACCTAATCTGGTTTTGTCGGCTATCGCACATTGCTGAGGGACGCATGAACGTGCCTGGCGCATTGTTCATCTGGCTGTGATAATTTGTGCAATGAATTTCTCGGTGGTTCTACTGCAACTTTAAAATAAACGGAGATTTATCATGCGCTTTTCAATAAAAGCTCTGGGATGTGCGATGGCGGTATCGTTGGCATTAACACCTGTTATGTCAATGGCTTGGGAGAAAGACAAAACATACGCTATCACTATTTTGCATACGAATGACCACCACGGCCATTTCTGGCATAACGATCATGGTGAATATGGCTTGGCGGCGCAAAAAACGTTGGTCGATCAGATTCGTCAGGAAGTGGCAAGTAAAGGTGGCAGTGTATTATTGCTCTCCGGCGGTGATATTAATACTGGCGTGCCTGAGTCTGACTTGCAGGATGCGGAGCCTGATTTTCGTGGTATGAACATGGTTGGCTATGATGCGATGGCGCTCGGTAACCACGAATTCGATAATCCACTGTCTGTGCTGCGCCAGCAGGAGAAATGGGCAAAATTCCCGCTGTTATCGGCCAATATCTACCAAAAAAGCACCGATCAGCGGTTGTTTAAGCCTTATGCCCTGTTCGACAAGCAAGGTGTGAAAATCGCGGTTATCGGCCTGACAACGGATGACACGGCTAAATTAGGTAATCCTGAGTATTTTACCGATATCGAATTCCGTAATCCTTCGGCGGAAGCAAAGCAGGTTGTTGAGCAATTGCGTAAGAGCGAAAAACCGGATGTGATTATTGCCGCAACGCATATGGGGCACTATGACGATGGTAATCACGGCTCTAATGCACCGGGTGATGTGGAAATGGCGCGTAGCTTGCCTGCTGGCTATCTGGACATGATTGTTGGCGGCCACTCGCAGGATCCGGTCTGTATGGCGCAGGAAAATAAAAAGCAGGTGGATTATGTGCCTGGCACGGCTTGTGCACCTGACCGTCAGAATGGCACCTGGATTGTTCAGGCGCACGAGTGGGGTAAATATGTCGGTCGTGCTGATTTCACATTCCGTAATGGCGAATTGAAACTTGAGCATTATCAACTGATACCGATCAACCTGAAGAAAAAGGTAGAAAAAGACGGTAAAACCGAACGTGTTTTCTATACGCATGAAATCACGCAGGACTCTGACGTCATGAAAATGCTGACGCCGTTCCAGGAGAAAGGTCAGGCGCAGTTGGGTATCAAGATCGGTAGCGTGAAAGGTAAACTGGAAGGCGATCGCAATCAGGTACGTTTCCGTCAGACCAATCTGGCGCACGTGCTGCTGTCTGCGCAACTTGAGCGTGCAGAGGCCGATTTTGCCATTATGAGCGGTGGTGGCGTCCGTGATTCGATTGAACCGGGTGATATCACTTATAAAGATGTACTGAAGGTTCAGCCATTTGCGAACACTCTGGTTTATGTAGATATGAAAGGCAGTGACGTCGAGAAATATCTGGCTGTCGCCGCCAATAAAAAGGTGGATTCCGGTGCTTATGCGCAATTCCTTAACGTCAGCCTGACGGCGGATGGACAAGGTGTGCAGAACGTGAAAATCAAAGGCGAACCGTTGCAGGCCGATAAAGTTTATCGTATGGCAACGCTGAATTTTAATGCGATGGGCGGTGATGGTTACCCGCGTCTTGATAACCTGCCAGGCTATGTGAACACTGGTTTTGTCGACGCTGAAGTACTGAAGCAGTACATCGAGAAACATTCTCCGCTGGATGCGGAAGCCTACGCGCCGAAAGGTGAAATCGTTTATAAGTAACTAATAATCATGGCGGTTTTTGTCTTTTCGTTGGTGGCGAAAACCGCTGTTTTTTCTCTAAAATATCGTAAAGAAATGGAATGAATTAAGCTCTTGCTTGTCAATGTGAAATAAATTAATTTATTGATTTTATTCATGAATTTTACTCGAATTTCTTAATGTGCGTTAAAATAATCTCCCCACCAAATAAACGATACTCCTGATGCCTTTTATCAACGGAGTTATCAGTACCATGAAAGATATTAATATCGAAATTAACGTTTGTGACAGCACAGGCAAATCAACATGCACCATCCACCCCCCTATTCCGGTTGATCCCCACACTTGCTGCCATCCCGATAACGGAGGCGGACAAGAACCCGGTGTTTCGGGTGTTTCCTCCGTATTCGGACGCACTGGCATTGTCACTGCACAACCCGGCGATTATACGGCCGATCAGATTACCGAAACCGCCACCAGAGAATTTGCCACGCCGGATGAAAAAGCGGCCTGGAATGCGAAGCAGGCTGAATTAATTTCTGGCACAAATATCCGCACCCTCTTTGGTCAGTCGCTGCTGGGCAGCGGTGATTTGTCACCGACGCTGGCGCAAATGGGCGCATCAGCGGTAGGGCATACTCACACCACATCGGAAATCACCGATTACACGCAAAAAACAAAACAGCTCATCCATTCCTCTCTGGAAGCAGGAACGGGCGTGACGCTGAATTATAATTCTGCGAGTGAAAAAACGATCATTAGTGCGGTGGGCGGTAGTTCTGGCAGTGGTGGTTCCGGCTATGTTGTCGCCGATCGCCAGGGTGCAACGGTGGGGCAAAATCACGCGTTCAGTATTCGTCCACAAAATACATTTAATCTCGCGGCGTATGCGCTGAAGGAAGAAGCGGGTGCGGCAAATCAGACTCATGTTGTTGATGAGTTTAATGCGTCGAGCGAGCCAAATTATCACGCGACCAGCGAGGTTATTTTTGATGGGCAATTAAAACCTTATACAGGTGGAATATATACCGTATCTGTTCAGGGAGATTTTTACGCACTGTCCGTTCCAGGTAAACCGCGAGCATTGTCAATTTCTTGCCTAGATGAATCTATTGTGCCGACAATGACATCAAATACATTCCCTGCAGGGTATGTTGCATCGGCATCATCAAATTATGATCCCCGCTATAGTGCATATCTCGCATTTGATAGGCGTATAGTTTCTGGAGTGGGTTCTGATGCATGGGTTGGGGCGATCGGTGCTATTCCCACAGTGGAAAAACCACAGTGGGTGAGAATAGATCTGCCAAACTCGTTAGCGTTATCGGGTTATTCCCTGACGAATCGCGCGGCTGGTGTCATTAATAGCCCGACAGCATGGAAATTACAAGGTAGTCAAGATGATGGGGATACTTGGGAAACCGTTCACTCGGTTGCTAATGATGTAAATAATGCGGCTGGTGCTGTCAGAAAATTCGTAATTGATGAAACTCCCAGTGAATATTCATCGTATAGATTGTTAATAGAGAAATCATTTTCTAGTGTGAGCGGCGGATATGTAGCATTGAGGGAATTGCAATTATTCCCATTTAACAGATTAATGATAAATTCAGGCTCTGATTGGTATTCAGTATCTAACGGCATTCTTTCTCCTGTTGCTGCACCAGCCAGTGTTGATGATTTTGATGACAATAGTTTTTCACAGTCAGGGGAAATATCTGAATCGCAATTGTCGCAACTGTCAAAAATAAATGTTGTATCTCCAGTAGCAACCAATGTGAAAATTTCATTTACTCCTCACGAACAGATTCTGATTCAAGAATCTTTATTTTCAGTTGCTGCATGGCCACAAATCAACTCAGCAACGCTAACGGCAACGCTAACGGCAACGCAGACAGGCAGCGGTAAAGTACGCGTCGCCGTTACACGGGATCGGGTGAACTGGCATGTCTTGCGGAGCGGGGAATGGGTTGATGTTGGACCTCTGTCAGCAGATACCGCAGGCGCGACCGCGCTGATTGCAGACGGTATGACGCCAGCCGAGCTTGGCGGGATTACTGCGGCACAGTGGACGCAATTGTTCTCATCCAACAACGGCGTACCGGATGCTCTCGCGTTTGCATTCGCACTTGATATCACCGATCCGGTGACAGATGTTGCGACTATTGACCGACTGACGCTGAACGTTAATGACGCATCTAGCTGGAAAGTGCAATCCCCTGCGGAAGTGGAGGTCCGCTGGCGCACCGACAGCGTGACATTCCGCACCGTAGCGGCAGGTAATTACAAACTGGCGTATCAGGTTCCGTAATCGCTCATTCGATTAAACACGCCACTGGCCGCGAATTTCGCGGCCTTTTCTTTTTGGTATGTCCCAATTTTTCTCCAGCCACTCACTGCGTCATTCTAACCGCTTAGCACGCTATTCTGCCGCCTACCCAAATACCCGCCCCACGCGCGTACGTGATGACGTACTGTGCCGCCACTCTCTTCCTTATCTGAAATACGCGATGACTCGCGTTATGGCACGACGCTTTACCAGGGTTTATTTTTCTACCGCTAACAAAATCAAACGATTGTGATTTTTAATTGAAGGATGTCTTATGAAGAGCAATTCCATTCTTAAACACATCCCCTGGATGATTCTTGGAATCATTGGGGCTGCCTGCCTCGGCGTAGTTGCACTACGTCGCGGTGAGCATGTCAGTGCCTTATGGATTATTGTTGCTTCTGTTGCCGTTTACCTCGTGGCCTATCGATACTACAGCCTGTATATCGCACAAAAAGTCATGCAGTTGGACCCGACCAGAGCAACCCCTGCCGTTGTCAATAACGACGGTCTTAACTATGTGCCGACGAACCGTAACGTGCTGTTCGGGCACCACTTTGCTGCTATCGCAGGTGCTGGCCCGTTGGTCGGGCCGGTACTGGCCGCGCAGGTCGGTTACCTGCCTGGCACCTTATGGTTGCTGGGCGGTGTGGTGCTGGCGGGTGCCGTGCAGGACTTCATGGTGCTGTTTATTTCGACCCGTCGTAATGGTGCGTCGTTAGGCGAAATCGTTAAGAAAGAACTCGGCCCGGTACCGGGTACGATTGCGCTGTTCGGCTGCTTCCTTATCATGATCATCATTCTTGCCGTGCTGGCACTGATTGTGGTGAAAGCGCTGGCAGAAAGTCCGTGGGGTGTCTTTACCGTTTGTTCTACGGTGCCAATCGCGCTGTTCATGGGCGTTTACATGCGCTTTATCCGTCCAGGTAAAGTCGGTGAAATCTCAGTAATGGGGATCGTGCTGCTGGTGCTGGCGATCTGGTTTGGTGGTGTAGTGGCACACGACCCGTACTGGGGACCGGCGCTGACCTTCAAAGATACGACTATCACCTATACGCTGATTGGTTATGCCTTCGTGTCCGCCCTGCTGCCAGTATGGCTGATTCTGGCTCCGCGTGACTATCTGGCGACCTTCCTGAAAATCGGCGTAATCGTCGGTCTGGCGATTGGTATCGTGATCCTGAATCCCGATCTGAAAATGCCAGCGGTAACGCAGTTTGTGGATGGCACCGGCCCGGTCTGGAAAGGTACGCTGTTCCCGTTCCTGTTCATTACTATTGCCTGTGGTGCGGTGTCTGGCTTCCACGCGCTAATTGCTTCTGGTACCACTCCGAAATTAATGGCTAACGAAAACGATGCGCGTTTCATCGGTTACGGTGCCATGTTGATGGAATCTTTCGTGGCGATCATGGCTTTGGTTGCAGCGTCTATCATCGAACCAGGTCTCTACTTCGCGATGAATACTCCGCCAGCGGCGTTGGGTATTACGATGCCGGATCTGCATAGATTGGGCACGGCTGATGCGCCAATGATTCTGGCACAGTTGCAGGACGTATCCGCACACGCGGCGGCGACTGTTAGCTCTTGGGGCTTCGTGATTTCTCCTGAGCAAATTCTGCAAACGGCGAAAGACATCGGTGAGCCTTCCGTTCTGAACCGCGCAGGTGGTGCTCCAACACTGGCTGTCGGTATCGCACACGTGTTCCACCAGATCATTCCTGGTGCCGACATGGGCTTCTGGTATCACTTCGGTATTCTGTTTGAAGCGCTGTTCATTCTGACGGCACTGGATGCGGGTACGCGTGCCGGTCGTTTCATGTTGCAGGATCTGCTGGGTAACTTCGTTCCGTTCCTGAAGAAAACCGACTCGCTGATTGCTGGTATGATCGGTACGGCGGGCTGCGTCGGTCTGTGGGGCTACCTGCTGTATCAAGGCGTGGTTGATCCGCTGGGTGGCGTGAAGAGTCTGTGGCCGCTGTTCGGTATCTCTAACCAGATGCTGGCTGCGGTGGCGCTGGTACTGGGTACTGTTATCCTGATTAAGATGAAACGTACACAGTACATTTGGGTCACGCTGGTTCCTGCGGTTTGGCTGCTGATTTGTACCACTTGGGCGTTGGGTCTGAAACTGTTCAGCGACAACCCACAGTTGGAAGGCTTCTTCTACATGGCGAACATGTTCAAGGGCAAAATTGCAGAAGGCGGTGCCGATCTGAGCGCGCAGCAGATCTCGAACATGAACCATATCGTGACTAACAACTATACCAACGCCGGTCTGAGCATTCTGTTTCTGATCGTGGTGTACAGCATTATCGCATACGGTATCAAAGCGGCATTGGCTGCACGTAAAGTAGCTGAACGTACCGATCAGGAAACACCATATGTTCCGGTTCCTGAAGGTGGCGTGAAAGTCTCTTCCGGTCACTAAGCCACACGCGCCCGTCAGATTTTGCGAGACCGCTAGCAAGGTTGAACGTGAAAGATGACGGGTACAGATACCCTGTATAATGTATAACGTTATACAGGGTATTTTTTATCTAGCCGCTATTGCAGGCGATGGTCTGGAGGTAATGATGTTTGGCAATCTGGGAAAAGCAGGAAAATATTTAGGCCAGGCGGCGCGTATGCTGGTTGGTATGCCGGATTATGATACCTATGTGCAGCATATGCAGACCAATCATCCGGATAAACCTGCGATGACGTATGAAGAATTTTTCCGCGAGCGCCAGCAGGCGCGTTACGGCGGAGACGGCAAAGGCGGGATGCGCTGCTGTTAACGACTTGGAACCGGTTATGACTCAACCTTTATCATCTGATGCAGCTAAACCCGTGTATGTCACTATTCTGACCGGGTTTCTTGGTGCTGGAAAAACCACCTTACTACGGCATATTCTGAATGCCGATCACGGCTACAAAATTGCCGTGATTGAAAATGAATTTGGCGAAGTCCCAATTGATAATACATTAATCGGTGAACGTGCTAGCCAGATTACGACGTTGAGCAACGGTTGCATCTGCTGCACGCAGTCCAATGAGCTGGCTGATGCGTTGCTCGATCTGATTGATGGCGTGGATAACGGTACGCTGGATTTTGATCACGTCATCATTGAATGCACCGGTATGGCCGATCCAGGGCCTGTGGCGCAGACTTTCTTCTCCCATGAAGTTATCTGTGAACGCTTTGTTCTGGACGGAATTATCACGCTGGTGGATGCGGTACATGCGCAACAACAGCTCGATCAGTTCACCATTGCACAATCGCAGATTGGCTATGCCGACCGCATATTGCTAACCAAAACGGATGTGGCAAGCGAAGACGAGACGTTGTTACCGCGTCTTCAGCGCATCAATGCACGTGCACCGATCTACCCTGTGGTACACGGCGATATCGATCTGAGCGTGCTGTTTAACATCGACGGTTTTGTCCTCAGCGACAAACTGGACGTGAAAACGCCGGTATTTCGCTTTGTTGCACCCACGCAGAATAACGTGCAGTCGATTGTTGTGTATCTCGATAAGGCGGTTGAGCTTCAGGCTGTTTCCGATGTGATGGAAAACCTGTTGCTACAATTCTCCGATAATCTACTGCGCTATAAAGGCATTCTGGCCATCAACGCTGACAACCGTCGCCTGCTGTTTCAGGGTGTCCAGCGTTTGTACAGCGCTGACTGGGACAGAGAATGGCAGGTTGATGAAGAAAGAAAGAGCGTGCTGGTGTTTATTGGTGTGGATTTACCCGAACAGGAAATCCGTAATGCTTTCGCTCGTCTGACGGCATAACGCTTCCGTCTTATTTGTGCTGGTCACTCTGGCCAGCACTCTCTCTTCAATCCTATTATCGCTCTATTACTGGTTCTGTTTGTGCCACATTTTGTCTGGCAGGGGAGCGCATCTTCTCAGGATGGAATAGTGCAATTGCACGAAAAAATCCCTACCTTATTGTAATTATTACGAATACATCTAAAACGTGATCGTCCCTCGTTTTTTAGTGGAATATTGGTGTTATTTTATTAAAACGATATTTCATTATTTTGTGAGGTTAAGTATGCGTAGTGGTCTTGCTCTGTCATTAATGGCTTCCTGCATCACGCTGGGTATTCAAGCTGGTACGGCACAGGCTGCCAGCTCAGTGAAATTCCCAGATAAAACCTGTGACGTCACACAATACGGGGCCGAAGGTCACCGCCTACAGATCGCACTCAATACCGAAGCTTTCCAGAAGGCAATTGATGATTGCGCTGCGGCTGGTGGCGGAACGGTACACGTTCCTCGCGGTAATTATCTGGTTGATCCGCTGTTCCTGAAAAGTAACATCCGACTGGATTTGGCAAAAGATGCAACTATCGTCGCCTCGACTGAAGTCGCGGCGTATCGCGCGACGGAAAAAACCAAGTACGCTGAAGCGGAAAATGGTTGGCTTCCCTTTATCAGTATTGCTGATGCACAAAACGTGGCGATTACGGGACAGGGCACCATCGATGGGCAGGGTGCCGTCTGGTGGGAACGTTGGCGTGAGAATATTCGTGCAACCGGTAAGAAAGGTGGAACCGATCGCCCCCGTCTGATTTATATCAAAAGTTCTAGTAACGTGCTGGTGGACGGTGTCACGCTCACCCATTCCCCGAGCTTCCACGTTGTGATGCGTTACTCGCATGATGTGGATGTTAACGGCACGCGTATTCTGTCGCCGTGGCATGCACCAAACACCGATGCTATTGACCCGATCGACAGCCAGAATATCCGTATCACCAATAATTATATCGACTGTAATGATGACCATATTGCGATAAAAGCCGAGAAGCCAGATAGCCGCTTCCCGAATGGCGTCGTGGATAACATCTATATTGCCAACAATATTCTGAAGCAGGGGCGCGGCATCTCCATAGGTAGCGAAACTTCCGGCGGCGTGAATAATGTGCTGGTTGAAAACAACCAGTTTGAAGGCTCTATGTACGGTATCCGCATTAAAACCCTGCGTGGTAAAGGCGGCGAGGTGAAAAACATTACCTACCGTAATACCAAAATGGTGGATGTTGAAATACCGCTGGTCTTTGCCGCTTACTACAAAGCTGCACCGATCGTGCAGGCTGAGGTAGACAAGATGCTGGCCGAAGGTGGCTTCACGATGGGTGAGCAGATTTACCCATCGGATACCGATCCTGAGCAGCCGTTTGATCAGCACAAGACGCCGCATTTCAGCAATGTGACGATTGAGAATCTGGAATCGACCGGTAAGACCAAGGCCGCAGCGTACATTATCGGCGTGCCGGAAGCCCCGCTCAGTGGTTTCCATTTTGATAACGTGCGCATTGATGCGGATAAAGGTATTCGCGTAAGGAATGCGGAACTGCAAACCAAAGGCCTGACGCTGAATGTGAAAGAAGGCCCTGTAATGCAGTTGGATAAAGGGGCGAAAGTCGATCAGTAATCGATTATACCCTAAATAATTCGAGTTTCAGGACAAAAACGGCAAGGCGTTTTTGAACAGTGCGTGCGCTGACCCCGAAGGGGTGAGGCCATAAGGCCGAATAACGCGGCAAGGGAAGGAGTCCCGATGAGCTTACTCAAGTAAGTGATTCGGGCGAGTGAGTGCAGCCAACGTACATGCAACTTGAAGTATGACGAGTATATGAAGCGGTAGCAGGGGACACACTGGCCGTGGAGTCCCCTGCTACCTGCTTCTCTTTGGTACATATCGCCTGGCAGGTTATGCTCTTTTAATCGCGGTACTAATCATGCTTGGCGATATCGGCAAAGGTGGCGCGCAGTAGCCGTGCCAGATCGTCTGCCGACAGCTCAATGTCCAATCCGCGTTTACCGCCGGAAATGAAAATGGTACCGAACTGGCGTGCCGGTTCATCAATCACGGTCGGCAGCAGTTTCTTCTGCCCTAGCGGGCTGATTCCCCCCACCAGATAACCCGTTACGCGCTGAGCGATGACCGGATCGGCCATATCGGCTTTTTTGGCGGATAGCGCGCGTGCGACTTTTTTGAGATCCAGCATGCCTGCGACTGGCGTGACGGCCACGGCGAGGTTTTTCGCATCACCATTCAGGGAGACGAGTAGCGTTTTATAAACCTGCTCTTTATTCAGCCCCAACTTTCTGGCCGCTTCCTCGCCAAAATTGGTTTCGTCGCTGTCGTGATGATAGCTGTGTAGTGTAAAGGCGACCTTGTTCTTTTCGAGCAGATTGACTGCGGGTGTCATGATTTCACTATCCTTAACCCCTTTATGGGTCTTATCTTGCGAACGCGGCTATGCGTCATAATGTGTTCTTTCAAGGCGTTGCTGAATGACCGTTGTTGAGCAGCGTGGATAAATTCTCATCGCCATACAGATGCAGTGCGCCGACGGCTACAACGTAGTTTCCGGGTGGTAGTGCCTGAAGTTGCTGTTGCCAGCGGCGGTTACGCTGACCCATCAACAGGTCGGTCATTTCATTGCTGAACGTCGCGGGGATATCCGGTTTATAGGTGCCAGGTCTGCTGTCTAGCCACCAGCCTATCATCGTTTGCAGCAGGCGAGCATTGATGTGCCAGTGCTTAATTGTATCCAGCAGCAGCAGCAGGCCGCCCTGCGGCAGTTGCTGTAACAAATCAACCTGCGTCTGCTGCCCTTCCAGTTCGATAATCTGAATACCGTGATATTTCGCCGCGTTAATCAACTGATAGTCGATGCCATAATCGGGGCGTAACCCTAATCGCTGAGCCTGTCTTGCTTGCAGCATCAGCGCGGCCTGCCAGGCTGGAAGCGTGTCGATATTGCTTTCATCGAAAGAGAGTGATTCACAGATTTTTTGCAATTGGCGATAGTTGTCCGGGCTGAGGCGCTGTGCGAGCGGTGGCTCGGCGTCACTGTGTCCGAAGGGGGAATGAGAATCGGAGATATCGGCTTCTACGATGAGTGCGGTCGCCTGTCTGAGTTGTTGCAGCAGCGTATCGGGCAGCGGCGCCATATCCTGGCTGCCCATATGAATACTGCCGACCAGATGCAGATACCGTTCGTTGGCGAGTTGAACGTCTATCGCAGGATAGGAATAAGCTAGCGGTGAGATAAAGCCAAAAAAAGTCGCGATTCTACGCAGCAGTTGCCCCATTGTTTCCGTCTCCTGATGTGGGAGTAACTATGCTAAACGCTAGATGCAGAACAATACAAGGTATACCGCGGGTGGCGTGAACGTGGAGGCGTGGTAAGACGATTATGCGGAAGAAAGCGTGCGCCATCATTCGAAATGAAGATGGCGCGCTGACATTACTGATTTTTAGGTTTAAAACGTAGCAAGCGGTTAGCGTTACTGACTACCGTGATGGAAGAGAGCGCCATAGCGGCACCGGCAACCACCGGATTTAGCAGCGTGCCAGTCAACGGATAGAGCACGCCTGCGGCAATCGGGATACCCAGCGAGTTATAGATAAACGCGCCCAGCAGGTTCTGCTTCATGTTACGCAGCGTGGCATTGGACAGTGCCAGCGCGTCAGCGACGCCGTGCAGGCTGTGGCGCATCAGTGTGATAGCTGCGGTTTCAATTGCAATATCGCTGCCGCCGCCCATCGCAATGCCGACATCGGCCTGCGCCAGTGCGGGTGCATCATTGATGCCATCACCAATCATCGCCACGCGTTTTCCTTGCGCCTGTAGCTTTTTGATGGCCTCCGCTTTTCCGTCTGGTAGTACACCAGCGATTACCTGATCGATACCCGCTTCTTTAGCGATGCTCTTTGCCGTGAGTGGGTTATCCCCTGTGAGCATGACTAACTGGTAGCCCTGTTGATGCAGGCGCTGCAACGCGCTGACGCTGTCTGCCCGCAGCGGGTCGTGGATAGAGAACACCGCGATAATGTGACCATTCGCCGCAAGCAGCACCGGCGTGATACCGCGCTGAGCCTGTTCGTTGATCAGCGTTTCACCTTCGGTGATATCGACCTGATGCTGTTTGAGCAGAGGCGGATTCCCCAGCAGCAGATTGGCGTCGCCAATCTTACCGCTGACGCCGAGACCGCGTAGCGTGCGGAACTGCTCGACTTGCGTTAGCGTAAGGCTTTCCGCTCGTTCAAGAATTGCCTTCGCCAGTGGGTGATTAGACCCCTGTTCCAGCGAGGCTGCCCAGAGCAGCGCCTGCTCCTCTGTTACGCCACCGAACGTGTGAATTGCCACGACACGCGGCTGCCCTTCGGTTAGCGTACCGGTTTTGTCAAACACCAGCACATCCAACTTGCTGGCCTGTTGCAAGGCATCGGCATCCCGTACCAGTACGCCAAACTCCGCTGCACGTCCAACGCCGGAAATGATCGACATCGGCGTTGCCAGCCCAAGCGCACAAGGGCAAGCAATGATCAGAACCGTTGTGACGATAATGAGCGTATAAACTATCTGAGGCTGTGGCCCGACAAAGAACCAGATCGCGCCGCTGAGAAGCGCGATGGCAACGACAACGGGAACGAATACGGCAGAAATACGATCTGCTAGCTGGCCGATCGCGGGCTTGCTACTTTGCGCCTGTCTGACCAATCGGATAATACGCGACAAGGTAGTCTGGTTGCCGATAGCGTCTGCACGGAAGAGAACGCTGCCATCGGAGACCAATGTGCCTGCGTGAATGGTATCGCCGGACATTTTAGATTGCGGGATCGGCTCGCCGGTCAGCATGGCTTCATCCACCCACAGCTCACCTTGCAAAATCTCGCCATCGACAGGAACACGGTCGCCGGTTGTCAGGCGCAGCGTCATGCCGGACTGGACTTCTGACAGTGGAATCGATTTCTCACCTTCCGACGTCACGACGCGGGCGGTGGGCGGTGTTAAATCTAGCAGACGCTCTAAAGCACGTGAAGAACGCTGGCGAGCACGCTGTTCTAGCGCATGGCCCAGGTTGATTAAACCAATGATCATCGCGCTGGCTTCATAGTACAGATGGCGCGCCGCTGTTGGGAAAAGGTCCGGCCACAGGTTAACGGTAATCGAGTAAAGCCATGCCGCACCCGTTCCCAGCGCCACCAGCGTATCCATGGTTGCAGCGCCGTTTTTCAGGCTACGCCAGGCGTTACGGTAAAAATGACTGCCAGCCAATACCATCACCGCCAGCGTCAGAATACCGATGATAAGCCATGGCGTTTGGCTTTCTGGCGTCAGGCTCATGCTGCCACCCAATACGCCCCACAGCATCAGTGGTGCACCCAGCAGTAAACCTAGCGCAGCCTGCCACTGAAAGCGGCGGATGGCCTGTTGAGCCGTTTGCTGCTGGCGTGCACGGCGCGCCTCCTCGTCCTGAATAATTTCTGCGCCATAGCCTGATTGCTCAACGGCGGCAATCAGCGCTTCCGGATCGGCGTGACCGCTGACCAACGCACTGCGCTCAGCCAGATTCACCCGCGCCTGCGTAACGCCGCTGACGTTTTGTAGCGCCGTCTGTACGCGATTCACGCAACTGGCGCAGCTCATCCCCTGGAGCAGGAGTTGCACACTGTCGTCATCGCGGGTGGTGCGTGTTGTTATTGCCGGAAGAATACTCTCGGCCGCTGGCAGCGCTTCCGGCATTGTCGCTACCTGTGCCAGCGGCTCAGTTTTTGGGTGAACGCTCTCCTGCACGCTAGCGTGATAGCCCGCTTCTTCAATAGCACTAATCAGTGTGGTGGCGTCAACGCTGCCATACACAGCGGCCTGTTCTTTAGTCACATCCGTTGCCACGACGCCGGGAATGGCTTCCAGTACTTTACGCGTAGCGACGACACAGTGGTTGCAGCTCAGGCCGGAAAGCTGAAGAGACACATCCGGTGTGGTGGAGAGCTGTGCGTCGTAGCCTGCCTGTTCGATAGTGTCGATCAACGTTTGAGAATCAACGGCACCGCTGACTTTGGCATACTGCTGAGTGACGTCGCTTTGTTCGACAGAGGGTATTGCGTCTAGTGCTTTTTTAACGCGTTGAACACAGTGCCCGCAGGTCAATCCCTGCAACGACAACACGATAGTTTGAGACATAATAATTTTCTCCCGTGTTAACAACCGGCGGTGAAAGACGTTGACCGGCCATCTGATTTCTACTTGTTATTGGGTAAGGTAAACCTTCTGGCAAGGGGAAGGTCAAGGGATTTAATGTGCTTTTGTTCTAGGAGAGAAAAAGCGAAGAGTCTCTCTGCCAGATAGCAGGGAGGCTCTTCGAACAAGATGAAACACTCAGGTGAAGGTAAGGTCAGTTGAGCCTGACGTTGTCAGTCATCAAGTATCGCTTGAAGTCCGGGCGATGAATGCCTGAATGACCTTCTCAGCCTCGTTTTCCGCTCGGTGATTGAGGTAATAAAAATAAAAAATCAAACCGAAAAACAAAGCGCTATACGCGATAACCATCCACATATATTCGATTAGAAAAAGAAATACGCTTTGCGCCATACCGTCGATATCATATTCAATATTAAAGTATTTAAGATACCGATCCGGTATGAAAATGAAGCAAAATAGTAAGACGGGTAAAGCGAGAATAGCGCCTAATATATTGATTCGTTGTTTTCTGGTATTCAGCGACGTGTAGGTGCTGTCCCCGAGATAACGTTCAATTTCAATAATCTGTTGAGAAAGGTCATCTTTCGATGTAACAGGAATGTGGTGGCGTTCAATATGATAATGGACTTCTTTGAGCCGTTGTGCGTTATCGAGTACTTTACCGAGTATATTGCTATATCCCATGATGATATTTTCCTTTACTGATAATAACTCACTTGCAGCATTCCATCGCAAGTAATTATAAAACCTTGTGATTTTACACAAATAAATGTTCTCGTCATCTTTTACGTGAAGTGAATTTTTATAGTGGTAAATTTGGTTGAGACTACAGAGTCAGATAATATGATCTCATTGAGATACTCATTGGCTGTGCCAGTACACCCTCTGCCATTATGGGGAGGGGCAAGGAGAAATCATGAATATCAGTGATGTTGCGAAAAAAACGGGTCTTAGCAGTAAAACCATTCGTTTCTATGAAGAGAAAGAGCTTCTGACTACACCGCTGCGTTCTGAAAATGGTTATCGTAGCTATGATGAGCATCATGTCGAAGAGCTAACGCTGCTGCGTCAGGCGCGGCAGGTTGGTTTTAATCTGGATGAATGCCGGGAGCTGGTCACGTTATTTAACGATCCGCTGCGGCGAAGCGCGGATGTAAAAGCACGTACTTTGCAGAAAGTGCAAGAAATCGAGATGCATATCGAAGAGTTGAAAACGATGCGTGAACAGTTGCTGGCGTTGGCCGAACAGTGCCCGGGGGACGGTAGCGCAGAGTGTCCGATAATCAATAATCTGGCGGGCTGTTGTCAAAAGAGTAAATCGTCAAAAGAGTAAACTGCCAGAAAGGGGAGCGAGGCTCCCCTAACGAGTGCGCTCTGTTAGGACTCAATCGACCGTACATGCAGTGTGATGCCGTCAACGGCAATCACTTCAACATGCGTGCCAGCAGGCAGTTCCTGCTCTGATTTCACGCGCCAACTGCTGTCGCCAATGTTTACCCGGCCAAAGCCGTTAGTCACGGGTTCTGTCAGGGTAGCGCGCAGACCAATCAACTGTTGCCCGCGTTGGTTGAGCGTCGATGGTGGGCGTGACAGCGTCCGTTTACGCAGCCAATACCACCAGAGCAGCGCCGTAACGATCGTCATGATGGCGAAAATCGTGCCCTGCCATGGCCATCCCAGCGGCATCACCCACGTTAGCAGCCCAACCAATACGGCCGACACGCCGCTCCACAGCAGATAACCACTGGCACCCAGCATTTCGGCGGCTAAAAGCAGGCCGCCGAGCGACAGCCAGAACCAGTGCGCATTTTCCATCACCAGTTCAATGCCCATTATTGACCTCGGCTGTCTTTGCTATCTTTAATCAGCTCGGTGATCCCGCCAATGGCTCCCATCAGGTTACTGGCTTCCAGCGGCATCATGATCACTTTGCTGTTATTGGAGGAACCGATCTGTTGCAAGGCATCGGTATATTTCTGAGCAACAAAGTAGTTAATCGCCTGAATGTTACCTGCCGCGATGGCTTCGGAGACCATTTTGGTCGCCTGTGCTTCTGCTTCTGCCGCACGTTCGCGCGCTTCTGCTTCCAAGAACGCGGACTGACGCAAGCCTTCCGCCTTCAGAATCTGGGACTGCTTTTCCCCTTCGGCTTTCAGGATAGCGGCCTGACGCACCCCTTCAGCCTCCAGAATATCGGCACGTTTGTTACGTTCCGCTTTCATCTGTGCATTCATCGCGGCAATCAGTTCAGCAGGTGGGCGTACATCGCGGATCTCAATACGCGTGATTTTAATGCCCCACGGGTTAGTGGCTTCGTCAACAATATGCAGTAGGCGCGTGTTGATGCTATCGCGCTGAGACAACATTTCGTCCAGCTCCATGGAGCCCAGTACGGTACGGAAGTTGGTCATGGTGAGGTTGACGATAGCCTGTTCCAGATTGCTGACTTCATAGGCTGCTCGTGCCGGATCGATCACCTGAATAAAGCAGACGGCATCAATCGCTACATTGGCGTTATCGCGTGAGATAATTTCCTGAGAGGGGATATCTAATACCTGTTCCATCATGTTGATTTTACGTCCAACACGATCCATAAACGGCACGACTAGATTCAGCCCCGGCATCAGCGTTTTGGTGTAGCGGCCAAAACGTTCTACAGTCCATTGGTATCCCTGAGGTACGACTTTGATGCCTGACCAGACGATGATAAGTGCAACAAAAACCAAAATGGGAATGACGGTTAGCATGTTCTAAAACCTCCAGGTTGTTTTATCCCTGTCATACTTCAAGCTGCATATGCGTTGGATTCGCTTGCTCACCACAGTCACTGACTTGATGTAAGTTCCTGGGGATTCGCTCGGTTTCCGCGTTACAAGGCCATAAATGAGCCTTGCCCTAAAGGGTCAACGCAAAGCGTTGTTCAAAACGCTAACGTTTTGTCCTGCAACTCGAATTATTTAGGGTATATATCGGCCAAAAGACGATGTCAGCGGATAGTGTAACTCACTTATGTATAAATGCGGGCAAGAAATGCACTCGCCAGCGAGAACGGTAGGCCAGTTAACTGGTGTGGGAAGACAGTACGGGGCTATAGATCGAGTTCGATGTCGCCCTGCGGCATACAACAGCAGGGGAGAATTTCATCCTGTTGGATGCAGGCCAGTGGGGTTTGACGATACGCTACGCGACCTTTTACCAGACGCAGGCGACAGGAACCGCAATAGCCAGAGCGGCACTGGTATTCAATGCTGACGCGGTTGGATTCCAGCACTTCCAGCAGGGAAGGGCCATCGTCTGAACAGGAAAACTGCGCACCGGATGTGCGCAGCGTAATAGTTGGATTGCTCATCGATTACAGTTGGAAATCGCTCAGGTCGTCATCGCTGATTTCTGAATCGATCTGGCCGACCAGATAGGAGCTGACCTCGACTTCCTGCGGCGCGACCTGTACGTTATCGGACACCAGCCAGGCGTTGATCCACGGGATGGGATTGGTACGTGTCTGGAATGGCAGCGGCAAACCTACGGCCTGCATGCGGATGTTGGTGATATATTCCACATATTGGCACAAAATATCTTTGTTCAGGCCAATCATCGAACCGTCACGGAACAGGTATTCAGCCCACTCTTTTTCTTGCTGAGCGGCGAGTACGAATAGATCATAACACTCCTGCTGACACTCTTCGGCAATCTGCGCCATTTCTGGGTCGTCGTGGCCAGAACGCATCAGGTTCAGCATGTGCTGCGTGCCAGTCAGGTGTAGCGCTTCGTCACGGGCGATCAGCTTGATGATTTTGGCGTTGCCCTCCATCAGTTCGCGTTCCGCAAAAGCAAACGAGCAGGCAAAGCTGACATAGAAACGAATCGCTTCCAGCGCATTCACGCTCATCAGGCAGATATACAACTGCTTTTTCAGCGAATGCAGGTTAACGGTTACCGTGTTACCGTTGACCTGATGTGTCCCTTCACCCAACAGATGATAGTAGCTGGTCATCTCGATCAGCGAATCGTAGTAGCCGGAGATATCCTTGGCGCGCTTCAGAATCTCTTCGTTAGTGACGATATCGTCAAACACCAGCGACGGATCGTTCACGATATTACGGATGATGTGGGTGTAAGAACGCGAATGAATGGTTTCCGAGAACGCCCAGGTTTCCACCCAGGTTTCCAGCTCGGGAATAGAAATCAGCGGTAGCAGCGCCACGTTCGGGCTACGTCCCTGAATTGAATCCAGCAGCGTCTGGTATTTCAGGTTGCTGATGAAGATGTGCTTTTCATGATCGGGTAGTGCCTGATAGTCGATGCGATCGCGGGACACATCAACTTCTTCTGGACGCCAGAAGAATGACAATTGCTTTTCGATCAATTTTTCGAAAATTTCATATTTTTGCTGATCGAAACGCGCAACGTTGACCGACTGGCCGAAGAACATGGGTTCTAGCAACTGGTCATTTTTATTCTGTGAAAAAGTGGTATAGGCCATTAATCTCTCCAAAAAAATGCGCTGAGCATTTTTTAACGCCGCCTGCGACTGCGGGTAGGACGCCCGCGCTAATAAGGATAAAAGGCTGCATTGCAGCCTTTTATTATTGGCTTAAATCTTACACGCGCCGCCTTCGCAGCCATCGTCCTGCGGTTCTGCCAACAGGTCGTCTTGCACGTCTTCAGCGCCGTCACGGGTGTTTTGGTAATACAGCGTTTTAACGCCGAATTTGTAGGCTGTGACCAAATCTTTCAGCAACTGCTTCATCGGTACTCGGCCTGACGGGAAGCGTGATGGGTCGTAGTTGGTGTTGGAGGAGATCGCCTGATCGACAAATTTCTGCATCACGCCCACTAGTTGCAGGTATCCATCGTTATTTGGCATTTCCCACAGCAGTTCGTAGGCATCTTTCAGCGTTTCGTATTCCGGCACGACTTGACGCAGAATACCGTCTTTGGATGCTTTGACGCTGATGTGGCCGCGCGGTGGCTCAATGCCGTTGGTGGCGTTCGAGATCTGAGACGACGTTTCAGACGGCATCAGCGCAGACAGCGTGGAGTTACGCAGGCCGTATTCTTTGATGTCGTTACGCAGCGTTTCCCAGTCGAGATGCAGCGGTTCGTTGCAAATCGCGTCCAGATCGCGCTTGTAGGTATCGATCGGTAAAATACCCTGTGAGTAGGTGGTTTCGTTGAACCACGGGCAGGCACCTTGCTCACGTGCCAGCACATTCGACGCCTTCAGCAGATAGTATTGAATCGCTTCAAAGGTTTTGTGTGTCAGGCCATTGGCGCTGCCATCGGAGTAACGCACGCCATTTTTCGCCAGATAATAGGCGAAGTTGATGACGCCAATCCCCAATGTGCGGCGGCCCATCGCACCACGTTCTGCCGCCTTAATCGGGTAATCCTGATAATCCAGCAGGGCATCCAACGCGCGTACTGCGAGCGTGGCTAAATCTTCCAAATCGTCCAGGCTATTAATCGCACCGAGGTTAAACGCTGACAGCGTACACAGTGCAATTTCACCGTTTTCATCATTCACGTCGTCCAACGGCTTGGTCGGTAACGCGATTTCCAGACACAGGTTGGACTGACGAACCGGTGCAATCAGCGGATCGAACGGGCTATGCGTGTTGCAGTGGTCAACGTTCTGAATATAGATACGGCCCGTGGAAGCACGTTCCTGCATCATCAGGGAGAACAGCTCAACCGCTTTAATACGTTGCTTGCGGATGCTGTCATCCTGCTCATATTGCACATACAGGCGTTCGAATTCATCCTGATTGGCGAAGAACGCGTCGTACAGCCCCGGTACGTCAGACGGGCTGAACAGCGTGATCTCTTCACCTTTTACCAAGCGCTGGTACATCAGTTTGTTCAACTGCACGCCGTAATCGAGGTGACGAACGCGGTTGCCTTCTACGCCACGGTTGTTTTTTAACACCAGTAGGCTTTCGACTTCCAGATGCCATAACGGATAGAACAGCGTGGCAGCTCCGCCGCGAACGCCGCCCTGAGAGCAGGATTTCACCGCCGTCTGGAAGTGTTTATAGAACGGGATACAGCCGGTATGGAACGCTTCACCACCGCGAATTGGGCTACCGAGCGCACGGATGTGACCGGCGTTGATGCCGATACCTGCACGCTGGGAAACATATTTCACAATAGCGCTGGACGTCGCGTTGATGGAATCCAGGCTGTCGCCGCATTCGATCAGCACGCAGGAGCTGAACTGGCGTGTTGGGGTGCGCACGCCCGCCATGATTGGCGTCGGCAGGGAAATTTTGAACGTTGAGATCGCGTCATAGAAACGTTTAACGTAATCCAGACGGGTTTCACGCGGATAGCCGGAAAACAGGCAGGCGGCGACCAGAATGTACAGGAACTGGGCGCTTTCGTAGATATCACCGGTGACGCGGTTTTGTACCAGATATTTCCCTTCCAACTGTTTAACCGCAGCATAGGAGAAATTCATGTCACGCCAGTGATCGATGAAAGCGTCCATCTGAGCGAATTCTTCGGGGCTATAGTCTTCCAGCAGGTGCTTGTCGTATTTGCCCAATTCCACCATCTTGGTGACGTGGGTCAGCAGGGCTGGCGGTTCGAATTGACCGTAGGCTTTCTTGCGCAGATGGAAGATAGCCAGACGCGCGGCCAGATATTGATAATCCGGGCTTTCGCGGGAGATTAGATCGGCAGCGGCCTTGATGATGGTTTCATGAATATCAGAGCTTTTGATGCTGTCATAAAACTGAATGTGGGAACGTAGTTCCACCTGAGAAACGGAGACATTGTGTAAACCTTCTGCGGCCCAGGTAATGACGCGGTGGATTTTATCCAAATTGATTTTTTCTTTACTGCCATCGCGTTTGGTAACTAGGAGGCTCTGGTTCATGAGAAGTAATACCTGTTAATTTCCCCTCTGTTACTAGCACATGCAAAAACGACAAGCAAGGCACATCTGCGCCTTTTTGTCGAGAGCAAACACTATATGTAGGGGTGGGATTGGTTTGATAACAAAATAATGAGAAAAGGATGTTATTGCAAGTGAACAAAACCGGAGTAATTGTGGATAACTTAGGGGAGTAAATGTGATTGGTTCGGTAACTGCCTGTTTGCTTGGGCCATCTCATCTTTTTAGTCCTTGACGATAAAAAATGAAATATTTACTCGGTTGCGGCTTTATTGTTCGTGTTGAAAATTATGATATTGATCAAATCACAAAACAGAAAAACAAACTCAGAATTATCTGATTATTAAATTTCCAAAACTTAACAAAGTAGCAGCAATGGCGATGATGTTGTTGGTTTTTTGTTTCCGCAGGGGAAATCCCTGCGGTTGGTTTTTTAATGCGTGAGTGCTCCAAATTGGCTGTTCACTCATTCTAGCTGTGTGCTTTTTTATTTGTCGTGGTGAGTATGCAGCATGTAGTTCACGTCTACGTTTGGGCCCAGTTTAAAGTGGTCCGTCAGCGGGTTGTAGTGCAGCCCGGTGATATGCCTTTCGCGCAGCGGTGTGTCGTCAACCCAGCGCATCAGCTCCGCTGGGCGAATGAATTTCTTAATATCGTGCGTGCCGCGTGGCACCATCTTTAAAACATACTCAGCGCCGATAACCGCCATCATCCACGCTTTTGCATTGCGGTTGATCGTGGAGAAAAACACGTGTCCGCCGGGCTTGACCAATTTAGCGCACGCCTGCACCACGGATTGCGGATCGGGAACGTGCTCCAGCATCTCCATACAGGTGACCACATCGTAAAGGCCTGGGTGAGCGAGTGCATGGGCTTCTACCGTTTCCTGCACGTAATTGACAGTGATGCCGCTTTCCAGCGCATGTAAACGCGCAACCTCTAACGGCTCTGCGCCCATATCCAGCCCGGTGACGTCCGCGCCTTCACGCGCCATGCTTTCGGCCAAAATACCGCCGCCGCAGCCGACATCCAACACTTTCTTGCCGAACAAGCCTTCCGCGCGCTGTGAAATATAGCCCAGACGCAACGGGTTAATACGGTGTAATGGTTTGAATTCACCTTCTAAATCCCACCAGCGTGAAGCGATAGCCTCAAATTTGGCAATTTCCTGATGGTCAACGTTCGGAGTTTGATTTTCTACATTCATGTGTCATCGCTGCCTTTCGTCATCTTCTACTGCCGCGAGTATACCCCTTCATGTCGCAACGTGCAGCGGTGTCGCTTTTCTCTGCGGGATAAACGTTCACGAGGAAAACAGTCTGTTCAGAGCGGAAGGGAGTTTCCCCCGAAACGGCGGTTTGTGATATAATTTTTCACCTTTTGAACAGTTCACCTTTCTGAACGGTTCACTTTTCTGAACACGGGTAGATGCCTAAATAGAGGGATAGCGGCTCCATGAGCGACCTTGCCAGAGAAATCACACCGGTCAATATTGAAGAAGAGCTGAAAAGCTCGTATCTGGATTATGCGATGTCCGTTATTGTCGGACGTGCATTACCAGATGTTCGAGATGGACTGAAACCGGTACACCGCCGCGTACTGTATGCGATGAGCGTACTGGGTAACGACTGGAACAAACCGTATAAAAAATCCGCCCGTGTCGTCGGGGATGTCATCGGTAAATACCACCCGCACGGCGACTCTGCCGTTTATGAAACCATCGTGCGTATGGCGCAGCCTTTCTCACTGCGCTACATGCTGGTTGATGGTCAGGGTAACTTCGGTTCGATTGACGGCGACTCCGCTGCGGCCATGCGTTATACCGAAATTCGCATGTCGAAAATTGCTCACGAACTGCTGGCCGACCTCGAAAAAGAGACGGTCGATTTTGTGCCGAACTATGACGGCACCGAGCAGATTCCTGACGTCATGCCTACGCGTATTCCCAACCTGCTGGTTAACGGTTCTTCCGGTATCGCCGTCGGGATGGCCACCAACATTCCGCCGCATAACCTGACTGAAGTCGTGAACGGCTGTCTGGCGTATATCGACGATGAAAACATCAGTCTCGAAGGGCTGATGGAACACATCAAAGGCCCGGATTTCCCGACGGCGGCGATCATCAATGGCCGACGCGGCATTGAAGAAGCCTATCGCACCGGGCGCGGTAAAATTTACATCCGCGCGCGTGGCGAAGTTGAAACGGACGCGAAAACCGGACGTGAAACCATCATCGTGCATGAAATCCCGTATCAGGTGAACAAAGCGCGCCTGATCGAGAAAATTGCCGAGCTGGTCAAAGATAAACGTATTGAAGGCATTAGCGCACTGCGTGACGAATCCGATAAAGACGGTATGCGTATCGTTATCGAGATTAAGCGTGACGCCGTGGGCGAAGTGGTCCTGAATAATCTGTATTCCCAGACGCAGCTTCAGACGTCATTCGGCATCAACATGGTGGCACTGCATCAGGGCCAGCCGAAGATCATGCCGCTGAAGGACATTCTGGTTGCGTTTGTGCGCCACCGTCGTGAAGTGGTGACGCGTCGTACCATTTTTGAACTGCGTAAAGCCCGTGACCGCGCCCATATCCTGGAAGGTCTGGCCATTGCGCTGGCGAACATCGATCCGATTATCGAACTGATTCGTCGTGCGGCGTCACCTGCTGAAGCGAAAGCCTCGCTGATCGCACAAGCGTGGGAACTGGGCAGCGTTTCTACCATGTTGGAACGTGCGGGCGATGATGCTGCGCGTCCAGAATGGCTGGAGCCAGAGTTCGGCATCCGTGACGGTCATTACTACCTGACGGAGCAGCAGGCACAGGCGATTCTGGATCTGCGTTTGCAGAAACTGACTGGCATGGAGCACGAAAAGCTGCTGGATGAATATAAAGAGCTATTAGCGGAGATCGCCGAGCTGCTTTATATCCTCAATAGTCCTGAGCGTCTGATGGAAGTGATCCGCGAAGAGCTGGAAGCGATCAAAACGCAGTACAGCGACGAGCGCCGCACAGAAATCACGGCGAACACTGCCGACATCAACATCGAAGACCTGATTAATCAGGAAGATGTTGTGGTCACACTGTCTCATCAGGGTTATGTGAAGTATCAACCGCTGAGCGACTACGAAGCCCAACGTCGTGGTGGTCGCGGCAAGTCCGCTGCACGAATAAAAGAAGAAGACTTTATCGATCGTCTGCTGGTGGCCAACACCCACGACACGATCCTGTGCTTCTCCAGCCGTGGCCGTCTGTACTGGATGAAGGTATATCAATTGCCGGAAGCCAGCCGTGGTGCGCGCGGTCGTCCGATCGTCAACCTGCTGCCGCTTGAGCCGAATGAACGTATCACGGCGATTCTGCCAGTACGTGAATACGAAGAAGGTCGTCATATCTTCATGGCAACGGCGAGCGGTACAGTGAAGAAAACGGCGCTGACGGAATTCAGCCGTCCGCGTAGCGCGGGGATCATCGCGGTTAACCTGAACGAGGGTGACGAGCTGATTGGCGTTGACCTGACTGATGGTAGTGATGAAGCGATGCTGTTCTCAGCGGAAGGTAAAGTCGTTCGCTTCTCTGAACAGGCTGTGCGCTCTATGGGCCGAACGGCAACGGGCGTCCGCGGTATCAACCTGCAAGGTGAAGATCGCGTGGTATCGTTGATTATTCCTCGCGGTGAGGGCGATATCCTGACCGTCACACAAAATGGCTTTGGTAAACGTACTGCCGTGAGTGAGTACCCAACCAAGTCGCGTGCGACGAAAGGGGTTATCTCCATCAAGGTCAGTGAGCGTAACGGTAAAGTGGTTGGTGCGGTTCAGGTTGACGCCGCAGACCAGATCATGATGATCACCGATGCGGGAACGCTGGTACGTACTCGCGTGTCTGAAGTCAGTATCGTCGGCCGTAACACACAGGGTGTGACGCTGATTCGTACAGCGGAAGACGAACATGTTGTTGGCCTGCAGCGAGTGGCCGAGCCGGTAGAAGATGAAGAGCTGGATGGCGTAGTAAAAGTTGAAGGCGAAATCGCCGAAGACGATGATGCTATAGACGACATTGACGGCGATGATGATATCGCTGAAGATGACGAATAAGCCTTTTCCTTAAACCGAAATGAGCCGAGTAAGCCAGCGCGATGCGCTGGCTTTTTTTATCGACACTCGGTAGTGTATCAGCAAACTAGTTCTTCTATCATTCAACGGTATTCACTTGAAATATCTCGCCTCATTCCATACCACATTAAAAGTTTCTCGCTATTTGTTCCGGGTTCTGGCGATCATGCTGTGGGTGTTGGGCGCGCTGATATCCGTTTTCTATATCACTAAAGTATTGAATGAAAAAGAGTCGGAGCTGCGTCAGGAATATAATCTCAGCTTTGATCAGTCACAGGGATACATCCGACATGCGTCGGATATTGTGCGCGAACTTCAGTATCTGGCGGCAAACCGTCTGATGCTGGCGAGAGAGAGGGCTGAGTCGCCAACGGAAGGAGGACCCGGTGTCTCTGTTTATGCGCTTGAGCCCGGTGCAACCTGTTCTACGCAATATGGCGGGAATACGGCGCTGCTCTCATTGAGTCATTTTTTCAACGGCTGGCAGGATAATTTCTCTGCCGTCTACGATCTTAACCGGGTCTTTTTTGTCGGCGGCGATCGGCGTTGTATGGTTGATTTTGGCATTCGTAACCAGTCGCTTGACCGTGATAACTTGCTTAAAAATGTGCAGGATCGGTTTCAGGATCAGAAGAAGAATCGTACCCAGACCGGGCGTGATGAAACGCTCTATTGGATTACCCCCGCGTCTGTCCCCGATGTCGGCTATTTGTATGCGCTCACGCCGATCTATGTGGATAACAAGCTGGAAGTCATCATGGGGATTGAACAGACTATTCGTCTGGATGACTTCGTCACTGTCAGTAAATTTCCGATCAATGCCAAGCTGCTGGATCAATATAACCGGGTTGTTTTACAGTTTTCCGATGACAAAGGACTCTCTGTTTCCTCGGTAGACGGCTATCCCTCCGAGCATAACTATTTTGGCTATGCGAATGGCTATGACGAACTCATTCTGAAGAAGGCGCTACCGCCGACTTCGTTCAGTATTGTGTACTCGCTGCCGCTGAAGGTGCTGCTGTCCCATATCAGCGCATTGATGATCAACATGCTGGTGCTGAATATCCTCTCGGCGATTCTGTTGTTCGTGTTGGCGCTGGTGTTTGAGCGAAAAATGCTGTTGCCTGCAGAAGTGAATGCGTTTCAACTGGAAGAGAACGAGCAATTTAACCGTAAGATCGTGGCATCGGCACCGGTAGGAATTTGTATTCTGCGTATTAGTGACGGCACCAATATCCTCAGTAACGAGCTGGCGCATAACTATCTCAATTTGCTTACCCATGAAGACAGGTTGCGAATTACCCGCATTATTTGCGAGCAGCAGTCCAAGTTTGTGGATGTGATGACCAGCCGTAACCACCACCTACAAATCAGCTTTGTCCATTCGCGCTATCGCAATGAAAATGTGGCGATTTGTGTGTTGTTGGACGTTAGCGCGCGCGTCAAAATGGAAGAGTCGCTACAGGAAATGGCGAATGCCGCCGAACAGGCAAGCCAGTCTAAATCGATGTTCCTCGCTACCGTCAGCCATGAATTGCGCACGCCGCTTTATGGCATTATTGGCAACCTTGATTTACTGCAAACCAAGTCGCTGCCGCAGGACGCTAACCGTCTGGTCTTGGCGATGAACAACTCCTCCTCGCTGCTGCTGAAAATCATCAGCGATATCCTCGATTTTTCCAAGATTGAGTCGGAGCAGTTGAAGATAGAACCGTGTGAATTTGCACCGCATGAGGTTATCAGCCACATCACCAGCAACTATCTCCCGCTGGTGGTTAAAAAACGCCTGATGCTGTACTGCTTTATCGAACCCAATGTTCCGGTCAGCCTGTTTGGCGATCCCGTCCGTTTGCAGCAGGTGTTGTCCAACCTGTTGAGTAACGCGATCAAGTTTACGGATACGGGTTGCATCATTTTTGAAGTTGGCTGCCGCGATGGTTATCTGGAATTTGTGGTGCGCGATACCGGTGTGGGCATTCAACCGCGCGAGGCGGTGAAACTGTTTGATCCGTTCTTCCAGGCGGGGAGCGGGGTACAGCGTCATTTTCAGGGCACAGGGTTAGGGCTGGCAATTTGTGAAAAGCTGGTCAATCTGATGGATGGCGATATTACTATCGAGTCTGAACCTGGGCTAGGCAGCCTGTTTGGCGTCAGGATCCCGTTGTATAAAGCGCACTATGCTCCTATGGCGATCAACGCCAGCCTGCAAGGGAAAACATGCTGGTTGAAGGTGCGTAATGCCCGGCTGGAGGCGTATCTACTGACGTTATTGCAGAATCAAGGCGTGCAGGCGGTGCGTTACCAGAATCAAACCGTGTCGCCTGATGATGTCATGATTAGTGATTACACCTCGATAGACGATATTGCCGTTCGGGCACATATCATGATGAGTGGCGCACATAACGGAACCGCACAGAAAGTGAGTGAGAGGCACTGGGTGCAAGGGACATCGACACCTCAACATCTGCCTGATTTGCTGGAGAAAATCTATCGCTCAGACAGTGAAGACAATATTCGCGAGGAGATTTCACCGCCGCTGGCTCACTATGAGCGAGTTGAGAATGGCGACATTATGATTCTGGTGGTTGACGATCACCCCATCAACCGTCGATTGCTGGCGGATCAGTTAGGTTCTTTGGGCTATCAGGCGATGACGGCGAATGATGGGGTCGACGCACTCGGTGTATTAGGTAAAAACCACATTGATATCGTGCTGACAGATGTCAACATGCCGAATATGGATGGGTATTTGTTTACTCAGCGTATGCGGGAGCAGGGACTACGTTTCCCAGTCATTGGCGTGACGGCGAATGCGTTGGCAGAAGAAAGAGAACGCTGCCTTGGGGCAGGGATGGATCACTGTTTGTCAAAACCGGTGACGCTGGATACGTTGCAGCAAGCGTTGGCGTATTACAGTAATGTGGTGCGTCAGGCGAGAACATCCGAGAAGTGACCTGCACCAGCGTGGTTGCCGGTGCAGGGAGAAAAACTTAGTCGACCTGTGTTGCGCCGCCATTAACGGAAGACAGGTAGTTGAGCAGGGCAATATCGTTCTCTACGCCCAGCTTGGTCATGGCTGATTTTTTCTGGCTACTGATCGTTTTGATACTGCGATTCAGTTTTTTGGCGATCTCGGTAACCAAAAAGCCTTCTGCAAACAAGCGCAGCACTTCACTTTCTTTCGGAGACAGGCGTTTATCACCGTAGCCGCTGGCGCTGATTTTCTCCAGCACTTTGGATACGCTGTCTGGCGTGAATTTCTTTCCTTTTTGCAGGGCTGCTAGCGCTTTGGGTAAATCGGTCGGTGCGCCCTGCTTCAGTACGATGCCTTCAATATCCAGATCCAACACCGCACTCAGAATCGCCGGATTATTGTTCATGGTGAGAACAATAATAGAGAGATGAGGAAAATGACGCTTAATGTATTTAATGAGGGTGATACCATCGCCGTATTTATCGCCCGGCATGGATAAATCGGTGATTAAAACGTTCGCATCCAGCTTAGGCAGGTTATTGATCAGCGCGGTTGAGTCTTCAAATTCGCCAACCACATTGACCCATTCAATTTGCTCAAGTGATTTTTTGATGCCAAAAAGGACAATAGGATGGTCGTCGGCAATAATTACGTTTAGGTTACTCATCGTTTTGGTTACTCATCTTGTTGGCTACCTTGCTGCCCTTTAGGTTCGCTTGGGGATAGTAATGCACTGACAAACCTCTCAATTTCATGAAGGTTAGCCTCAATCTGTACACTATCGTGCGCGGTAATATGCTGTTCAAGCTGCTCACACAACTGTTTGCCAGGATGCAGATTCAGCATGGCAAACACGCCTTTCAGCCGGTGCGCCGTCTGCGAAAGTGACGGAAAATCGCCTGTTTCCGCTTCAGTATACAGCCTCTTTAAATCATCCGGTACTGTCTCCACGAACAGCGAGTAATAGTCGCTTGACGCCAGTTGTGCGGCGTAAAATTCAACATCGCTCTGTTCTCCCTCCTGCGTCGCATCGGGTGGTGTTTCCAGTTGCAGTTCAATCAGCTTAAGCAATGCCTCCAGTAGGAGGTGGCTGATATTGTAGTTCACCCGCAAACGGCGCGGGCCCAAAGGTGTTACTGTGTCATCGTCATGACTCAACAGCAGCGTATAATCTGCTTTTTTCTCCGGGTCATCAGTAATAAAAATATCGGCTTCCTGAGTAATCTGACGTTCATCGCTGACCAGATAATTGGCTCCCCAGCCCGTCAGCATATTGCCGACAATATGCTGTACTTCGTCAGACGTCACATCCAGCAAAACGGTAATACCGTCCAGCAGTTTTTCGTCCTCAACGGGCAGCGCTTCCGGCTCCAGTTTTAACGTCAGAATATAGTGTGTGCCTAACCCGGATTTACTGTTGATGGCTAATGCACCGCCCAGTTTATTACAGAGTTGATTACACAAAAATAAGGTCAATCCTGAATTTTGTCCGAAACGATCGGAAGTTGCAGGATGCAGGAAAGGATGCCGAATGTTTTCCTGCTCTTTTCCTGAAACCTGGGTTCCGGTATCGCTGACCTGAATAACCAGCGTATCCGACTCATTATTTTTTCTGTCAACCGACACCGTAATTTTGCCGTAATCGGTATTGGTCACTGAATAATTTAGCAGCAGTGCCAGCGTTTTTTTCAACAGCTCGGCATCACCCACATAAGTTTGATTACTATCCAAATGGTAATGATGGAATAGGGTGAGCCCTTTTTGATTCAATCGCGGCAACAACTCAAGGAGAACATTGTCGATAAGCGTCAGCGGTGAAAAGCTGGTATTGACCCCGGTCCATTCCTGCGCCTCAAGTTTTTCATGCAGGGCGATATTTTCCAGTAGCTGAATCGCGCAGCGGGTATCTGCTGTTAGTTGATCCAGCGTTTGTGCTTGTATGGCTGCCGTATTGCTGTGGCGTATCGCGTGAATATGCTGCTGTAGTGAGATCAGCGGCTGTTTAAATTCGCTGAGCAGGTTTTGGAATAAGCGTTTTCTGGCATGGATATTCTTTTCGTATTCACGCTGGGCTAGCAGCAATTTCCGCTGCACCAGAATCTCTTTATCCTGTTCGCGCACCAGGAAGAGGCAATAGTCTGGCGAATATTGGCTACGGATTTGACGGATTTCATACATTTCATTATTGATGGTGACCTGAATGACACCCTGATGTTCGTCCGCCATATTGGTGATTTTTTGCAGACTCAGGTGTGGAAGTAGGTGCTCTGCACGCTCATTTTGTATGATGATCTTGTTGCTGTTGAAATCATAAACCAGCACGCCCATCGGGATTTTCCCCGTGGTTTCGCGGTAAATATCCAGTTTCTTTTCCAACTGATGAGATAAATCTTCACCGGGATGGGCATACTTTCGCCGGAAAAGGTAAAAGCCACTGATGGACGAACTCAGCAGAACCAGATTCAGCAGCATAAGCCAGATGTTATTACGCAACGCATCAATAATCAGTGCCTTTACCGGCACCTGGAAAACGATTTTTATCGGTGCATTCACGAGCGTGGCAGAGACTTCAATATTAGAACCATGAAGCTGTGCATCCGTTGCGCTTTCACCATTATTACTGCCGTCCATGTTGCTAGCCGCAGGTGTATCTGGCTTCAGCATCAGATGGTCACGCGGGATCGCGTCTGGAATTAAATCGTTAATGGGCAGATCGAACGCCAGAATTGTCGCCAGATGGCCCGGCTGATTGAATGTGGTGCGCAGCGTGAAATAGTAATCGTTATAGAAGCGTAATTTACGCAGCGGGGAAAAGCTTTCGCGTTCATCTAATACATTTGCCTGTTGCAGCATTTCCGTCCGGCGGGCTTCGGCAATGACCGTAATATAATTGCCGCGGAACTGCGAAGAGATATCTTTCAGCGTCTGTGTGGAAATCATCGTCAGGCTGTTGTCGATGCCATTCAGATAATACATGGAATAGACGTTATTCTCTGCTCCCCAGAGAATATCGAGATAGCGTGATATCCGCCGCACTGACGTCAGCGTCCCCTTATCGTGTTGCCCAAAAATCAACGCATCCGTTTTCTGGCCGTTTTTTTCTACATAGAAAACATCGGGCATTAAATTAATTGCGCTAATGTTAGTGTCGTTAGCGGACGCTTCACTGTTTAGACTGCCGTAAATTTGATAGGTGAAAAAACGGTAGGTATCGATGCGTTTCTGTATACCTTGGGCAATAGTCGTCAGCGAATGTTTTTTGTCCGCCAGCAAATCGTTGATGTAGCTATAGCCAAACGTTCCGGTAATAAGGAGCGATAACACCGTAAGGAGGGAAAAATAACGCAAGATCATGGCTGGCATCAATTAACGCTCCTGATTAGCGGATGACTGCTCGTGCACTGGCGCTGACGGCCAGCAACAGCAGTGCGACAAACCCGAATGCGGTAGCCAAATTGCTGAGTTGTGCAATAAAGCCGAGAATGGTCGGGCCGATCAGAATGCCCGCATAGCCTACTGTAGTAATGGAGGCGATAGCCAGATTGGGTGGCATGATCTTTTGATTCCCCGCCGCGCTGAAGAGGATCGGTACCACATTGGATGCGCCGATACCGACCATAACGAAGCCAAGAATGGCGGTCACTGCATTATCAATACCGATCGTTAACAGCAGACCGAGTGCGGCACAAAGGCTACCACCAGTAAGAATCGCGTAGCGCCCAAGCGCATTAACAATGCGGTCGCCATTTAGCCTGCCTAGCGTCATCGCGACGGAAAATGCCGCATAGCCCATTCCCGCCTGCGCGCCGCTCAGGTTGCGCTCAACCGTTAGAAAGAGGGCGCTCCAATCCAATATCGAACCTTCAGCTAGGAACATAATGAAGCACAGTGAACCAATGAACATGACCCAGCCGCGTGGGATCACAAACAGCGGGCCACCTTCAGTTTGATTTGTGGTACGTAGCAGGTGCTTGTGCGCCGTTGCCATGAACAGCAGCACCAACGCAACAATGGTCATTATCGCCATTAACGGGGACAGACCAAGCCACAGCAGGGCGCTGACGCCACCAGCACCGGCAATCCCTCCGATGCTAAAGAAACCATGAAAACCGGACATCATCGCTCGGCCGCTGGCGTGTTCTACGATGACAGCCTGAATATTCATGGCGACATCGATCATACCAATAGATGCGCCAAAAAAGAGCAGCACGATCGCCATCACCGGCAATGTTTCTGCCTGCGTCAGAGCGGGCAATATCAGACAGAGCAGGGCGCTGGCCAGCAAAATAACGCTGCGGCACCCCCACTTACTGGTGAGGAAACCGGTGAGCGGCATGGCTAACAGTGAGCCAATGCCCAGAGAAAGTAACAACATCCCGAGAGAAGCATCACTGATAGCCAGTCGCGCTTTAACAAAGGGCACCAGCGGTGCCCAGGACGCCATAGCAAAACCTGCAACAAAGAAAGCGATGCGCGTGGCGGCCTGTGCTTTTTTGCCCGGCAGATTCTGATTAATGCTTAACGAGTTGGAATGCAGAGTCGTACTCATCCTGAACGAGGCTATCCGGTATACGTAACAAGGGCCTATTTTTACCATAATTAGCGGTCTGAATGGAAAGAATCATGGTGCTCATCAAGCCTATGATTGGCAGCAAACTTTGCTGGATGCTACCTCTCGTAAAGCCTTAGCTGCCTTTGGATCGCAGATCGAATGCGGAACGGGCTTGTTCGATGATTTCAAGGTTTTGCTCAGCCCATACCCACACGCCACAGAACGCAGCCCCAAGCCCAAGACCGAGATCCGTCAGGCGGTACTCCACCTTTGGGGGGATAACGGGATGTACTGTGCGGATTACCAACCCTTCACGTTCCATCTCGCGCAGGGTCTGCGTCAGCATTTTCTGGCTGATCCCTGCCACTTTCTTTGCCAATTGTGTGAAGCGCAATTCCCCGTTTTCAGCCAGAACCTCAAGGATGAGCATCGTCCATTTGTCCGCCACTCGGCCGATCACTTCGTTAACCAGCGTTTCTACGCGTGGATCCTGTTTTGTCGCTGATGAAAGCTTTCTCTGGACTTCTGAGTGTTTAGCGAAGTCGATGCTCATAGGCACTCTCTTTTTTTTGGGGTAATTGTGAACATTCTGGCGCTTTTCTTTCCCGAAGTCTGCGTCTGACAGTATCGGGAGTCAAGCATCTGAGTTCCTTAAAGCACGTATCCTCTATGCTTACCATTTGGTTAGTATCACACTTTATGGTGCCTACTTCCCAAAAGTTTGTGAGGTGCTTATTCTTTGAGTCCTACCGTAAACGAAAAGTGGAAGCTAATCATGCAAACGACAAATAACACAATACTCATTACGGGAGGCGGTTCCGGCATTGGTCGCGAGCTTGCACTGCGTTTCAACGATCTCGGCAACACAGTCATTGTGACGGGGCGGCGAGCATCTCTCCTGCAGGAGACGATCAATGGACGGAAAAATATGCACGCATTTGAGTTAGATATCGACGATCCCAAGGCGATTAATGTGTTTGCTCAGCGGATCGTGACTGAATATCCATCCCTCAACGTCCTGATTAACAATGCTGGCATCATGCGTTACGAAGATCTGAGTACTAGAAGCGATCTGTGCGATGCGCAGGCGCAGATTACGACAAATGTGCTTGGGCCTATCCGCCTCACTAATGCCCTTATCGATCACCTGAAGAGCCAACAGCATTCTGCGATCGTCAATGTGTCTTCCGGTCTGGCTTTTGTTCCGCGCGCTGACGCGGCGGTTTATAGCGCGACTAAGGCTGCCGTTCATTCCTACACCGTGTCATTGCGGCATCAGCTCGTGGATCAGGTGGAAGTCATCGAGCTCGTACCACCGGGTATCCAGACTGAGCTCACGCCGGGGCAGTCGGATCGCGAAGGCTACATGCCTCTGAACGCATATATTGATGAAGTTATGACACTGTTTTGCAAGCAACCGACGCCAAACGAGATCGTTGTAGAGCGTGCTCAACTGCAACGCTTGGCTGAGCGTGAAGGGCGCTTCGAACAGGTGTTTGATTTGATCAATGCGCGGGCAACTGAGCAGCACACTAAAAGTAAATAAGCCGTCCTCATACCGGCGGTATCGCTCTCTGCCGCAATCTCAAATCAACAGTGAAGGATTTCGTTATGTCCACACAAGATTTCAACAATCCCGTTCGTTCTGGTGAGGCTAGCCTTTCCAGACGCAAGATCCTGACGGCCGCTGCTATAGCGATGCCTGCCGCATTGATTCTTGGCCCGGCGAGTGGTGTTGCTGGCGTTGTGCAATCCAATACTGCCACTAGCAAAGCGGCGCTGGTTACGGGGTCGTCGCGAGGCATTGGTGCGGCGATTGCGAAGCGGCTGGCTCTGGATGGATATGCGGTGACCGTTAATTACCTGAACAATCGTGAACTCGCGGCTGGGGTGGTGCGTGATATTGAGTCTGCGGGGGGGAAGGCTATTTTCGAGCAAGCCGATGTCAGTGACGCCAAGGCTGTGCGCCGTCTTTTTGACAAACATCGTGAAGCGTTCGGCCAGGTGGATATCGTTGTCGCGAATGCGGGAATCCAAAGACTAGGGGCGTTCGCCGATATGAGTGACGATGACTATGTCAGGTTGATAGACGTCAATATGAAAGGTGTTTTCCACACGCTGCGTGAGAGCGCCAGGCAGGTCTCTGATGGCGGGCGCATCATCGCTCTTTCATCAGGGACCACCAGTATGCGCCCGCCCACTTACGGCCCCTATGCGGCCAGCAAAGCGGCCGTGGAGGTGTTCGTTAACATTCTTGCGAAGGAACTGGCAGGACGGATGATTTCCGTCAATGCGGTGGCACCAGGTACCACGAATACGTCTCTTTTTACCGACGGCAAGACGCCAGAACAGATCGCAGGGTTTGCACAGCAGACGCCGTACAAACGACTTGGTGAACCGGAAGACATTGCCAACGTCGTCTCAATCCTTGCTGGAGGACGCGGAGGCTGGATCAATGGTCAGGTGGTGAATGCCAATGGCGGTCTGGTCTAGGGTCATCCTTGTCAATACAGCGATGTGCTTCACAACGTGGGGCTTGTCGACGATTGCAAGCTATGTGCTACAACGTCAAGTTAACTGATTTTCAATATTTCAGGAACACATCATGAGCATGAAAAATGACAACGAATGTGCCGGTAAGACCGGAACTGAACCCAATCTCCACCGACGTAAAATGTTGACCGCCGCCGCCATGGCCGCGCCAGCCGTGCTGTTAATGGGGGCGGCGAGTAGTGGAGTTCAAGCCGCACAACCCAAACCGGCTACTGGAAAAGTAGCATTGGTTACGGGGTCGTCACGTGGGATCGGCGCAGCCACTGCTAAGCGACTGGCTGCCGATGGTTTTAGTGTCACGGTCAACTACCTAACCAACCGCGAACTGGCTACTGGCGTTGTGCGGCAGATCGAGCAAGAAGGCGGCAAGGCCATCAGCGTACAGGCTGACGTCAGTGACCCGTCAGCCGTGCGCCGCTTGTTTGAAGCCAATAACGAGGCTTTTGGCGGTGTCGATGTTGTGGTGAGCAACGCAGGCATCATGCAGTTGGCACCTTTTACTGAACTCTCTGATGAGCAATTCGATCGTATGATGGCGGTTAACGTGAAGGGGAGTTTCAACGTTTTGCGCGAAGCTGCCCGTCGTGTACGCGATGGCGGAAGAATTCTTACGCTGTCTTCAAGCATCACGAAATTGCGCAGCCCGACCTATGGGTCGTATGCAGCTTCCAAAGCTGCGCAAGAGCTTTTTGCCAATATCCTTGCCAAGGAATTGGAAGGCCGCATGATTTCGGTCAATGCTATTGCCCCAGGATTGGTCAACACGACTCTCTTTACCGATGGTAAGACGCCGCAGCAAATTGCTGGTTTTGCCCAGCGTACGCCACACAAGCGGTTAGCTGAACCAGAAGATATTGCCAATGTCATCTCTACGCTTTGCAGTAACGATGGCGGGTGGGTGAACGGTCAAACCGTATTTGCCAATGGTGGCATCATCTGACGGTGGGCTAGTGTACGCATTTCTATGATGGCGGAAGCCGCTGCGCTGGCTTGGTAAATTCAGACTGGCGCAGTGGACCGCCGTAATATAGATAGGGGCGGCTCAGCGAAGTGCTTGGCCAGAGATACGGTAAAACAAAAATGCCGATTAAATAATCGGCAAAAGGATAAATAAAAGAATAGATAAATTGAAGTAATAATGATGATGAGCTGCGATTTTAGTCCGATACATATGCCCCGTTTTGCCGTTTGGTGCGATTTCAGCCTGTGCCCGCCGTTGTGGTCATGCCGTAAGGGTGACGGCAGGGATGGCTCGTCATAAAAATATACTGAGGCGTACTCTGCTGGAGGTGGTCTGTGCGTCTTGCATAACCTCTCACCCACGACGTGTTTTTTTCCCGTATAATCCCCTACTTTGTGTTAGGTCTCCGGGGTGACGGTGAAACTACTTTCCGACTTGCTGCGCCATATGCAGCAAGATTTGCGCGAGCCACAGCCTGAACGCGCAGGTTTCAGACAAATAACGCGTTCCTTAAGCCTCAGTGAGGCGTCTGAACTATTGCCGTGGTTGGCGACTCAGCCTGTGTATCCCCAGTTCTATTGGCAGCACCGTCAGGATCGTGAAGAGGTTGCCGTTTGTGGCAAGCTGTGCGGGTTTCGTCATATTCAGGATGCTGAGGCGTTCCTCATTCAGCAGCAGTGCGATCCCGACGTGCGCATCTGGGGGCTGAATGCCTTTAACCAAGTGAAAGAAGAGGGCGCTTCATCACCTGGCTACTTGTTCTTGCCCCGCGTGGAACTACGACGTCAGGATGATACGCTCAGCTTGAGCATTAACCTGTTCAGTGAAACGTCATTACAACAGGATGCTGTCGAGGCTTCGGCGTTTATTAACTTGCTTCTTCCGCCAGCATCACAGCCTCTTTTGCACGCGGAGGTGCAGTCTGTCGCGCATCAGCCGGAGCGTCAGGGGTGGATTGATTTGCTTCAGCGGGCGCTGCATGACATCAAAACAGGGCTAATGGAAAAGGTCGTTTTGGCGCGAGCAACCACGCTAACGCTGACACAACCGCTACAGGCAACCACCTTTATGGCCGCCAGCCGTGCGGCGAATCATCACTGTTTCCATTTCATGCTGGCGCACGATGCGCGCCATGCGTTTCTCGGTTCCAGCCCGGAGCGGCTTTATCGCCGGCGGGGGAGTGAATTGGAAACGGAAGCCTTAGCGGGAACGGTGGCAGGCGATCGCGATGCACTTAAAGCCGCTGAACTGGCCGATTGGCTGATGAAAGACACCAAGAATCAGTGCGAGAACATGCTGGTGGTGGATGATATTTGCCAGCGACTACAGCAATCTGCGCTGTCGCTGGATGTCATGCCACCAGAAATTGTGCGTTTGCGTAAGGTGCAGCATCTGCGTCGTACCATTCATGCCACGTTGAGAACGGCGTCCGATAGCGCGTGCCTGAATATATTACAGCCTACTGCGGCAGTCGCGGGTTTGCCGAGGCAGGAAGCGCGCCGCTTTATTGCGGCGTATGAGCCGTTCGAGCGCGGTTGGTATGCGGGTTCTGCGGGTTACTTGTCGCGTCAGCAGTCTGAATTCAGTGTGGCACTGCGCTCGGCTGAAGTGCGGGATCATGTTTTGACGCTCTATGCTGGTGCCGGGATTGTGGCAGGTTCTGATCCAGAACAAGAATGGCAGGAGTTGGAAAACAAAGCAGCAGGGCTGAGATCCCTGTTAGACGGTGATATGTCATAGTTTTGTTTTATGGTTGTTGTGCTAGGTACTGGTTTATATCAAAGTCAGCGTAGTAAAAAAAAATATAATAAGGCTGATCGCGATAGTCGTTGAAGGGCAACCGGGCCGCCAACAGTTGGATCAATAGTATTTGCTATACCCTAAATAATTCGAGTTGCAGGAAGGCGGCGAGCGCACGATTCCCCAGGAGCTTACATCAGTAAGTGACTGGGGTGAGTAAGAGAAGCTAACGCACATGCAGCTTGAAGTATGACGGGAATAACCTGCAACCTGAGTTGTTGAGTACATCATGTCAACAAGTGTATTTAATCGCCGTTGGGCTACATTGCTGCTGGAATCGCTGACCCGCCATGGCGTCCGGCACATCTGCATCGCGCCTGGTTCTCGCTCTACTCCGCTGACGCTGTCTGCGGCAGATAATCGTGCACTGATTTGCCATACCCATTTCGATGAACGGGGGCTGGGGCATCTTGCGCTCGGGCTGGCAAAGGCTTCGCGTGAACCGGTTGCGATTATCGTGACGTCAGGGACTGCCGCTGCCAACCTTTACCCGGCAATTATTGAAGCGGGACTGACCGGTGAACGGCTGGTGGTTTTGACGGCCGATCGTCCGCCGGAGCTGATTGACTGCGGTGCGAATCAGGCGATTCGCCAGCACGCACTGTATGCGTCACACCCCACGCTGTCGCTGGATTTACCGCGCCCTACGCCCGATATTCCGGCTAACTGGCTGGTTTCCTCAGTGGATAGTGCTATGGCACGGCTTACTCACGGCGCGTTGCACATTAACTGTCCCTTTGCTGAACCGCTTTATGGTGCCGATGATGGCACTGCTTATCAAGACTGGCTGATGACGCTGGGTGACTGGTGGAATAGCCGCGAACCCTGGCTGCGTGAAATGCGCCAGAGTGCGCTGGCGGTGCAGCCGGACTGGCCGCAGTGGCGACAGAAACGTGGTGTCGTCCTCGCTGGGCGCGTGAGTCCGGAACACGGGGCGCGTCTCGCGGCATGGGCGAACGAGTTAGGCTGGCCGCTGATTGGTGATGTCCTGTCGCAAAGTGGGCAGCCTTTGCCCTGTGCGGATATTTGGCTGGCGCACCCAGAAGCGGCGAATCTTTTACGGCAGGCAGAGATCGTCCTACAGTTCGGCGGTAGCCTGACCGGTAAACGCCTGCTGCAATGGCAAGAACAGTGTCAGCCGCAAGAATTTTGGTTAATTGACGATCTGCCGGGACGACTGGACCCGGCTCACCATCGCGGGCGTCGTTTGGTTGCGGATGTTGGCGAATGGCTGTCGGCGCATCCAGCAGAAAAACAGGCATCGTGGGCGGATTTACTGGTGGATATTGCCGACAGAACGCAGCGGCAGATCGATACGTATCTGGCTTCCCGTTTTGGTGAAGCGCAGTTGGCGCAGCGAATACCGGCGCTGTTGCCACCGGATGGGCAACTGTTTGTCGGTAATAGCCTCGTGGTACGTCTGATCGACGCGCTGGCGCAGCTCCCACAAGGTTATCCCGTGTATGGGAATCGAGGAGCCAGCGGCATTGATGGCCTGATTTCCACGCTGGCTGGCGTACAGCGTGCCACGGCGAAAGCGACGCTGGGCATCGTCGGCGATCTCTCTGCATTATACGATTTGAATGCGCTGTCGCTGTTGCGCCAGTCTCCCGCACCGCTGGTGTTGATCGTGGTGAACAATAACGGTGGCCAGATCTTTTCCCTGCTGCCGACACCGGTTGACCAGCGCGAAGCGTTTTATTGCATGCCGCAAAATGTGGAGTTCGGACATGCTGCGGCGATGTTTGGCCTGAATTACGTGCGCGCCGAGAACTGGGAACAACTCGCGGATACGGTGTCCCATTGCTGGACACAGGGCGGCGTTACGCTGCTTGAAGTGGTGGTTGAACCGAAAGACGGCGCGGAAACGCTCAATGAACTGGTCGCGCAGGTGGCGGCGTGGACCCACTAGATCCTCAAGGGTTAGGCTGCCGGAAAGTGACGCATGGCGCGGTTGCTCCGATGCAGCCGTGGCTGGTGTGCCTGCATGGTTTATTAGGAAGTGGTGAGGACTGGCAGCCTGTCCTGCCGTTTTTTCGTGACTGGCCGGTGCTGCTGGTGGATTTACCCGGACACGGCGCGTCGCAAGCCATTGCTACAGCCGATTTTGCCGATATCAGCCGCCAATTAACCGCAACGCTGCTGGAGCAGGGTATCGAGCGCTATTGGCTGCTGGGTTATTCGCTCGGTGGACGCATTGCGATGTATCACGCCTGCGACGGGCACCATGACGGCATGCAGGGGTTGCTGGTCGAAGGGGGACACCTCGGTTTGGCAACGCCAGATCTACGTAAGGAACGTATTCATCATGATGCACGCTGGGCGCAGCGTTTTCGTCAGGAGCCACTGCCAGAGGTTTTGCAGGATTGGTATCAGCAGGCGGTTTTTGCCGATGTTGATTCGGCGCAGCGTGAACAACTGATAGTTCGTCGCAGCGGCAATCACGGTGCATCCGTTGCAGCGATGCTGGAAGCGACCTCTCTGGGGCGGCAGCCTTTTTTGGCAGAGCGCCTCCGGCACCTGTCGATACCTTTTATTTACTTATGCGGTGCCAGCGACGTGAAATTTCAGACGCTGGCGGCGCAATACGGCCTGCCGTTACTGAGCGTGGCTCAGGCGGGTCATAATGCTCATCAGGCGAACCCAACGGCCTATGCCGAGCGGGTTCGCTCTTTTCTTTCGCATCCCGTTAAGGATTGATAACTATGCTTTATCCGAGTGAAGAACTGCTTTACGCACCGATTGAATGGCACGATTGCAGCGGCGACTTCGCCGATATTCTCTACCATAAATCTATCGATGGGATTGCCAAAATCACCATTAACCGTCCTCAGGTACGCAATGCGTTTCGTCCGCAAACGGTAAAAGAGATGATTCAGGCACTCGATAATGCGCGTCATGACGACGGTATCGGGACGATTATCCTGACCGGTGCTGGCGATAAGGCATTCTGCTCCGGCGGCGATCAGAAAGTGCGCGGCGACTACGGCGGTTATCAGGATGACAGCGGTGTGCACCACCTGAACGTGCTGGATTTCCAGCGCCAGATCCGCACCTGTCCAAAGCCAGTCATTGCGATGGTCGCAGGTTATTCCATCGGTGGCGGACACGTTCTGCACATGATGTGCGATCTGACGATTGCGGCAGAAAATGCCATCTTCGGTCAAACGGGTCCGCGTGTTGGTTCCTTTGACGGCGGTTGGGGGGCTTCTTACATGGCTCGCATCGTGGGTCAGAAGAAAGCGCGTGAAATCTGGTTCCTGTGTCGCCAGTACGACGCTGCGCAAGCGTTGGATATGGGGCTGGTGAATACCGTGGTTCCGTTGGCCGATCTGGAAAAAGAAACTGTGCGCTGGTGCCGTGAAATGCTGCAAAACAGCCCGATGGCGCTGCGTTGCCTGAAAGCGGCACTGAACGCGGACTGTGACGGTCAGGCTGGCTTGCAGGAACTGGCAGGTAACGCCACCATGTTGTTCTATATGACCGATGAAGGGCAGGAAGGCCGCAACGCGTTCAATGAAAAACGCCAGCCTGACTTCAGCAAATTCAAACGGAATCCGTAATGCGCCGGGTCACTCTCTATCGTTACAGTGTGCCGATGGAAGCCGGGGTGGTGCTGCGCAATCAGCGCCTGAAAACCCGCGATGGTCTTATCGTTCGCCTGCAAGAAGGTGAACGGTTGGGCTGGGGCGAGATTGCGCCGCTGCCGGAGTTCAGTGTGGAAACGCTGGCAGACGCGGAATCAGCCGCGCTTGAACAACTGCAATCGTGGGTGACAGGGCGAGCATTTTCTAACGATCTTCCGCCGTCCGTTGCGTTTGGTTTGAGTTGTGCGCTGGCTGAGCTGGATCAGCGCCTGCCACAGGCGGCGGACTATCGCAAAGCGCCGCTGTGTAATGGCGATCCTGATGAGCTGTTCGAGATGCTTCAGTCGATGCCGGGCGAGAAAGTGGCAAAGATAAAAGTCGGCCTGTACGAAGCCGTGCGTGACGGTATGATTGTTAATGTCCTGCTGGAAGCGTTGCCGGATTTGAAACTCCGTCTGGATGCCAACCGCAGTTGGACACGAGCCAAAGCGGACGGCTTCGCCCGCTATGTCGCTCCGTCACTGCGTTCACGCATTGCTTTTCTCGAAGAACCCTGCAAAACCCGTGACGAATCCCGTGAATTTGCGCGGGAAACGGGCATCAACATTGCCTGGGACGAAAGCGTGCGCGAGGCAGATTTTCGGGTGGAAGCCGAACCGGGTGTGAGTGCGATTGTGATCAAGCCGACGCTGGTCGGTAGCTTAGCCCGCTGTCAGCAACTGGTGCAGGAAACGCACCAAGCTGGATTAACTGCGGTGATCAGCTCCAGCATTGAATCCAGTCTGGGCCTAACTCAGCTAGCGCGCTTGGCACATTGGTTGACGCCGGACACGGTTCCTGGGCTGGATACGTTAGATCTGATGCAGGCGCAGGTGATTCAACGTTGGCCGGATAGTACGTTGCCGCTTCTGGCTGTCGAGCAACTGGACGTGGTATGGCAATCCTGACTGACTGGCCTTGGCGGCATTGGGCTAGCCAGACGCCCCAGTCCGCCGCGCTGATTGAGGATGAAACCCGCTGGAGTTGGCAGACGCTCGCCCGGCGGGTGGATTATTTGGCAGAGCATTTCACACAGCAGGGCGTGACTGCCGAAAGCACGGTAGTGCTACGCGGGAAAAATAGTGTACCGATGCTGTGCTGCTATCTTGCGCTGTTACAGTGCGGCGTGCGCGTACTCCCGCTGAATCCACAGTTACCCGATACGTTAGCTGAAGTGTTGTTACCCGCGCTGGATGTGGCGTATGGTCTGTGTCTGACTGATAAACCGTGGCCGAATGCTGTGCGTGCGCTTTCTTTACCATCAGATTCCTCGTCATCGGGTAATACCGAAGCAACCCACTACACCAATCGATTACGCTGGCAGGCCGATCGACTAGCGACGTTGACGCTGACATCCGGTTCCAGCGGTATGCCGAAAGCAGTGGCGCATACGTTTGCTGCCCATCTCTCCAGTGCGGAAGGCGTGGTTCAAATGATGGCATTTTCCGCCTGCGACAGTTGGCTGCTGTCACTTCCCCTTTTCCACGTGTCCGGGCAAGGTATCGTTTGGCGCTGGCTTGCCACGGGTGCCACGATGGTCGTTCGCGCACATCAGCCTCTGGAGGTCGCACTGCGTGATTGTACCCACGCTTCTCTGGTGCCGACCCAACTGTGGCGACTGCTGTCGGAGGAGACATTGCCTACGGCACTGAAAGCTGTGTTGCTCGGTGGGGCGACGATCCCGCAGACGTTGACGCAGCAGGCAGAAGCACGAGGTGTGAGCTGCTGGTGTGGCTATGGTCTGACGGAATTGGCGTCCACGGTCTGTGCTAAACGTGCCGATGGGCGTTCGGGCGTCGGAATGCCGCTGCAAAAACGAGAGGTTCGGTTGGTCAATGAAGAAATCCAACTGCGTGGCAGCACGCTGGGCGCTGGCTATTGGCGTGACGGAAAACTGATTCCGCTAGTCGATGATGATGGCTGGTTCCACACGCGCGATCGCGGGCTATTTGCCGAGGGAGAATGGCACATTTTGGGGCGTCTGGATAATCAATTTTTCAGCGGTGGGGAAGGGGTTCAGCCGGAGAATATCGAAGCCGTGCTGTTGATGCACCCCGATGTTCAACAGGCATGTGTTGTGCCCGTTGAGGATGTGGAGTTTGGCCATCGTCCCGTTGCGGTATTAGGGGTGGCTCAGACCTCGACGCTGGATGCAGTGCGCGACTGGCTACAGCCGCAGCTTGCCGGCTTTCAGCGACCGGTTGCGTATTATGCGCTGCCTGCCGAGCTGAAAAATGGTGGAATTAAGCTTTCTCGCCAGCAGGTGAAAAGCTGGGTCAATGCTGTACACCATCAGCATAAACGGTAGTGTGACTGGGTTTTACACTATTTCATGCTGAGGTGAGGGAGCGTTTCGGGTAGAATCGGCAACGATAACATCTTTACACGCGCGTTTAATGACGGTTTTAAGGATATTGAAAATGAAAAAGTTTGTGATTGCCTGTGCGGGAAGCCTGTTACTTGCAAGTGCTTCTGTACATGCCATTAGCCTTTCCGGGGAAGCTGGCCGTGATTACGCAGGTGCTAGCGCAGGCTTCGGTCTGGGCATGCCAGGGCTTGCGGGTAATGTGGGCTATTCCCACGGTGACAACAGCAACGATGTATACAGCTTTGGTTTGGGCTACACCATCCCTGTTGGTCAACTTAAGCTGACTCTGGGTGGTAAAGCGTTGTACCTGAATCAGGATCACGGCGATGATGGTTATGGTGTTGCACTGGGCGGTGGCGTGCAGTGGCCGCTGAGCCGTCAGTTCTCACTGTATGGTGAAGGTTACTATGCGCCGGATTCGTTCTCCAGCCACGTTGACCACTATGTTGAAGGGAAGGCGGGCGTTCGTTGGCAGGTGTTTGCACCGCTGAGCGTCGATGTCGGTTACCGTTACATCAATATGGCGCGTGAAAACGGCCCAGATAACAAGTTGGCTGATTCTGCCTATATCGGCGTTGGTCTGAACTTCTAATATACCGTCATACTTCAAGCCGCAGGTGTGTTGGCTTGATATCGTGACCGGAAAGAAAAAAGAGCGTGAATGTTGAATTCACGCTCTTTTTTATACTTGCGTTAACCGATCGAGAAGCTAATTGATTGACGGCAACCAGCCCGTAACCATCGCCACCTGGATCAGAATAATTCCCACGCCGCTGGCGAAGATCAGCACCAAGACGGGCGCACCACCACGAGTCGCACGTATTTCAGGATGCTGTTTACGAACCTGCCAGCTCAGCAACGCGGGAATGAGTAATGCCAATACGGCCAGTGCAATTGCCGCATAGCCTAGCGCCATCACAAACCCTTGCGGATAAAAGAGTGCGAACACCAGCGGCGGGATAAAAGTCAGCAACCCCGTCTGCGCACGCCCTGTGACGCTATTTTTACGCTTAAATAGATCGGCTAAATAATCGAATAATCCTAGCGCCACGCCGAGGAAAGAGGTCGCCAGCGCCAGATCGGCAAACAGGTGGACGGCAAGCTCAACATGCGGTGAAGCAACCAACGTGCGAATCGCCTGCATCAACCCATTCAATCCCGCCTGATTGGCCAAAATAGCATTAAATGTTGAAGAGCTGAGGCTACCCAACATGACGAGCTGCCAAAAAATATAGGCAATCAGCGGTATCACGCTACCGATAAGAAATATCCGACGTAGCTTACGGCTGTCTCCCCCCATGTAGTGGACAATGCTGGGGATGCTGCCGTGAAAGCCGAATGAGGTCAGAATGACAGGTAATGCCGAGAGCGTCAGACCCTGTTGCAGCGGCAGCGTTAAGAGATTGACGCGCTGAATGTGTGGAACCATCACGGCTAACATGATGACGAGCATCAGCACTTTGCCGCTAAACAGGATACGGTTAAACAAGTCGACTGACGACGTGCCGATGCAGACGACCCCGCCTGCAACCAGCGTGAAGATCAGAATGCCTGCCGACAGAGGAAGTGAGTAGCCACTCCACTGGCTGATGCTGCTGGCGAGCAGTTCGCCCGCGCCGCTGATATAGGCCGCCGTTAGTGCATACATCAGAAATAGCATGCTGAAACCGGTAATCCACTGCCCCCAACGGCCGAGGTAGATTTTTGCCAACGTGCCTAACCCAGTATGCGATGGCTGATGTTGATACACTTCAACCAGCAACAAGGCGCTGTAGCACATCAGTGCCCACAGACCGATCAAGATCATCAATGTCGTACCAAACCCGACGCCAGCCGTTGCCAACGGCATCGCCAACATTCCTGCTCCAATGGTGGTACCTGCAACGATAAAAATACTGCCAAGAGTACGATTTTTCACCTATTCCTCTATATATAGCGTGGCTATCCAGATATTTTTGGCAGCAGGGTAGAGTATTCAGTGATTTCTGTCAAAACGCCGTTACGACGAGTGTAATTTTATATTTACACCAGAGGGCGACATGCCGGCAGCGGTGCGTTATCGGGCAGGACGAAAGAAATATTGTGTTTGCTCATCCGACTTTTTAAAGTGGTTTCAGGATTATCATCAGGAGTGAAAAAATGCTTAGGGTTGAGATGTTATGTACCGGCGATGAAGTGCTGCATGGTCAGATTATTGACACCAACGCGGCCTGGCTGGCGGATTATCTGTTTGTGCAGGGATTACCGATGACCAGCCGGATGACGGTGGGTGACGATCTCGATGCGTTGGTGACCGCAATCACGCAGCGCAGCCAGATAGCCGATATCCTGATTGTGAACGGCGGTTTGGGGCCGACCAGCGACGATCTCAGCGCATTGGCGGCCGCTACCGCAGCGAGAGAAGGGTTGGTTGAGCACGCTGAATGGCTGGCGCGTATGGAGGCTTTTTTTGCCGAACGCGGCAGAGTCATGGCTCCCAGTAATCGTAAACAGGCGCAAATCCCTGCCAGCGCCGAAATGGTGGATAATCCAGTCGGTACAGCCTGTGGTTTTGCGCTGCGATTGAACAAGTGCCTGATGTTTTTCACACCGGGCGTACCGTCTGAATTTAAGGTCATGGTCGATCAACAGATTATGCCGCGTCTGCGTGAACGCTTTGCTGTGGCGGAAGCCCCGCTGTGTTTGCGTTTGACCACCTTTGGTCGCTCCGAGAGCGATCTGGCAAGCCAACTGGATGGCATGGCGTTACCGCCGGGCGTGGTGCTGGGCTACCGATCTTCTATGCCGATTATTGAGCTGAAGCTCACTGGCCCGGCCGCACAGCAAGAAAGGATGGAGCAACTATGGGAAACGGTGCGCACTGTAGCAGGTGAGAATACGATCTTTGAAGGCACTGAAGGACTACCTGCACAGTTGGCGCGACGCCTCGCCGAACGTGATATGACGCTGGCGGTGAGTGAACACTTCACGGCAGGATTGCTCAACTGGCAACTCCAGTCGGCGGATACACCGCTGGCTGGCGGAGAGTTGCTGGCAAGTGTTCAAGATACCAGCCTGTCCGGGCTAGTGGACTATGCACGCCATCTGGCAGAGCGACAGGGTGCATCGTTAGCGTTGGTGGTCGGCAGCCGGGATGACGCTGAACTGTCATTAGCGCTGCATACGCCGGAAGGATCTTTCGCCCAAACGATACAGTTCAACGTACAGCGCTATAGCCTGAAAACCCATCAGGACGTGGTTGCGATGCTGGCGATGAATATGTTGCGCCGCTGGTTAAACGGCTGGTCAGTGTACGGTGGACACGGTTGGATTACGGTGCTGAAGACGCTTTAAGTAAAAATATGGTCAGACGAGAGACATACAGTAATCTGTAATTTCTCTGATTTTGCTGTTTTTTATTTTTCGGCGTCAAACGTTGTGCTGAGGTGGGCGTGACCGTCGGGTGAGCCGCATGGACGCGGCGAGAGTCAGTGCCGCGTCGGGAACGCGTCACTGACGGCCCGAATAACGGGCACGAACGCCGAAGGTACCGCGAAGCGGCACAACGTCCGCCAAATAGCCAGAGGTCAAGGAGCTGCGGCGATTGAGCGCTCCTTGTCGGGCGAGTGATGAAATGACAGAAAAGTAGGGTGGTTAGTACGCCCGAAACTATCACATCAATCTAGCATAAGCCGATAAGCCGATGGCTAATACTCGCCTGCAAATAAGAAGGCCAGAATCAACGTTCTGGCCTTTCCCACAAGAGAATCAATATAATAACGAATAAAGCTGCCGGCGGTAGCGGGCGGCGAGGGCGTCGCTGGTGCCGAGGGCGGCCATGATATCCATCAGCGTTTTACGCGCGCTGCCATTAGCGACGGCCAGATCTTTCTTCAGGAATCCCATCAGCAACTCAAGCGCTTCTTCATTACGACCAACCTGATGCAGTTGCAGAGATAATTGCACTGCCAGATCCGCATTTTGCGGGTCAGCGTTCAACTGCTGCTGCAAATGCTGAATTTCTGGCGTATCTGCTGCCTGTTTCAGCAATTCAATCTGAGCGACGAGGCTGTGATAGCGCGTGTCTTGATCTTGCAAAGGAATGGTGGCCAACACAGCTTCAGCATCTTCACTGCGTTTAATTTGAATCTGCACTTCCGCCAGCATCAGGCCGATATCGCTGCGCTGCTGGCTGAGTTGCCAGGCGTCTTTCAGTAGCTGCATCGCTTCCGGCAATTTGTCTTCCTGAATCAGTTGCTGTGCCTGAGCGACTTTCAGCTCTTCTTCTTTCGGCAGTGCGCGTTTCAGCAGTTCACGAACGGCTTCTTCCGGCTGTGGTCCTTGAAAACCATCCAGCGGCTGCCCGTCTTTAAACAGATAAACAGTTGGGATTGAGCGCAGGCCAAACTGGGCGGCGACACGCTGCTCGGCATCACAGTCCACCTTCGCCAGAACAAACTGCCCTGCGTATTCCTGTGCCAGTTTGTCTAACACCGGCTCCAGTTCCAGACAGTGCTGGCTACGCCCCGACCAAAAGTAAAACAGGACGGGCAGAGTCGCGGACTGTTCCAAAACCTGATGCAGGTTAGATTCGTTAACGTCAATGATAGTCGCTTGTTGTTCTAACATGAGTAGTCTCTCTTACTTCTTGAATTCGTTTGACCTTTAGATGGGGCTTGTCGGTGTCACTTACAAGCCTTGTGCAGAGGTGAGTGCGCAATACATCACTTTCTGCTGCTTTATCCACGTAATACTTTATCCAGCAAACACCCCGGTAACAGACGGCGCAGCCAGGTTAGGGCATGAGCCACCAGCGTCACGGGATAGCGTAATTTGGGCCGTGAACTTTCCAGCGCATGGTGGAGTTTCGGTAGTATCGCTTCCGGCGGCAGCGTGAAGCGTTTAGCGATACCGGGGTTGGTGACGGGTTTATCCATCTGCGTCTGTGCGACGTTGTTGGTAAAGCGTGTGCTAATTGGGCCAGGCTCGATCAGGCTGACGTGCAGGCCACTGCCGTGGAGTTCCATACGCAACGCATCTGACCAGGCTTCCAGTGCATGTTTGCTGGCGGCATACGCACCACGCCCGGGGGTGGACACCAGTCCCAGCACTGAACTGGTCTGGATGATGCGGCCTTCGCCGTGCGACAGCATTGCTGGCAATAACAGTTGTGTGAGCTGATGTGTACCGAACAGGTTGCTGGAAAACTGTTGTTCAAGCTGCTGACGTGAAATGGTGTTCAGCGGCCCGTAGAGGCCGTATCCAGCATTATTAAACAAGCCATACAAGCGGTTGTTAGTCAATCTGATCACGTCCGCGGCGGCCTGTTCAACGCTGGCGCTGTCATCCAGATCCAGCGTAATAACCTTCAGGCCGAGCGTAGTCAGACGAGCAACATCTTCCGCACGGCGGCAGGCCGCAATCACGCGATAGCCACGTTTTTGCAGATCCTGAGCGGCAATCAGGCCAATGCCGCTGGAGCAACCGGTAATGAAGACCGTTTTTTGCATAACTTTACCTAATTCAAAAGCCTATTTATCAAGACTCATGGTTAACTAAGGGCTCCAACTGCTTCGCCATCCATTCTGCGATAAACGGTTGGGCATCACGGGTTGGATGGATGCCATCTTCCATCATCCACTCCGGTTTAAGATACACTTGCTCCATAAAGAAAGGCAGAAGAGGAAGCGTAAACTGCTCCGCCAGTTTGGGGTAGATATTGCTGAATGACTCGGTGTAGCGGCGGCCATAGTTGGTCGGCAAACGAACCTGTATCAGCAGCGGTTGAGCGTTAGCCTGTTTGACCAGCGTGATGATTTTCGCCAGATCCTGCTCGATATTTTGTGCCGGAAATCCCCGAAGTCCGTCATTGCCGCCCAGCTCAATCAACACCCAGCGCGGCTGATGCTGTTTCAGCAGGTTAGGAAGTCGCACCAGCCCCTGTGCAGTGGTGTCACCACTAATGCTGGCGTTAACTACAGCGATACCCTTTTTTTGCGTTTGCCACTGGGTGTTCAGCAGTGTTGGCCATGCGTTAGCGGCCGGCATCTGGTAGCCCGCACTGAGGCTATCGCCCAGAATTAATAATGTGTCAGCAGCGAAAGCGCGTGCGCTGCATAATCCCAGAAGCAAAAGGACGAAAACATGTTTGCGAAGACCAGCCCAGCGAGTGCTACGCCAAGCAAAACTGCGCACGTAGAAAACATTCTTGAAGTTCATCATCTTAGTAAGCACGTTGGTCAAGGAGAGAATCGGCTTTCCATCCTTACCGGAGTTGAGCTTATTGTCAAACCTGCGCAGACAATTGCCCTGATTGGTGAATCGGGTTCGGGGAAATCAACTTTGCTGGGGATCCTGGCCGGGCTGGATGATGGCACAGAAGGTGACGTTAGCCTGATGGGAAAATCGCTCAATGCGCTGGACGAAGAAGGTCGCGCGGCGCTGCGTGCCCAGCATGTCGGTTTTGTCTTTCAGTCTTTCATGCTGGTGCCGACGCTGAATGCATTGGAGAACGTGCAATTACCCGCGTTGCTGCGCGGTGAAAGCGATAGCCACAGCCGTGGGCAGGCCGAGCAACTTCTGCAACAGCTCGGGCTGGGTGAGCGTTTACATCATCTTCCCGCCCAACTTTCCGGTGGTGAACAGCAGCGTGTAGCGCTGGCGCGCGCGTTTAGCGGCCGCCCTAACGTGTTGTTTGCCGATGAGCCAACTGGGAATCTGGATCGTAAAACCGGTGAACGCATCGTTGATTTACTGTTTTCCCTCAATCGCGATTATGCCACCACGTTGATTCTGGTGACACACGATGAGCAACTGGCGGCACGCTGTGAGCGACGCCTGCGGTTAGTCGACGGCAAACTGCGGGAGGACGCATGATCTGGCGGTGGTTCTGGCGCGAATGGCGCTCTCCTTCCTTACTGATTGTCTGGCTCGCGTTAACGCTGGCTGTCGCCTGCGTGCTGGCGTTGGGCACGATCAGCGATCGCATGGAAAAAGGTCTCAGTCAGCAGAGTCGTGATTTTCTGGCGGGTGACCGCGTGCTGCGCGCATCTCGGCCTGTCGCAGACACCTGGCTTCAGGAAGCGGAGCAGCGCGGGCTGATGCTCAGTCGGCAGATTTCTTTTATGACCATGACGTTTGCGGGCGATATGCCGCAGTTGGCGCAGGTTAAAGCTACCGACCAGCGCTATCCGCTGTACGGTAATTTGCAGACTCGCCCTGAAGGGCTACATGCGGAAGCGGGAACGGTGCTGGTGGCCCCGCGCCTGCTGGCCTTACTTGATCTGAAAGTCGGTGACATGCTGGATGTCGGCGATACCTCGCTGCGTATCAGCGGTGAACTGATTCAGGAACCGGATTCCGGTTTTAATCCGTTCGAAACCGCACCGCGTATTCTGATGAATCTGGACGATGTCGAGAAAACCGGAGCGATTCAACCGGGTGGGCGCATTACCTGGCGCTATATGTTTTCTGGCAATGAAAAACAGATTAGTGAGTTCAGTAACTTCATCAAGCCACAGCTCAAGCCCGATCAACGCTGGTATGGCATGGAGGATTCTGAAGGTGCGCTGAGCCAGTCGTTAAAGCGGTCGCAGCAGTTCCTGTTGTTGTCGGCGCTGCTGACGCTGCTGTTGTCTATCGCTGCCGTTGCGGTAGCGATGGGGCATTACTGCCGCAGTCGCTATGATTTGGTCGCTATTCTGAAAACGCTGGGGGCGGGCAAACAAGCACTGAGGCGATTAATCATCGGCCAATGGCTTTCCGTGCTTGGGTTGGCTGCGGTCTGCGGTAGCGTGCTTGGGCTGGGTTTTGAGGCACTGTTGATGAAAATGCTGGCTCCGGTGCTGCCTGCTGCATTGCCAGCATCTGGACTGTGGCCGTGGGTATGGGCGCTAGGCTCGCTGGTGCTGATCTCGCTGCTGGTTGGGCTGCGGCCGTATCGGCTGCTGCTGGCGACACAGCCGCTGCGCGTGTTGCGTCAGGATGTGGTGGCGAACGTGTGGCCGCTGCGCTACTACCTGCCGATTGTCCTGATTATTGTCGTTGGGTTGCTGGCCGTGTTGTCCGGTGGCGGCGTGCTGCTGTGGTCGCTGCTTGGCGGTGTGGCGGTACTGTCGCTACTACTTGGCATCATCGGTTGGGGCGGTCTGCTGCTGTTACGGCGTTTGACGGTTAAGCGACTGGCGTTGCGCCTGGCGATTAATCGCCTGCTGCGTCAGCCGTGGTCGACACTCAGCCAACTGGCCGCGTTTTCATTGTCCTTCATGCTATTGGCGTTGCTGCTGGTAATGCGTGGTGATCTGCTAGAGCGCTGGCAGCAGCAGTTGCCGCCGGGCAGCCCGAACTATTTCCTGCTGAATATCACGGCGGAACAGGTGCCGCAGGTGAGGGATTTCCTTTCTCAGCATAACGTGATGCCGGAGCCGTTCTTCCCGATTATTCGTGCACGGCTGACGGAGATTAATCAGCAGATTGCGACGGAAGTAATCCATGAGGACGATCCAGGCGGCAACACGGTGAACCGTGAACTGAACCTGACCTGGATGAACGGGATTCCGCAGCACAACGTATTGGTGGAAGGGGAAGCGCCGAAGGCGGGCGAAGTCTCGATGGAAGCGAAAGAAGCCAAAGAGATGGGCATCAAGATTGGCGATACGCTGACCTTTACCGGTGACACGCAGCCGTTTAGCGCCACGGTGACCAGTTTTCGTCAGGTGGACTGGGAAAGTCTGCGTCCGAATTTCTTCTTTATTTTCCCCGTGGGGGCGTTGGACAACCAGCCACAGTCTTGGCTGACCAGCTTCCGCTACGATGGTGACGAGAAGATGATTACGCAGTTAAATCGCCAATTCCCGACGGTGAGTGTGTTGGATATCGGCAGTATCCTGCGTCAGGTGGGGCAGGTCTTGCAGCAGGTGAGTCGAGCGCTGGAGATTATGGTCATTCTGGTACTGTTCTGCGGCGTGTTGCTGCTGTTGGCACAAATTCAGGTTGGGATGCGTCAACGGCGTCAGGAGTTGATGGTATACCGCACGCTGGGAGCCGGGTTGCGCCTGCTGCGTACCACGCTGTGGTGTGAGTTCGCGGTGCTGGGGTTGGTTGCGGGAACGGCGGCGGCAATTGGCGCTGAGTCGGCTCTGTGGCTGTTACAGCGTAAGGTCTTCAACTTTGCCTGGGAACCGAATATCGGGATGTGGATAACACTGCCGTTAATTGCGGCGTTCCTGCTGTCGCTCTGCGGCGGCTGGCTGGGTCTGCGGCTCTTACGCGGTAAAGCACTGTTCCGGCAGTTTTCGGGGTGATATTGCGTATAAGAATACGCCATTTTCTCTGAGACGAATTGCTATGCAAATATAGAGAAAGTTTCGTGCGCAATACCGCCGCCACGTTTATGCAAAACCTTATCAGCGCCCGACGCAGGGCGCTCAAGCGCCGCAGCCCTGCGAACCCTGGCTTCTGGCTAAATTATGCCGCTACGCGGTTCCATCGGTGTTCATGACCGCTAATCGAGCCGCCAGTGACGCGTTCCCTACGCGGCACTGGCTTTCGCGACGTCCTGTCGCTCACTCGGCGGTCAAGCTCACCGCTGCATAATTTTTGATGCCGGATAACAGAGAAACTCGATCTTTTTACCTTACTGACTGATAGAACTTCCCGGTGCTTCGCCGCCGGTTCCCGTCACGGTTTTGTGTTTCTCCAGATATTGATGCTGGAAAATACACATGCGGATCGTGTTGCGGTATTCACCGTTGATGAAAAACTCGTGGATCAACTCGCCTTCGACCTCAAACCCCAGTTTGCTGTAGATGTGGATCGCTTTCTGGTTTTCCTTATCCACAATCAAATACAGCTTATAGAGGTTCAACACCGAGAAGCCGTAATCCATCGCCAGTTTGGCTGCCGTGCTGGCGTAACCGCGGCCTTGATACGCGGGATCGATGATGATCTGAAATTCCGCGCGACGGTGGATATGGTTAATCTCCACCAGTTCAACCAGACCGACTTTAGTCTGTTCGTGTTCAATAATGAAGCGCCGCTCGCTCTGGTCATGAATATGCTTGTCGTACAGATCGCTGAGTTCGACAAAGGCCTCGTAAGGCTCTTCAAACCAATAACGCATCACACTGGCATTGTTATCCAACTGGTGAACAAAAGTGAGATCGTCCCGCTCCAGCGGTCGTAGCCGAACGGAATTGCTCGTACCGGACATAGTGAATCCTTAATTGTTAAAAGGGACGTGAACCGTGGTTACTGAGGTCACGCTGGCATGAGTATGCTAACGCTAGTATAGCGGCGGAGCGTTCTGCGTAGAACGTTCAATAATAACCAATGAATACTTAAAGCATAAATAGGGGAGAAGAAATGATGATGACTAGCGAGTGGATGCCGAAAGAAAAAAGAAGTGAATACGTAATAAAGAGTAAGGCTCCGCAGGGGAGCCTTACTCTATGATGAAGCGATGAGCTGACAACATCACTCGGCAGCATAACCCTGTGGAGGAATACGCACGCTATCCAACCAGGCTTCATTCTCGCGCATCACCAATCTGCCGTTCAGGAACCAGTTAATGACCATCGGATAAATCGTGTGCTCGTGCGTCTTAACGCGTTCGCTTAGACTTTCTTCCGTATCGTCAGTAAATACAGGAACCTTCGCTTGCAGAATCAACGGGCCGCCGTCCAGTTCATCGGTGACAAAATGCACGGACGTGCCGTGTTCATTATCGCCATTTTCCAGCGCCTTACGATGCGTATGTAGGCCAGGATATTTGGGCAGCAGAGAAGGGTGAATGTTTAACATTTTGCCTGCAAAAGTTGCAACAAATTCCGGGCTAAGAATCCGCATGTAGCCTGCTAAGATCACCAGTGCCGGTTGATACTGTTCAATTTCGTTTGCTAATGCGGCATCAAATGCAGCACGGTCGGCAAAATCTTCAGGATTCAGGACGCACGTAGGGATCTCAGCATTCTGCGCGCGTTCTAGTCCGTAAGCCTCCGCATTATTACTGAATACGGCGACAATCTTTCCTTTAAGGCGTCCGTTTTTACAGGCGTCAATCAACGCCTGTAAGTTGCTTCCATGACCTGAAATCAGCACAACGATGTTTTTCATCAGTTAATAACCACTGCGTCTCCGGCATCGGTTTGGGTAATGACGCCGATTTTCCATGCGTTTTCGCCGCTGCTGTTGAGTAACGCAACGGCCTCGTCTGCCTGTTCGGCTGGCAGTGCGATGATCATACCAACACCGCAGTTGAAAGTACGATACATTTCGTGGCGGCTAACATTACCAGCCTGTTGCAGCCAGTTGAAGACCGCAGGCCATTGCCAACTGGATTCGTCGATAGTTGCCTGCATGCCTTCTGGCAGCACGCGTGGGATATTTTCCCAGAAGCCGCCGCCGGTCAGGTGAGAAATCGCGTGGACATCCACTTTCTCAATCAGGGACAGCACGGATTTCACATAGATTTTGGTCGGTGCCAGCAGGTGGTCGGCCAGCGGTTTGCCTTCCAGTTCGAACTGCTCTGGATTGGTTTTGCTGACTTCAAGCACTTTGCGCACCAGAGAATAGCCGTTTGAGTGCGGGCCGCTTGCCGCGAGGGCAACGAGAACATCGCCGTGCTGAACTTTGCTACCGTCAATGATTTCTGATTTTTCTACGACACCGACGCAGAAGCCGGCAACATCGTAGTCTTCACCGTGATACATGCCCGGCATTTCGGCGGTTTCACCACCGACCAGCGCACAGCCTGATTGCTTACAGCCTTCCGCGATACCGGTAATCACGCTGGCAGCGGTGTCGACATCCAGCTTACCCGTGGCGTAATAGTCGAGAAAGAACAGCGGTTCAGCACCCTGGACGACCAGATCGTTCACGCACATCGCAACCAGATCGATACCAATCGTATCGTGGCGTTTCAGATCCATCGCCAGGCGCAGTTTGGTGCCGACTCCATCAGTGCCGGAAACCAGAATCGGTTCGCGGTATTTTTGCGGTAAGGCGCACAAGGCACCGAAACCACCCAATCCACCCATAACTTCCGGGCGACGGGTCTGTTTCACTACACCTTTGATTCGGTCTACCAATGCATTACCTGCATCGATATCCACGCCTGCGTCTTTATAGCTGAGAGAGGTTTTGTCGGTCACTGCTGAGTCCCCACGAAGGTTACGGGTTGTATTCAAAAACAGACTTGTATTAAAAAAATATGGCATTCAGAAAACACGGTATTTGGAAAAGATACTGTGGTAAAAATAATGCGCGCTAATTCTAACAGTGTAGGCAATCGTTTGCGAGTGATGAGTCATCGGCTGGCTATTTTTCGTTGATGACGACAATTTATCTCCTCGGTTGATCTGGATCAGGCTTAATCATATGGCGCTAAGTAAAAAAGGCGGTATAATCCCGCGATTTTTTTTACGACGGGCTCTCGTGCCCGCCGCCCTGCGGGCCGCCGCAAGCGGTGTTTAAAACGCGTTTAGCGTTTTTGTCCGTCCACTAGCCGATGGGGAGATAATGATGAAGATCGTCGAGGTGAAACACCCACTTGTCAAACATAAACTGGGTTTGATGCGTGAGAACGATATTAGCACTAAGCGCTTTCGCGAGCTGGCTTCCGAAGTGGGAAGTTTGTTGACTTACGAAGCGACGGCCGATCTGGCCACCGAAAAAGTCACCATTGATGGCTGGTGCGGTCCGGTTGAAGTCGATCAGATTAAAGGCAAGAAAATTACCGTTGTACCGATTCTGCGTGCAGGGTTAGGGATGATGGAAGGCGTGCTGGAGAATGTCCCTAGCGCGCGTATCAGCGTTGTCGGTATCTACCGTAATGAAGAGACGCTGGAGCCTGTTCCCTATTTCCAGAAGCTGGTTTCCAATATCGAAGAGCGCATGGCGCTGGTTGTTGACCCAATGCTGGCGACCGGTGGTTCGATGATCGCGACGATCGATCTGCTGAAAAAAGCAGGCTGCCACAGTATTAAGGTACTGGTATTGGTCGCGGCTCCAGAAGGGATTGCCGCATTGGAGAAAGCTCACCCGGATATTGAGCTTTATACCGCATCCATTGATAAGGGTCTCAACGAGCAAGGTTACATCATGCCGGGCCTGGGTGATGCGGGCGATAAAATATTTGGTACGAAATAACAGGTAAGCCGACTTATAGTCGGCTTTTTTTTGGCGCGAACCTAAGTACTTCCTATGGTGCGCCACAGCCTGTGTTACGTCACACGCGGTTCTTTTATTACATCAGCAGTCAACATCATCCTGCTTTACTACGGTGGGGCGGGATGAGTCTGGCTGTGATAATAAGTGTGGGTCTACCTGCACATACAAATAGCAACACTACAGAGGATATTGAAGATGACTCGTCGCGCCATCGGGGTGAGTGAACGCCCCCCCTTGTTACAAACTATCCCGTTGAGTTTCCAGCATCTATTCGCGATGTTTGGCGCTACCGTTCTGGTTCCCATCCTGTTTAAGATCAACCCGGCGACCGTACTGTTATTTAACGGCGTGGGTACGCTGCTTTATTTATTCATTTGTAAGGGAAAAATCCCTGCATATTTGGGGTCGAGCTTTGCGTTCATTTCCCCCGTTTTACTGCTGTTGCCGCTGGGGTATGAAGTTGCGCTGGGTGGTTTCATCATGTGTGGCGTGTTGTTCTGTCTGGTGGCGCTGATTGTTCAGAAAGCGGGTACTGGCTGGCTGAATGTGCTGTTTCCGCCTGCGGCGATGGGGGCGATTGTCGCCGTTATCGGCCTTGAGCTCGCCGGTGTTGCGGCAGGAATGGCCGGACTGCTGCCTGCCGATGGCACATCCGTTGATTCCACTGCGGTGACGATTTCTCTGGCAACGCTGGCGATCACCATTTTGGGATCGGTGCTGTTTCGCGGTTTTCTGGCGATCATCCCGATTCTGATCGGGGTACTGGCTGGCTATGCGCTGTCGTTCGCGCTGGGCGTGGTTGACTTGACCCCGATTCGTGAAGCGCACTGGTTCGCGATGCCAACATTCTATACGCCGCGCTTTGAGTGGTTTGCCATTCTGGCGATCCTGCCTGCGGCGCTGGTGGTAATTGCAGAACACGTTGGCCACCTGGTCGTGACGGCGAACATCGTGAAGAAAGATCTGATGCGCGATCCGGGACTACACCGCTCCATGTTTGCCAACGGGATTTCTACCGTGCTGTCTGGTTTCTTCGGTTCTACGCCGAACACGACCTACGGAGAGAATATCGGCGTGCTGGCGATTACCAAAGTGTATAGCACCTGGGTTATTGGCGGCGCCGCGATCCTTGCGATTCTGCTCTCCTGCGTAGGTAAATTGGCCGCGGCGATTCAGGCTGTACCGGTTCCTGTCATGGGTGGTGTGTCGCTGTTGCTGTACGGCGTGATCGGTGCCTCTGGTATTCGCGTGCTGATTGAATCCAAAGTGGATTACAACAAAGCACAAAACCTGATCCTGACCTCTGTGATTCTGATCATCGGCGTCAGCGGTGCGAAAGTACATCTGGGCTCGACCGAACTGAAGGGCATGGCGCTGGCGACGGTTGTCGGTATCGGTATGAGTCTGGTGTTTAAAGTCATCAGCCTGTTCCGCAAAGAGGAAGAGATCCTCGATGCGCCGGAAGAGAACGACGTGCGTTCATAGTTGTGTTATTCCCCCTGTTGAGGCTGCGTAGATCGTGGTCTCAACAGGGACAGGTTTCTGTGGTAAACTCGATCCGTTTTCCTGCCCGTTTTGCTTGAGGTGATTCTGAACACGCCGGCACAGCTTTCATTGCCACTCTACTTACCCGATGACGAAACATTTGCCAGTTTCTATCCGGGTGAAAATGCGTCTCTTCTTGCCGCTGTCAACAATGCTTTGTATCAAGAGCATGGTAGCTATATCTATTTCTGGTCACGCGAAGGAGGCGGGCGCAGCCATTTGTTGCATGCTGCCTGCGCTGAACTGTCGCGTCAGGAACGCGCAGTGGGCTACGTGCCGCTGGATAAACGCGCCTACTTTGTGCCAGACGTGCTGGAAGGTATGGAGCAACTGGCGCTGGTCTGTATCGACAATATCGAATCTATTGCAGGCGATGAAGAATGGGAAATGGCGGTGTTTAATCTGTATAACCGCATTCAGGAAACGGGACGTGCACGGCTGTTGATTACCGGCGATCGTCCGCCGCGGCAGTTGAATTTACGTCTGCCCGATCTGGCTTCTCGCCTCGACTGGGGACAAATCTACAAGCTACAGCCGTTGTCAGATGATGAGAAAGGGGAAGCACTACAGTTACGTGCCAGACTGCGTGGGTTCGAATTGCCAGAAGACGTGAGTCGTTTTCTGCTTAAGCGTTTAGATCGAGAAATGCGCACGTTATTTATGACGCTCGATCAGCTTGACCATGCTTCCATCACTGCACAGCGCAAGCTGACCATTCCGTTTGTGAAAGAGATCCTCGGACTGTAGTTGGGGATCGCGAGTTGACGATCGTTCACAGCAATTGTCCACAACTACAGACATTTACAACGACAGAATCTCCAGCACCTGCTCCGGCGGGCGGCCAATACGTGCCTGACCCTGTGCCACGACGATAGGGCGTTCGATGAGTTTCGGGTTATCAATCATCGCCTGAATAAGTTGCGCTTCTGTCAACTCGGCGTTCGATAGCCCCAACTGCTGATAAATCTCTTCTTTGGTTCTCATCAACTCGCGTGCGCTGCTAAAGCCCAACTGTTGGATAATCTGAGATAGCGTCGCGGCATTGGGCGGCGTATCGAGATAGAGCACGACGTCAGGGGCAATATTGTGCTCTTGCAGCAGCGCCAGCGTTTCACGGCTTTTTGAGCAGCGCGGGTTGTGGTAAATCGTCACGGATGATTTGGTTGAAAGCTGTGTCATCGTCATGCTCCTTATCAGGATTTCTGGTACTGGCGGAAACGCTGTTGTAACTGGCGGAGTTGGTCAATACGGGCATCGTAGCGAGCCTGCTCCAGGCTGCCCAATTTGACCAATGAACTCGCGTTGCTCAGTAATCGAATAGATTGATCGAGTTGGCCATTAAGCGCCAGACTCTCTGCGCGAGCTGCCAACTCTTCTGCGCGCAGCCCTTGGGCTGCTGCGGCTTGCGCTAATAGATCCCAGCCGTTCGGATCGTCAGGGTGCGCATAGGTGTAGCGATACAGTATTTTGCCAGCGGCAGCAGGCTGTTTCCCTTCCACATAGGCATTGGCCAGATTAAGCTGAAGTACTGGATTAGCTTGCATTCCGGGCACGTTTTGTAAACGGGCGATCGCCTGCGTGGCGCGATTTTGTCCCAGATCGATATCGGTCATCATATCCAGAAACCACGGATTGTCAGGTGTGCTGCTTAGCAGCGGTTGCAGCACATTACGCGCTTCATCGTACTTCTTCGCCTGATACAACTGAATCGCACGGCCATACTTCGCAGCTAACTGCTCCCGCACGTTACCTTTTTCCCACTGCACTAATAGATCGTCATTGAGCGGACGATCCGGTGCACCATACATACCAAAAGTACGTATTTTGGCGAACAGGAAATCCTGAGAAGACTGCACTGGCGTCGAGCGCATCTGGTTGGCACGGTTACGGGCATCTGACAGGCGGCTTTCCGGCAATGGGTGTGTCAGCAACATTTCCGGTGGTCTGGAGGCATAGCGTGATTGGTCAGCCAGCTTTTGCAGGAAATTTGGCATGGCTTGCGGATCGAAGCCCGCGCGCTGTAGTACCTGGATCCCGATGCGGTCTGCCTCTTGTTCATTTGACTGCGTGAACGTAATCATGCCCTGCTGCGCACCTGCCAGCGTGCCGCTGAGCGCAGCCATTCCTAACTGTGGATTAGCCATTGCCAGCAAAATAGAGCCGAGTGCACCGACCCAGGTGAGCGGGGCGCTGCGCTGCTGAGATTCCATGCTGCGCGCCAGATGACGCTGGGTGACGTGAGAAATTTCATGTGCCAGTACGGAGGCCAACTCGCTCTCGCTATCGGCATAGCGGAACAGAGCGGAATGCAGTACTACGTTGCCGCCGAAGAAGGCGAAGGCGTTAATATCGTCATTGCGGATCAGATAAAAATGGAACGGCGTGCGCACCGAATCGGCCTGTTTGACCAATCGGTTACCGAGTTGATTAATGTAATTGGACAGAAGAGGATCGTTGATAAGCGGCGCACCGGCCCGCAGTTGACGGACGTAAAAATCGCCCATCGCTAACTCCTGATTGATGCTAAGCGTACCGCCTGCGGTGGTGCCGATATCCGGCAGCCGATCTAGCGTGTCAGCCTGAGCTGGAAGCTGGCTGCCAGCCAATAATGCTCCGAGCAGGACGGACATGAGCGTTTTTCTTAACCGAATAGACATAACGGAAGATAACCTTATCAACAGCTAACGTGAAAGCATTCTGCCGACTATCTTAGCCAGCGATGGCAGACAAAGAAATGCCCCAGTGGGAAAAACGTGGTGAAGAGAGATAACCGCAGGAAAACCGGCACCGATTACGGTGCCAGTGGAAAGACTGAAAACCGCGAATCAGGCGCTTTTCAGATAATCGAGAACGATGTCGTGGTGGTTGCTGGTTTTGAAGTCGTCAAAAACCTTCTCTACCTTGCCGTTTTCATCGATCAGGAAGCTGATGCGATGAATGCCGTCATAGGTTTTCCCCATGAACGTTTTTTCTCCCCAAACGCCAAATCCTTCTGAAACCTGATGATCTTCATCAGAAAGCAGGGTGAAATTTAAGACTTCTTTCTCGGCGAAGCGGGACAGTTTTTCTGATTTGTCCGTGCTAATACCAAGAACTTCAACGCCATGTTTTTTCAAATCATCCATGTTATCGCGCAGGCCACAAGCCTGAACGGTGCATCCTGGCGTCATCGCTTTAGGGTAGAAATACACCAACACTTTCTGTCCCTGGAAGTCGGTTAAATTTACTTGTTCGCCATCCTGGTCGGGCAAGCTAAATTTCGGTGCAATATCACCGGCTTTCAGTGTGTTCATCACGACTCTCCGTCTTGTTTCTCTTCATGCTGTGGATATACCCATAAATTAGACTATTGGGCATAGTTAACGACGCTAATACTGCCTTGTGCGTGCAATTCTGTACATAGCTGATGAAAGGCTGGCTCAATAATTGAGCTATCAAGCGTTGCAGAACTGTGCGCGGCAATCTGAATATACAACTGCGGTGGTTTTTCACCCTCTGCGGGCTGCGTTTTTGAAACCAATTCAGCAATATTTAACTGGTGAGAATCGAACAAATCAGTGAAACGCTCAATGATGTGAGGAGAATCGGCGACGTCAACCTTCACCCAAACGGTGGAAGGCGTTGGTTGGCTGGCCTGTGACTCCGTCCGTTTCATGACGATCAGTAAATCCATCTCCGCGCCTTTTAGTGGCAGAGTCGATTCAATCAGCGTTATCGCGTTCCAACTGCCGGACAGCAGCATAATAAATGTGAACTCTTTGCCCAGCATGGCAAGACGGCTATCTTCGATATTGCAGCCACAGCTACTGACGTGACGGGTAATCGCATTGACAATACCGGGGCGATCAACCCCCAGCGCGGTAATAACCAGATAGTGTTCTTGTGAGCTTGGCAACATCATGCTTCCTGTCTTTTTTCCCATTAACACATGGTAAACATAAAAAATTGCCAGGAGCAATTTTTAACGCCGCTTGCGGCGGCCCGAAGGGCGGCGGGCATTCCGCGTTAAAGTGGGCGTTGGTAATCAGAAATAAAGTGCCTTTCACCATGCGCCGCCTCGAACACTGTCGGCGACTCATGTTGGTGGGTGACAATCTCGCCGATATTGCCGCTCTTGCGGGCTTCGCAGACCAAAGCCATATGACGCGCCATTTCGTGAAGGCATTTGGCATTTCCCCCGGCCACTGGCAGCGCATGTTCACTACGTTTTAATCGACTTGCACAATCGTTCAATATCGCCGCGACTCTGCTTTGCTAACCTGATGCCGTCATCATAAAGGAGAGACGGTATGTATAAATCCATTAATTTTGCCCAAAAGTTAGCGCTGTTCGACGATCGTTGGCAGCCGAAAGTCATTGCTGAGATGAATGACTATCAATTCAAGATTGTTAAGATTCAGGGTGATTTCATCTGGCATTCCCATTCCGATACGGACGAAACGTTTATTGTGCTGGAAGGTCAATTGAGAATTGATTTTCGTGACGGCGATGTGCGTATCGATGCGGGGGAAATGTATGTCGTCCCGCGCGGCGTTGAACATAAACCTTACGCAGAACATGAAGTAAAAATGCTGCTCATTGAACCGAAAGGCGTGTTAAATACGGGTGATGAAGGCGGTGAACTGACGGCTGAAAATGATATTTGGCTTTGATCGGTCGGGGAAAAAAACACCGTAAAACGTCTTACGAGTGATGTATCAGCCGCAGTAAACGGGCTGCTTTTGTACCAAAACGTCAGAAGCATTTTTAATTTCGTTTGCTGCGTCATAAAAAAACCTGCGTCAGGCACCGACAACGCCCTTGTCCGCTTGCTTTTGCATAGAGGTCAAAAGTACCATGAAGCACTTGTTTGTGGAGGGGATGGCCAATGTTTACGGGAAGTATTGTTGCGCTGGTTACGCCGATGGACGCCAAAGGCGCTGTCGATCGGGCGAGCTTGAAGAAACTGATTGATTATCATGTCGCTAGCGGTACATCGGCGATTGTCTCTGTCGGCACGACGGGCGAATCCGCCACGCTGAGCCATGACGAACATGGCGATGTCGTGTTGTTGACGCTGGAGCTGAGCGACGGGCGTATTCCCGTTATCGCTGGAACCGGTGCGAATGCTACCGCCGAAGGCGTTTCACTGACCAAACGCTTTCATGGCACGGGCGTTGTTGGCTGCCTGACGGTGACACCGTACTACAATAAACCGACGCAGGAAGGGCTATTCCAGCACTTCAAAGCGATCGCTGAACATACCGATTTGCCACAAATCCTGTATAACGTACCTTCTCGTACCGGTTGCGATATGCTGCCAGAAACGGTTGCCCGTTTGTCTGAAGTGAAAAATATTGTCGCAATTAAAGAAGCGACGGGGAACTTAAGTCGGGTAAGCCAGATCCAAGAGCTGGTTAGTGAAGACTTCATTTTGCTGAGCGGCGATGACGCTAGCGGGTTAGACTTTATGCAACTCGGCGGTAAAGGGGTGATTTCCGTAACGGCGAACATTGCTGCGCGTGAAATGGCAGAACTTTGCAAGCTGGCGGCGCAGGGCAATTTTGCTGAAGCGCGCCGTTTGAATCAGCGCCTGATGCCATTGCATCAGAAATTATTTGTTGAACCCAATCCTATTCCGGTGAAGTGGGCCTGTAAGGAATTGGGACTCATGGCGACCGATACGCTGCGCCTGCCGATGACACCGTTGACCGATTCCGGCCGTGCGGTGATGGGGCTGGCACTTAAGCAAGCGGGTTTGCTGTAATCGTTAGGGAGATTTAATGCGTTATTCATTACAAAAGTCGATGGTGGCAAAAGTCGTTGGCCTATCACTCGTGATGTTGCTTGCGGCTTGTTCCAGCGATCAGCGCTATAAGCGTCAGGTCAGTGGCGATGAATCCTATCTGAAAGCGCCTGAGCATCACGCGCTGAATACGCCTGCCGGAATGATTTTACCGCTGCAGAACGGGGATTATGAGATACCACCGGTTACCCTGAATGGCGCGGTCGGCAAGGCACTGGATATCCGTCCTCCTGTGCAGCCATTGGCTTTGTTAAATGGTTCGCGTACCCAGGTTTCAGGGGATACGGCAACGCTGCTGTTAGAAAACAGCTCGCAAAACAGCCAGCTCTGGTCTCAGGTTATCCGCGTGCTGCAAGATAAAGCGTTCACCATCGCCAGCCGTCAGGATGCCAGCCAAACGCTGACTACGGACTGGATCACATGGCCACGTGAAGATGAAGACGTACCGTATCAGGGGCGTTATCAGATTTCCGTACAGCAGCAGGGTTATCAGGTTGCTTTGATCGTGAAACTGCTGGGATTACAGTTGAACGGCCAACCGGTGACGACGGGCGATCAGGCTCAGCGTTATGCCGGCCTGATGCTGAATGCGCTTAGCAGTGGTCTGGATTCTCAGGCAACGGCACGTGAAAATGCGCTGGCAAACCGTACCATTGGTTCTCTGGATGTGCAGAGCGGCGCGGATGACACTGGCCTGCCGCTGCTGATTGTACGTGGCCCGTACACGGTGGTGTGGGATCGTCTGCCTGTTGCGTTGGACAAGATCGGTATGAAGGTGAACGATCGCAGCCGTCCGCAAGGCTCTGTCTCCGTCACGTATCGCGCACCAAGCGGCGGAACCTGGGATGATTTAGGCGCGAAAAACCCTGAGCTGCCTAACGGCGATTACAAATTGCAGGTCGGCGATTTAGATAACCGCAGCAGTCTGCAATTTATCGACTCCAAAGGGCATACGCTAACCCAGTCTCAGAACGATGCGCTGGTGGCCGTATTCCAGGCGGCGTTCGGTAAATAACACATAAACCAAGGGTCGGATTATCCGGCCCTTCTTCATTCAACCCCTCTACCCGAATTGGCGGGCGTTGTTGGCAACCGTTCGGGGAAGCGTTAAATATACGGGTCGTATTTTTGACCCTCACTGTGTGGAGTAATTAAAGATGCAAAAGCTAGCTGAGCTGTATCGTGGAAAGGCGAAAACTGTCTACACCACCGAAGATCCCGATCTACTGGTGCTGGAGTTCCGCAATGATACATCAGCAGGAGACGGTGCGCGCATTGAGCAGTTTGACCGTAAAGGAATGGTAAATAACAAGTTTAACCATTTCATCATGAGCAAACTGGAAGAAGCCGGAATCCCAACGCAAATGGTGAGCCTGCTGTCTGACAATGAAGTGCTGGTGAAAAAACTGGAGATGGTGCCGGTCGAGTGTGTCGTGCGCAACCGCGCGGCAGGGTCGCTGGTAAAACGTCTGGGTATCGAAGAAGGCATCGAGCTGAATCCGCCGTTGTTCGATCTGTTCCTGAAAAACGATGCGATGCATGACCCAATGGTGAACGAATCTTACTGCAAGACGTTTGGCTGGGTGAGCGAAGAGAATCTGGCTCGCATGAAAGAGCTGAGCTACAAGGCGAACGATGTACTGAGCAAACTGTTTGGCGACGCTGGGCTGATTCTGGTCGATTTCAAACTGGAGTTTGGTCTGTTCAAGGGTGAAGTCGTACTGGGTGATGAGTTCTCACCAGACGGTAGCCGCCTGTGGGACAAAGAAACGCTGAACAAAATGGATAAAGACCGTTTCCGTCAGAGCCTCGGTGGTTTGATTGAAGCGTATGAAGAAGTTGCGCACCGTATCGGCGTAAAATTAGACTAATTGCGCAATCGTTTACGTTCAGGCCGTCAGTCGGCGATAGGCTGATGACCTGAATGTTTTAACGGCTCTCCTTCCTGATGGCCGTCGTTTTGTCCCTCTGTATCTGTGCGATTTGCTGACCTGCCCCTGACTCCGATTAATGCTATCATCGCGGTTTGCTTAACGCGCAACCTGACTACTTTCGACAGACTCGCATCCATGGCTTACTTCGATCCAACATTGTTAATTCTGCTCGTCCTGGCGGGGCTGGGCATTATCAGCCACAACATGACCGTCACGCTGGCAATTCTGGTTCTGCTGGCAATACGCATCACCCCGTTAAATAGTTATTTTCCGTGGGTGGAAAAATACGGTTTGAGTATCGGTATTGTGGTGCTGACGATTGGCGTAATGGCACCCATTGCCAGCGGGAAAATTACCGCCAGTGAAGTGATGCATTCCTTCCTGCACTGGAAATCTCTGCTGGCGATCCTGATTGGCGTTGTTGTGTCCTGGCTTGGCGGACGTGGCGTGTCGTTGATGAGCAGCCAACCCTCCGTTGTGGCGGGGTTGCTGGTGGGAACAGTCATGGGTGTGGCGCTGTTTCGCGGTGTTCCTGTCGGGCCATTGATCGCCGCAGGACTGCTTTCTCTGTTAATCGGCAAGACCTGATTGATCCGGCGCGTGTGATGATGCTGCGTGATTTTCTCCACAGCCAACACCAGCAACAACGCTATGGCATCCGTCGACTGCTGGTGCTGAGCGGTGAAGCGAGCTGGTGTGAAGCACAGGCGCTGTCGCTCAGTTCTCAGTCAATTGGCGACTGGCTGTGGATTAGCGAAGACGCGCCGGATTCCGTCACTTCACTTTCTGCCAACCGAGTACGCACGCTGCTAGGGCGGGAGTTTCTCCATGCGGTGTTTGATGCGCGTAAAGGCGTGGATGTCGAGGCGTTGGCGATGCTGTCAGGCGCGCTACAGGCCGGTAGCTGGATGATTATGCTGGTGCCGTCGTGGCCGTCATGGCCGACCTTACCCGATGAAGACAGCCTGCGCTGGAGCGAACAACAACAGTCGATTGCCACCCCGCACTTTATTCAGCATTTTCAGCGCCAGTTATTGGCCGATAAGGACGTGGTGCTCTGGCAACAGGGGCAGGAATTAGCGATTCGCTCTCTCGCCGAGCGGCCCGACTGGCAGCCTGCGCATGGCGAACCGACTGTACGACAGCAGCACGTTCTGCATGAACTGAGTGCCGCCGAATCTGGCATTTTTGTGATTACTGCACCGCGCGGGCGGGGAAAATCAACGCTGGCGGGTATGCTAACGCAGCGTAGTCGCGGAACCTGCTGGATCACCGCACCCTCACGCGTAGCGGCGGATATCCTGCAACAGCACGCGCGTGCTGATGCGCAGTTTTGGGCTCCGGATGCGTTATTGGCACATTGTCGCCTTCATGGTGTACCCGATATCAATTGGTTGCTGATTGATGAAGCAGCAGCAATTCCGTCTTCTCTACTTACGGCACTGTTACCCTACTTTCCCCGTATTCTGATGACCACGACGGTGCAGGGCTATGAAGGCACCGGGCGGGGTTTTTTGCTGAAATTTTGTGCTGCATTGCCACAGTGGCGGGCGTTTACGCTGGACGATCCGCTGCGCTGGGCGGTTAACGATCCGCTGGAGCGCGTGTTGGATCAGGCGCTGCTGTTCAACGAACCTGCCTCGTTTCCTTCTCCGTTGAATCCCATTGCGGGTTCTCTGGCTTTGCCCTCTACCGAACTGGATATCCGAACTGAACGTGCCGTCGACTGGCTGACACATCCCGAACGTCTGACGTGGTGCTACGCGTTATTGTGTAGCGCACATTACCGTACTTCGCCGCTGGATTTACGCCGTCTTATGGATGCGCCGGGTATGCACATTGCCAGCGCACAGGTTGCCGATGAGATGTGTGGCGTACTGTGGCTGGTGGAGGAAGGCGGGCTGTCTGCCTCGCTGGCTCATGACGTTTGGGCTGGGAGGCGACGACCGCGCGGTAATCTGGTGGCCCAATCGCTAGCGGCGCATGCTGGATTGTGGCATGCGCCGACGCTGCGTGCGCGTCGCATCAGTCGAATTGCGATTGCGTCGTCATCTCGCCGGCGGGGGATAGGGCGAGCATTAATCGCAGAGCAGACACGCGAAGCACAAAAACAGGGGCTGGATTACCTGTCAGTCAGTTTCGGCTATCAGCCAGATCTGTGGGCGTTCTGGCAGTCGTGTGGGTTTCAACTGGTGCGTATCGGCAGCCATCTTGAGGCCAGCAGCGGTTGCTACAGCGCGATGGCGGTACTGCCGCTAAGTGAGGCGGGGCATGAACTGGCACAGCAGGGGAGCCAGCAATTGGCGCGTGACTGGTATTGGCTACAGCGTATGATTCCGCTGAACCTCGCGCTGCCGCAGACAGAAAATACGGCGCTGGATGCCGAGAATATTGAACTGAATGACGACGACTGGCGTGAACTCGCGGGGTTTGCCTTTGCACATCGGCCGATGGAGGCCAGCTTCGCTGCGATCTGTCGTCTGCTGATTCATACCCCGTTACCGCTGCTTGCGCTACGTCTGTTGGCGGAGAAGCCGGGTGACGGTGAGCAAACGTCCACTACGCTGGGGTTAACGGGCAAGAAAGCGCTTTTGAAACGCTGGCGAGAAGAAACTGCCAGTGCGCTAATCGATCTCGATGCGCAACGGTGCCATGGATGGGTTTCCCGAGTTTAGTGAAATCTGGTAGGTTGTAAGAACCTTTCTGTCCCGTTCAGGATAAACCGATGCTGGAATTACGCCCTAACTGTGAACGCTGCGACTGTGATTTGCCGCCGGATGCCGAAACGTACATCTGCTCCTACGAATGTACATTTTGCCCAGACTGTGCGGATTCCGCATTTCATCACGTCTGTCCGAACTGCGGCGGCGGATTGGTTAAACGGCCGGTGCGCCCAGCACGTTGTCTGGCGAACGATCCGGCCTCAACGCTCCGTATTATCAAACCACACTGACGGCGCGCATAGCTGATACCCCTCTGTCATTGCAAAAAATGGAACGTCTCGTTCAGTAATTCCCGATTTCTCCTGTCAGTGTGCGGCGTATAGTGAGAATTAACCGTATTTTATGACGACTGTCGGCAGATGATGCGTTCGCTGCACGACGTCAGGAGAGAAACGTGAATCAAGATTATATTGTTGTTCAGCAACCCTCGGAGGCGAATCGTTTAATCCTGCTGTTTCACGGCGTGGGTGATACCGCCGCAGGCATGGCACAGATTGGGCGCTATTTTGCTGCCGCATTACCGCAGGCAATGGTGATCAGTATTGGTGGGCCGTTCAGTACTGGCTATGGCGATGGGCGGCAGTGGTTCTCTGTTCAGGGCGTGACGGAAGAAAATCGGTTATCGCGCATTGAAGCAAACCTACCGCGTTTTGTTGAGACTGTGCGTGATTGGCAAGAGCAAACCGGCATTAGCGCAGAACAAACCGTGCTGGTGGGATTTTCGCAGGGGAGCATTATGTCGCTGGAGGCGCTGAAGTCCGAAGCCCCACTCGCGGGGCACATTATTGCTTTCAGCGGTCGTTTTGCTGTTTTACCGGAGACTGCATTTGCTGATGTTGTGGTGCATCTGATTCATGGTGAAGCGGACGGTGTCATTGTGGTTGGGCATGCGCATGCTGCTGCTCATCGCTTTCAGGAATTGGGGACGTCGTTTACGGTGGATATCGTGCCCGGTGTTGGGCACGGCATTGATGAACGGATGTTGAAGCGGGCGTTAGCCTACCTCAAATAAACGCCATCCCATCGTACTCAAGCGGTTTGTGCGTTGACTTTTCAGGCCAGCGCACTGCGTTATTCAAAACGAACTCGTTTTGTCCTGAAACTCGAATTATTTAGGGTATAGACGATATCTCATCAGATTATCTTATTGGTTATTTTGATAACTAATACGGCCTGCATATAGTAAAATTAGAATATATATTTTCAGATGTGATATTTTATCCATATTAAAGATAATATAATCCATATCGGGATGTTAAATAATATCGGCAATGTTTTGATTTGTGTTGAACGTTCAATATTTCCCCTCTTTTTTCGGATATAACTATTACATCCTTATGGAAAAAGAGGGTGTGCCATGTTTAAACGTATTAGAGTGATAACCATCCTTGTTATTCTCTTGTTTGTATTAGGTGTATCTCAATTTTTAACCGGGGCGCTATCCGTTCGGGCATTGATGAACGATAAAGAGAGTTTCCTTGTTTCTCAACGCTCTAACCAGAATGTGGCCGCCTTTACCGATGCCTGGATTATGATGAATCAGACACGCATCGCTATTGGTTCTATTATACAAAACATGATGATGGGGAATGCGGATAAAGAGGCCATGCAGGCACTCTTACAGCAGGCCAAATCGCAATTGGTCGCTTCAGAGAATAGTTATAAATATTATTTGTCCCTGCCTAATACGCCCGGATTGGATGAGTCATTATCTAAAAAACTTGAGGCGAGTTATGTCGCCTACGATAAGCTGCTGAATGATATTGTGGATTCACTTTCCGGTGGGTTAGCGGGGGCTGCGATGAAATTGAGCAGTGGGGCGACGCCGTTTAACGTGGCGATGCAGGATGCCTATATTACGTGGCGTGCGGCCCAAAACCAACTGTCGGACGACGGCTTACAGGAAAACCACGTCGCGTTTGAAACGATGCTGTGGCTTTTAGGCGCACTCTCTGTGGTTGTCGTGCTGGTGATTATCCTTAGTTGGATCGGATTGCAGCGTATTCTTTTACATCCGCTGCGCACGCTCATGCGGCATATCAGCGCCATTGCCGAAGGTAATCTAACGCAGCATATTGATACTAGTGGCCGTAATGAGATGAGCCAACTGGCGGCGGGTCTGCACCATATGCAGCAGTCATTAACCCGTACCGTGAGTTTGGTGCGCGACAGTTCCCACTCCATCCACTCAGGAGCCAGTGAAATTTCGGCTGGCAGTAATGACCTGTCTTCGCGCACGGAGCAGCAGGCCGCCTCGTTACAGGAAACCGCTGCCAGCATGGAACAGCTTACCTCAACGGTGAAGCAGAATTCAGACAACGCGCGTCAGGCCACGTTGCTGGCAAAAAGTGCGTCAGAGACGGCGAATAAAGGGGGCGTTGTGGTCAATAACGTCGTGAAAACGATGGATGAGATCGCGGATAGCTCACGAAAAATCGCCCACATTACCAGCGTGATTGATGGTATTGCTTTCCAAACCAATATTCTGGCGCTGAATGCGGCGGTTGAAGCGGCGCGTGCCGGAGAGCAAGGACGCGGCTTTGCCGTGGTGGCGGGCGAAGTGCGCACGCTAGCACAGCGCAGTGCGCAGGCCGCAAAAGAGATCAAAGTGCTGATCGATGATTCGGTTAGCCGGTCCAATACCGGTTCTTTACAGGTGAAAGACGCGGGCGATACGATGAAGGAAATCGTCAGTGCCGTGAGCCGGGTAACGGATATCATGGGCGAAATCGCATCGGCCTCGGACGAGCAGAGTCGGGGGATTGATCAGGTTGGGCAGGCGGTTAATGAAATGGATCGTGTCACGCAGCAAAACGCCTCGCTGGTTGAGGAATCGGCTTCTGCCGCCGCGGCATTAGAAGAGCAGGCCAGATTTTTGCAGAACGCCGTTGAGGTGTTCAAAATTAATCAGTCGGCTGCGCAGGAACAGCGTGTGGCGAGTGCTCCTTCTCTGGCTGCATTACCGAAATCGCTTCTGCCCAAATCCACCTCCGCTGGTTCATCGAATGCGAATTGGGAAACGTTTTAACTGAGGAGTTGTGCTGCTGGCTAAAAAAAGCGGGCTGTTGATAAAACTATTTACTGAACGAAAACGGCAGTAACGGAATAGAAGAGTAAAGCGTTTGCGCCATGGACAAAGGCGTCAGGAATGCCTTTGAACGTCGCTTGCGACGGCCCTGAAAGGGTGAATCTCATCCCTGAGATTCATATTCGCGCAATCCGAGCTTACATGGACGTACTTGCAGCGTCTTTACGATCTATCCGTTACTACCGCTTTACTGCCTTTGTTGTTTTAACTGGCCAACCCGCTTTAAACGCGTTCGATAATCATGGCGATACCTTGCCCACCGCCGATGCACAGCGTTGCCAACCCCAGCGTTTTGTTATAGCTGTGCAGCGCATGTACCAGCGTGACGAGAATACGCGCACCGCTCGCGCCGATAGGGTGACCCAACGCAATTGCACCGCCGTTAACGTTCACCTTTTCTGGGTCGAGCTGGAGATCGCGCTGTACCGCTAGGAACTGTGCTGCAAAGGCTTCATTGGCTTCAATCAGGTCGATATCACCGATGGTCAACCCAGCCTTGAGCAGTGCTTTCTGCGTCGCCGGAATCGGCCCCAGCCCCATCACTTCACTCGGTACGCCAGCAGACGCCCAACTGCGGATCCGCGCTAGCGGGGTAATGCCCTGTTTTTTCGCTTCGGATTCACGCATTAATACCAGCGTTGCGGCGGCATCGTTAATGCCGGACGCATTTCCTGCGGTGACAGTGCCGTTCGCGGAGAATGCCGGACGTAACGCCGCCAGCGATGCCAGCGTAGTGTCTGCGCGAGGGAATTCATCCCGATCGAAAATCCGCGTCTCTTTTTTGCTGCGCAGCGACAGCGGGGTAATTTCTGCCTTGAAGCGGCCAGCTTCAATCGCGGCGACGGCTTTCTGCTGCGATGCTAGCGCGACCTGATCCTGTTCTTCGCGGGTGAGCTGATAGCGCTCGGCGATATTTTCCGCCGTGGTGCCCATGTGGTAATCGTTAAACGCACACCACAGACCATCGTTAATCATGATGTCGACGAGCTTGCCATCCCCCATCCGATAGCCGTGGCGCGCTTTTTCCAGCAGGTAAGGCGCAGCGCTCATGTTTTCCATCCCGCCCGTCACGCAGACGTGATTATCGCCGGACAGAATAGACTGTGCGCCCAGCACAACGGCTTTCAGGCCGGAGCCGCATACTTTGCTGACGGTCAGCGAGGGCGTTTCAACGGCGATACCGGCGGCCTGGCTGGCCTGGTGCGCCGGGTTTTGTCCCAGACCGGCTTGCAGCACGTTGCCGAGAATCACTTCATCGATCGCCAGCGTGTCTGGCAGCGTTGACAGACAGTCACGGATGGTGGCAGAGGCCATCTCGATAGCAGAGGTGTTGGCCAGACTGCCTGCAAATTTACCAATCGCCGTGCGCTTGGCATTAACAATAACAACGGAGTCGTTCATGATCGCCTCGATTAATGAATACTGAAGGGTTTTACATCGGCGGACACGATGAAGTTCGCCTCGGTTTTTTGGCGCAGTTCGTCCACGGTGATGTCAGGGCTGATTTCAATCAGCACCATTTGCCGGTTGATAAATTCGAAGACGGCTAACTCAGTGACGACCATGCTGACTTTATTGGCGGCAGTCAGCGGGTAGGTGCATTGGTGCAATAACTTCGCATCGCCATTTTTGGCGCAGTGCTCAAGGGCGATGATGACCTTCTTGGCACCGACAACCAGATCCATCGCGCCGCCCATGCCGGGCACCATTTTCCCCGGCACCATCCAGTTGGCGAGGCTGCCGTGTTCATCGACCTGCAAGCCGCCCAGTACGCAGACATCAACATGGCCGCCGCGAATCAGCGCAAAAGAAAAAGCGCTGTCGAACATCGCAGCACCCGGCACCATGCCGCATGCCTGACCCCCGGCGTTAACCAGATTGCCATCCGGCTCGGTAACCGCACCGAGCCCCAAAAAGCCGTTCTCCGATTGGAAAGTGACTTCGATGCCGTGCGGCACGTAATTCGCCACTTTGGTGGGTAAGCCAATGCCTAAATTCACCACATCGCCGTTTTTCAGTTCCAGTGCAACGCGGCGGGCGATTAATTCTTTCGCATCCATTATTTCTCTCCCAAATAAAGGTGATCGACCAGTGCCGCTGGGGTGACAATACATTCCGGCGCCAGTTGGCCAACCGGAATAACCTGTTCGCATTGCGCCACGACTTTCTTCGCGGCCAGCGCAATAAGTGGGTTAAAGTTACGGGCGGTGAGGTGATAAATAAGGTTTCCGCTGGTGTCGGCAATGCTGGCCTGTAATATGGCGAGATCTGCCTTAATAGGCAGTTCTAATAAATAGGTAATATCGTTAATGGTTATTTTTTGTTTATTTTCTTCGACGATGGTGCCAACGCCGGTCGGTGTCAGGAAACCGCCTAAGCCCGCGCCGCCGCTACGAATACGCTCTGCCAACGTCCCTTGTGGAACGAGCTCTACATCAAGTTCACCGGAGAGCATACGACGACCGGTTTCCGGGTTCGTACCAATATGCGAGGTAATCAGTTTTTTTACCTGACCGCTGACAATTAACGGCCCAACGCCGGTATCGACAAACCCAGTGTCATTTCCAATCAGGGTTAAATCAGAGACGCCGGATTTAATGATTTCATCTACCAATAATTTCGGTGTTCCGACGCCCATAAAACCACCGAACATAATTGCCATTCCGTCAAATAAATAAGAACGAAAATGGCTGGCATCAATGACTTTATTATTCATTGTGTTTTTACTCTGAAAGTTGTTGCTCTGAAAATGGCCGCACGGATCCCGCAGGCAATAAATACCCGTTAATCGTAGCGGCGAGTGTTAATTATTTAGGGGCAGAGGGTGGATTAATGCAATGCCACCCTGATATTCCCATTAGCTAAATTAAATATCGATATCCAGTATGGCTGAACTTAGTCCTTTGCCGTGCATGTCCAGCGCCAGCGAGCGGGTTACGCCGCCGCCGAGTGCGCCATACATGACGAAGTTCAGTGCACCGATGCTGGGTAACTCATAGCGAACCACATCACCCGTCACGATATCGGCGAACCAGGATTTCACTTTTTCGGCAGTGATCTTCTCTTTCAGCACGTCATAATCTTCCGCACGGTAAGCAATCAGTGAAATATTGGAGGTATTTCCTTTATCGCCGGTACGAGAGTGAGCAATTTCACGCAGTTTCATTATTTAATCTCCAGATAATCAACGGCTGGTGTGACGCAGGCGCGAGACAGCAGGGTGGAATCCATCGCCAGTATTTCTTTTACCGCTTTGTTAACGCCGCCGCCGCCTGCCGGGCCATTGGTATAAAGCGTTTCAACTTCGTTACCCACTTTCACCGCCTGTGCTCTGGAGGTGCAGCGTGCTGCGACGCGAGCGCGAACTTCATACGGTTCACTGCTTTGCGACCGCTGTGCACCGTGCAATGAATCAACGCCGATCAGGTCGTAGCGCACTTCCTGAGGATCAAGCTGGCATAGTGCAAAACGTCCTTTGACGATATCCAGCGCTAAACGACCACGCGCTACCGCACCAGGACCGGCGTAGGAAATTTCCCCTTCGCCGATAAACCCATCCTGATAGCCGACAGACACTTTCAGCGTGTCGGTTTTTGCCCGACCGGTTGCTCCCTGTACACGCACGCGGTTTTCACCGTCTTGCGTAAAGGTGACGTGGCTGAAATCGGCAATCACGTCCGGGGTGATGTAGCTGTCTGGGCGATGGATTTCGTACAGCAATTGTTCTTTGCAGGTATCCACACAGACGCAGCCACCGGAACCTTCAACTTTGGTAATCACAGCGCTACCATCTTCGGTAATTTCCGCGATCGGGAAGCCCAGACGGTCAAGGTTGGGGATATCTTTAACGCCGGGATCGGCATAATAACCGCCAGTAATTTGTCCCGCGCATTCCAGCAAGTGGCCGAGGCAGGTGCCTTTGCCCAGACGATCCCAGTCATCGGCAGCCCAGTCGAATTCATACATCATCGCGGACAGGAACAGAGAGGGATCGGAAACGCGGCCAGCGATAATCACGTCTGCACCCTGACGCAACGCTTCAACCAGCGCATCCGCACCCAGATAGGCATTGGCGGAAAGAATGTCTTTACCGCAGCGTGAAACAGGTTGGCCAATCTCATCCAATTTAGAATCTTGTGCGATCAGCACCGAGTGCACATCGTCACCAGTGACAATTGCAATCTTCAGCTTGTCTGCACCCAGTTCCTTGGCGATTTCCAATACGCGCTGACCGGCGGCGACAGGGTTAGCTGAGCCCATATTGGTGATGATTTTAATACCTTTTTCCAGGCAAAGCGGCAGCACGGCGTGCATACGGTCGGCCAGCAGTTCGTTGTAGCCTTTTTCCGGGTTCTGCTGCTTCTGCTTTTGACCGATGGCGATAGTACGTTCCGCCAGACATTCAAATACCAGATACTGAATGTCGCCTTTTTGAGCCAGTTCTACGGCCGGTTCGATGCGATCGCCGGCATAGCCAGCCCCGGAACCAATACGAATTGTTTTCATAAGCTTACCTTTATCAATGAAATGTGTCTGTTGGCGTAATCAATGGGAAACCGTATGTTCCCTACAAGGGGAAGACCCCGAAGATGACGCAGGCGAACGTCATGATGACGCTAGCGGCCCAGAGCACAGGAATAGAGAATTTCTGGTGGTCGGCGAGATCGACACCCGCCAGGCTGACCAGCAGGAATGTTGCCGGCGTGAGCGGGCTAACCGGGAAGCCGGTGGTCATCTGTCCTAATACGGAAGCCTGCGCAACCTGAATCGGCGGTACGCCCAGCATATCCACGGTGTGAGCAATGACTGGCATGATGCCGAAGTAGTACGAATCAGGATCGAACACCAGACTCAGCGGCATGGAGATCAGGCCGACGATGAACGGGATGTGGGAGGCAAAAGATTCCGGCACAAAGCTGACTGCCGAGAGCGACATGGCTTTCAGCATACCAGTACCGCTCATAATGCCGGTGAAGGCACCCGCAGCGAACAAGATACTAGCCATCATCAGTGCCGCTTTGGCATGGGCGTTAATGCGTTCTTTTTGCATTTCAACGTTGGGGTAGTTGAACATCAGCGCCAGCGTCAGGGCGATCATAAAGGCGACCGTTGGTGAAATTTTGGTAAACACCATGGTGCCGATAACGGCAAGAACCAGCGCAATGTTGACCCAAAACATCTTCGGACGACGCAGTACTTTTTCCGCATCGGTCAGCTCTTTCACATGCACTTCAGCCGTGATGGATTGCGTACCACCCGCCAGCGGATTACCCGATGCCAATCCCAGACGCTTCTCTTCTTTCTTACCCCAGTAATAGCCCATGAGCACCATGAAGGTCAGGCCGCAAACCTGTGCGGGGATAAGTGGAATGAACAGGTCGTGCGTAGTGGTGTTTAACGCGGCGGCGGCGCGGATCATCGGCCCAGTCCACGGCAGGAAGTTAACACCAGCGCTGAGTGCGGTAATCCCGACCAGAATGCGCTTATCCATGCCGAGTTTATCAAACAGTGGCAACATCGCGGGAATGGTGATCAGGAAGGTGACGGCACCGTTACCGTCCAGGTGCGCAATCAGTGCTAACACGCCCGTGCCGATAATGATTTTGACCGGGCTGGTGCCGACCATGCGTAAGATCCCTTTGATAATAGGATCAAACATACCGGCATCGGTGACCACACCGAAGAAGGCGATGGCAAAAACAAACATCGCCGCCATCGGTGCCAGTTTGGTGATGCCGTCCACCACGTATTTTGCGGTATCGGTGCCGCTACCTGCGGCGAGCGCACCGAGAACCGGAATAACGATAAGCGCCACCAGAGGCGACATTCGCTTTGTCATGATGAAAAATAGCAGGGTAGCTATGGTGAGCACCCCGATGAGAGCTAACATAAGAACTCCTCATTAGTATAATTGTATGTTGCCTATTTGTTTCATTTACAATAAATTAAACAACTCAATAACAATCCATGTAATAATTAACAAATAAAAATGAATGCCTACCCCAGAGTCATTTGATTTTTTGCCTGCACTATTTTTATCACCCCTATCCCTCTTTATACTAACTCGTAATCGAAATGGTTTTATTCGTAAATCTGATGGGTTTATTTTATTTGTTAAAAGCATTAATTATTCTGTTTTTCTTATTAATGGTTAATTGGTTGATTTGCTTTGTATAGTTAGGTCTTTTTGCTTAATTGTTTTTTATGATTTGTGATATTTATCTAGCATGTTCATTTTTATGAGTGGCGCGCGTTGTTTGAATGGAATTAAATAAATGCGGGAAGGATCATAAAAATAGGAGTTGCTGTTTTTTTCTATTGAGTTTGTTCCTTTCTTACTGGAGACTTCATTTTATTTATATAAAAACACTATGAACTTATCGATAAAACAATTACGGGCCTTTATCGCGTTGACGGAAACCGATAATTTCACACGTGCCGCTCAGAAAATAAATTTATCTCAGCCGGCATTTAGTTCGCTCATTGCCGGGTTAGAAGAAGAGGTCGGCTATCGGTTATTTGACCGTGATACACGCAAAGTACAGCTCAATGCAGACGGGATCCATTTCATTGATATTGCCCGTCGGCTGGTGCAAACCCATGACGATGCCGTCGGTGAGATCAAGTCTTATGCCACGGGGTATAAAGGAAATATTGTGCTGGCGGTGCTACCGTCAATGGCGGTGAAATGGTTGCCCCAGGTGCTAGCACAGTATCACCGCGCTTATCCCAAAATTAAGGTTGAACTGCTGGATACGCAGTGGGATCGCTGCCTGAAAGCCGTGCTGGATGGTCGTGCCGATCTGGCGCTGACGGCAGGGCAACCATCACCGGGAACGTTCAGCTCCCGTATGCTGTTTGCCGACAGTTTTTATCTGATCTGCCATAATTCGCATCCGCTGGCGGGGCGCGACAGCGTTGATGTGACTGATGTGGTGCAGTATCCGTTTGTTGGGTTCTGCAAAGGCACCAGCATCAGGCAGTACACCGATCAGCTTATTGAACCGGAAGGTTTTAACTACGTGCTGGAAGTGCGCCAGTTGACCACCATGATGGGGCTGGTGGCGGCAGATTATGGCGTGAGTATTGTGACGGGGCTGACGCTGTTCCAGTTCCAGCACAAAGATATTGCGATTATTCCGTTTCGGGATTTATCGCTGCAGCGCGGCATCTATCTGGTGACGGATAGGGAGCGCCAACTGTCAGTGTGCGCGAAAGAGTTTTATGATTTTCTTCTGGATAGGGCGGAAAGTTTTGTTCCCGCCGCGTGAGGATCCAAACCGCCTGCGGCGTGGGGCTTAGCTCACGTACAGGCGGTTTGGCGATGACGGGTATCAGCGTTTTTTCTGCGGCCAGTCGTCGTCTTCTTCATTGTCCCATTTGTCGTTGTTGTCACGATGCGGGGGCAATTTCGGTTTGTTGAGTAGAAAACGCGTATGGTCAACGTTGCGCAATTCTTTGATGCCGTTAATCAGCATGCCTATCAGGATAACCAGAATTATCCACCAGTAATCAGCCAGCCATGCCATGGTTACGCCTCATCAACGTTATGAATGTAACGGGTAAACAGTTGCGACAAGTGCTGGCGAAGCCAGTCATGGCCGGCAATATCTTCATCTTGCCAGGCGACAAGGATGAGGTCAGGAGTCAACTGTTCTTCCGCATACTGTGCTAATGGATAATAGCTGATATGCCAGGGTTCGACTGCGACCCCGCCGAGATCGTGCGCATAAGGCCGATAAAAACCATATTCATGCATGTGCGCACTCAGCCACGCATTCAGTGCGGAAAAATAACCACCTTCTTCATATTCCCACGGCTCCAACTGGAGCGAACTGCCTGTGGGTAATAAATCAGGATCGTAAATATCAAGATCGCTGCCCCAATGGTGACGACTGGATCCGGGCATGGCAGACCAACGCAGAATCGCTTCACAACGCTCGCCGTCGTCCAGAGACGAGATATCTAGCGGTTGGCTGTTGGCATCCATGACGGGACGTTCGCCGCGAAACTTACTATTCCAGATTTGACGCTGGCGCTCGAAATCACGAAACGTGCTGGCAGGCTGTAGGTTGAATCCTGCCGTTTTTGCCGCCTGCTGTAACGCCAGAAACGCGGTTACCGCCTCCGGTTGAAGACGATGACGGCCGTGCAAAGCGACCAAATGCTGGTCGCTTTTACCGGTTAACATAGCTGGCGTCATCATGCGATGAGCTGCTCCATAATGCGCTGGTACATCCGGCTTAGCAGTTGCAGGTCTGCCGCGCTGACGCATTCGTCCACTTTATGGATCGTGGCGTTGACGGGGCCGAGTTCAACCACCTGTGCACCCATGCGAGCAATGAAACGGCCATCGGAGGTGCCGCCATTCGTCAGCAGTTCTGGGGTAACTTCGTTGTAATGCTTGACAGCATTTACTACGGCATCGACCAGTTCGCCGCGTGCGGTCAGGAATGGCTGGCCGGAGAGTTTCCAGTCGATGGTGTAATTAAGCTGGTGGCGATCCAGTAATTCCGCTACACGCTGCTGGATTAATACATCCGTTAATTCGGTGCTGAAACGGAAATTAAATTGCACAAACAGTTCGCCGGGGATGACGTTATTGCTGCCAGTGCCCGCCTGAATATTGGCGATTTGCATGGTGGTTGGTGGGAAGAAATCATTACCCCGATCCCACTCGGTGGCGATCAGCTCGTTGAGTGCCGGAGTTGCACGATGAACAGGGTTGTCTGCCAGATGCGGATAAGCAACGTGCCCTTGCACGCCGTGTACGCGTAGATTCGCGGTGATAGAGCCACGACGGCCGTTTTTCACCACGTCGCCCACGACATGCGTACTGGACGGTTCGCCGACCAGACAGTAGTCCAACCGCTCGTTACGTGCCATCAGCGCATCAACTACTTTTACAGTACCGTTAACAGCACTGGCTTCTTCGTCCGACGTAATCAGAAACGCCAGACGCCCCTGATGGTTGGGGTGAGCGGCGACGAACCGCTCGGCGGCAATCACCATGGCGGCCAGTGAACCTTTCATGTCTGCCGCGCCGCGGCCGTACAACATGCCGTCACGAATGATGGGTTCAAACGGCGGATGCTGCCAGTGTTTTTCATCGCCGCTGGGAACCACGTCGGTGTGTCCGGCGAAGGCCAGCGTTTTTCCGGTGCCGCGCCATGCCCAGAAATTTTGGGTATCGCCAAAATCCATCGCTTCGACGGTAAAGCCGATCGCCGTCAGGCGTTCAATCATGAGCGCCTGACAGCCCTCGTCGTTCGGGCTGAGGGAAGGGCGTTTAATTAACTGTTGAGCAAGCTCTATGACTGGGCAAGACACGTTATTTGTTCTCCGCAATAAATTTCTGATAGCTATCGATACTAAACCCAAGCAGTGCATTACCGTCATCGGTAATCAGTAAAGGCCGTTTAATCACCGCTGGCTGTTCCAGCATCAGATTTTTGGCGGCCTCTGCGCTGTCGCGGGTATCGCTATTGATCTGTTCACGCAGTTCTTCACTGAGTTTACGCCAGGTCGTTCCGCGCGTGTTGAGTAAGGCCTGAAACCCCAGTTGGTCGATAAAACGCTGTAGCTGCTGTTCATCCAGACTATCGGCACGGTAATCATGGAAGTGGTACGCCACCTGTTGATCCTCCAGCCAGCGGCGCGCTTTCTTGATGGTGTCACAATTTTTAATGCCGTACATAGTCAGCGCCATAGGGGTAAAATCCTTCTGCTTATTGATTTGCATGACGATTGCTGTGTCGAACAGCATAGCCTCACAGGGCTCGATCGTGCGATAGCCCAGCATGCCGAAAAAAGGCGGGGAGATCTACTGTGAACTGTGTGGCAGAAATAGACGCCAGTACACTTTTTATACTTTCATAACACTTTTACCTGATTAAAAAGTGTGCGTATAATATGTCGCCGTTAATCACCAAGAGGTTCACATGGTAGAAGTAGAAGTAAGCACTTGGAAAGATTTTATTGAAGCAATGTTACGCAAATAATAACGAGAAGTACCGATAGTCATTGCATACCAGGAATAAAATCATACGAATAAGCAGTATTGAGTCTCTCAATACTGCTTTTTTTCTATGTAAAAAGAGGAAACCTGAGTAAATAAAAGAGGCTATTATTAGCTAGCGTGCGAATTTTATTTTTCTCTATTTAATTCATAGTGATGACTGATTAAGTGCGAATTTCGCTGCGGCAATCGCGTGGAGCTTGCTGGTATCAAAAAGAGGAACTTTCGCATCCTGGGCACTGATTAACAGCGGGATCTCCGTACAGCCAAGAATGATACCTTCCGCACCTTGCTGTTCAAGCTGCTGGATGATGTCCCGATAAGCTTGCCGCGAGGTGTCGTTAATGTTCCCTAGGCACAGTTCGTCATAAATGATGCGATTAACTAATTCTTTCCCCTTCGTGTCGGGAACAATCACATCCACGCCAAACCGTTCCTGAATTCGCTGACGATAAAAGTCTTGCTCCATCGTGTAGCGGGTGCCAAGCAAACCGACTTTCTTCAATCCGTGTTGTTTCAGGCTGGCACCGGTAGCATCGGCAATATGTAAAAGGGGAAGTTGACTGGCGTGTTCGACCTCATCAGCGACTTTATGCATAGTGTTAGTACAGATGACGATAGCGTCTGCCCCCGCCTGACGTAATCCTATGGCGATATTACCCAGCACGATAGCGGCTTGCGCCCAATCCCCCTGTGACTGCAATTGTTCTATCTCGTGAAAATCAACGCTGTGAAGGATGATTTTGGCGGAGTGCAGGCCACCCAGTTGGTTTTTCACATACTCATTGATAATGCGGTAATACGGGATAGTGGATTCCCAACTCATACCCCCGATCAGACCCAGCGTTTTACTTACCATAGTGTCTCCCTTCGATATCATAAAAAGTAATGAACCAGCCAGAACTGAACTCTCTGTGCTCTGCATCGGGTTAAAATAGGACAACCGAGTTATCAGGTATACATTTTTAGCGACTTTTATCACTTTTTATCCAACTTCAACTGGACAAAAGGTCAATCTATTGTTGTACTGTACCTGACACAGATTTTGTGTCTTTCATTCATGTAAAGGTAAGTTTGATGTCTAAGATTAAAGGTAGTGTTAAGTGGTTTAATGAGTCGAAAGGCTTCGGTTTCATTACTCCAGAAGACGGTAGCAAAGATGTGTTCGTACACTTCTCTGCAATCCAGAGCAATGGTTTCAAAACTCTGGCTGAAGGTCAGCGTGTAGAGTTCGAAATCACTGATGGTGCCAAAGGTCCTTCTGCTGCTAACGTTAACGCTATTTAATTATACCGATTTCGTGAAAAACCCGCCGATGGCGGGTTTTTTTTCACCATTTTCCACGTTATATCAATGTGTTGTTGCCCACGTGACCAGCGCAAACGCCAGCGCAGTCATGAGTAACGACCCCGCTAGATTCAACAGCACGTGCAATCCTGCTGCCATCAACTGCCCGCTTTGCAGAAATATAACGACTTCTGCTGAAAAGGTAGAGAATGTCGTTAAGCCGCCGCACAGCCCGGTGGTAATCAATAATTTCCAGTCCTGATCGAGATGAGGATGGCGCAGGAAGAAAGCTAGCGCGCCGCCAATAACGAAAGCCCCAATCAAGTTGGCAAGCAGTGTCCCCAACGGTAGCGTTGGATATAGATTGTTAAACTTAACGCCCAACTGCCAGCGCGCTACGCTGCCGACGCCGCCACCAATAAATACCGCGAGTAATGTACTAAGCATAGGAACCTTTCTTGGATTGCTTTTGCATGGATTTTTTGCGATCTCGGAGAGTCTTGGGCAGGGCGCTACACCCTCTCTGCGAGGCGGACATAGACACCGTTAGCTGAGTGGTGGCTGTTCAGGCTATCAGTATTGTGGCCGCGCTAGGGTAGGGAGGAATGCTATCTCCGCTTCAGTGTGAAAAGTTTACGCCGTCAGACAGTATTTTTGTAGTGATGTCGAAAGGGAAAGTGGTAAAGGGATCTGAATACGTGCGAAAGCACGCTCTCATACGTCTTACTTTGTTACAGATGGCAATTGTGTCGTGCTGCGTAAGGTTTTACATAGAGGACATAGGATACAAAGAATTTTTTCGACAACCATTTTTTTCGATAACCATTGTCGACAAGTACGTGTTCTCGTTTGCTGGCGTCTCCAGCCTCTGTAAATCAGGTAGGTTCGTATGGAAGGTATCAGTATTGCCAAACTGTTGGTGATTGGCGCATTAATCGTTCTGCTGTTTGGTACAAATAAGCTTCGCAGTTTAGGCGGTGATTTGGGCGCGGCGATTAAAGGTTTTAAGAAGGCGATGAATGACGAGCAACCGGCGAAGACGGATGACACGACTGCGCTGAATGATTCATCACACAAAGGATCCTGAGCGCGCATTGCACAGCAAAACGGACGGTAATGACCGTCCGTTTTTTATGCCACACAAAAAATGTGTAAATATGTATGAGCGCTTATTTTACTTCAATACCCTTTGCCTGTAAGTCGGCATGGTAGGATGAGCGAACGAACGGGCCGCAGGCTGCATGGGTAAAGCCCATTGCCATCGCTTCAGCTTTCATCTCATCGAATTCATCCGGGCTGACGTAGCGCTGTACCGGCAGGTGATGGCGGCTTGGCTGTAAATATTGTCCCAGCGTCAGCATCGTCACACCGTGGCGGCGCAGGTCACGCATGACTTCCACGATTTCAGCATTGGTTTCCCCCAATCCCACCATCAGACCAGATTTGGTCGGGATATCGGGATGTGCGCTCTTGAAGTTTTCCAGCAGCTTCAGCGACCATTCATAGTTCGCACCAGGGCGGACTTGACGGTAAACGCGCGGCACGTTTTCCAGGTTGTGGTTGAACACATCCGGCGGCGTGGCAGTCAAGATCTCTAACGCACGATCCATACGGCCACGGAAGTCTGGCACCAGCGTTTCGATACGAATATGCGGATTCTTGCGGCGAATAGCGCTAATACAATCTGCAAAGTGCTGTGCTCCACCGTCGCGCAGGTCATCACGGTCAACGGAGGTGATCACGACATAGCGCAAGCCCATGTCATGGATGGTCTGTGCCAGTTTTTCAGGCTCATTGGCATCCGGCGTAAGCGGGCGACCGTGGGCAACATCACAGAATGGGCAGCGACGTGTACAAATGGCACCCAGGATCATGAAGGTGGCGGTGCCGTGGTTGAAACACTCTGCCAGATTAGGACAAGACGCTTCTTCACAAACTGAGTGCAACCCGTTTTTGCGCATGGCTGCTTTGATTCCCTGAATACGGCTCGAATCCGCTGGAAGTTTAATCTTCATCCATTCAGGTTTGCGCAGAAGCTCTTGGCGTTCGGTGACGACGGTACGTACCGGGATTAGCGCCATCTTATCGGCATCGCGGTATTTGACACCGCGTTCGATCTGAATCGGTTTACTCATGTTTGCGTAAGTTCCAGTTCTGAATCGTTTCTTTAAATTTATTATTCAAATTCAAAGGATTATGTTTTTAGTTAAACTTTTTTTTAAAAAACTATAAAAATTATATCATCTTGCCTAACGACAATCAGCCTTTGCGCGATCAAAATGAAGAAATTATGTGAATAAAATGTAATTTATCAAAAAATGATCGTCTAACCGACTGATTTTTATTGACAGGATGAAACAGATTAACCAGAAAGCGGTTCACCCTGTGTGTCCAGATTCCAAGGAATACATTCGGGTGCAGAATAGCCGACTAGCTGTAAAAAGGTGTTTACCAGCACGGGGGCGGTATCATCCAGCGTGACGCCCGGCACCAGATCGCTTATCTGCGTCATCTCCATACCGGCGTAACCACAGGGATTAATGCGCAGGAAAGGAGAGAGGTCCATGGCGATATTCAGCGCTAGCCCGTGAAAAGAGCACCCTTTGCGGATACGCAGTCCTAGCGAGCAAATCTTGCGCTCGCCCACATAGACGCCGGGTGCATCAGGGCGCGCATGGGCTTCAATCTGGAAGTGTGCCAGTGTACCAATCACAGTATTTTCAATCGCAGTGACGAGCTGACGAACGCCGAGCTTGCGGCGTTTTAGGTCAATCAACACGTACATGACCTGTTGTCCGGGGCCGTGGTAGGTCACCTGACCGCCTCTGTCACTCTGAATCACGGGAATGTCACCGGGCATGAGGACATGTTCGGCTTTGCCCGCCTGACCTTGTGTGAACACGCGAGGGTGCTGAACCAGCCAGAGCTCGTCTGGGGTTTTATCATCACGTCGGTCGGTGAAATTATGCATCGCCAGAGAGACGGGTTCATACGGCTGTACGCCAAATTGACGCACGATGATCTTATCCTGTAGCAAGTGTGTCATCTTCAGGTTAAGGAAAGGTGGGGGGATTATAACGGCGGGAAGCCTCAGCGAACAGCACTATGCAAAATTACACGGTGCTATAGGGCACAAAACTATGCTGCACTTTGTAAAGCCATGCCGCACTCGCCAATGTTCCCGCTCGTTTTTCTTACAGCACCATACGCACGATGTCGATGTTGCCCAGTTCTTCATACAGCGTTTCCACCTGCTCAATATGAGTCGCCGTGATAGTGATGGAAACTGAGTGATAGTTTCCTTTGCTGCTGGGTTTGATCTGCGGGGTATAGTCGCCAGGCGCGTGACGCTGTACCACTTCAACGACCAGATCGACTAATTCCGGCTTTGCCTCACCCATAACCTTGTAGGTAAAAACACAGGGGAATTCAAGCAGTTCGTTTAATTTGGTTTTCATTTGCGCTCCAGAGAGGGTAATACGTCGGGGTAATTCCGACGGTATTAGCACGATATACCCGTCATACTTCAAGTTGCATGTACGTTGGCTGCATTCACTCACCCGAATCACTTACCTGTGTAAGCTCATCGGGATGAAATGAGAGACATCCTGTCTCTCACCGGAGGCCAGCCTTTGGCTGGTCAAATTCGTTCCTGACGAATTTGTCCTTCCCTTGCCGCCTTCCTGAAACTCGAATTATTTAGGGTATAAACGATATTATACTAAAAAAATTAACTCCCGCGTTCTGCGGGAGTTAAGGATACATATTTATATGTGACGTTCTAGCTATATGGGGACGCTTTGGCCCCAGACAAGGGGGATTAGCCGAACCAGTGGTGGAACATCAGTTTGATGTAATCGATCATACGGCCAAAGATCCCGCCTTCTTTCACTTCGTTCATGACTACCAGCGGGCGCTGATCGATGGTTTTGCCATCCAATTGGAAGTTGATGGAACCCACAACCTGATTTTTGGCTAACGGTGCATGCAGTTCCGTGTTGTCCAGAACATAGCTGGCTTTCAGATCTTTCATGCGGCCGCGTGGTATGGTCAGGTAGGCATCTTTCTCTACGCCCAATGCAACGCGGTCACTGTCGCCAAACCAGACTGGCTCAGACGCGAATTCTTTACTGGCTTTTAACGGCGCGACGGTTTCAAAGAAGCGGAAGCCCCAGGTCAGCAATTTTTTGCTTTCTGATTCACGTCCTTTAGCATTACGCCCACCCAGTACCGCCGAAATCAGGCGCATCTGACCTTCTGTTGCCGAGGCGACCAGATTAAAGCCGGCTGATGACGTATGGCCTGTTTTGATGCCGTCAACATTCAGGCTGGAATCCCACAGCAAGCCGTTACGGTTAGGCTGGCGGATATTGTTGAATGTGAACTCTTTCTCTTTGTAGGTTGCGTACTCTTCTGGAACATCGCGGATCAGCGCCTGACCGATCAAAGCCATATCACGCGCCGAACTGAACTGACCCGGCGCATCAAGACCGTGTACAGTTTCAAAATTAGTGTTTTGCAGCCCCAGCGCTTTCACGTAACCATTCATCAGGTTAACGAAAGCATCCTGACTGCCAGCAACGTAGTCGGCCATCGCGACGCAGGCATCGTTACCGGATTGCAGGATAATGCCGCGATTGAGTTGAGAAACAGGAACACGGTCGCCTGGCTTCAGGAACATCAGGGAAGAGCCCTGGAAGGTCGGGTTGCCGGTTGCCCAGGCATCTTTACCGACGGTAACGATGTCATTCGGGCTGATTTTTCCTGATTTAATCGCCTGACCAATAACGTAGCTGGTCATCATTTTCGTTAAGCTGGCCGGATCGCGGCGCGTGTCGGCATTCATTTCCGCCAACACTTTCCCAGAGTTGTAATCAATCAGGATGTAGGATTCAGCATCGATTTGCGGGACGCCGGGGATCATCGTTTTAAGATTGATATCTTCGGCATAGGCAAAGGAAGAGGCACTAATGACGAGCAGTGCGCCAAGCGCAGTACGCTTAGTAAAACGAGACGTGTTTACAGTATTCATGATTGGAACAACAACATCCGTGGGTATGAGTTAAAAACGAGCCACACTATAGCAGATGGGGAATAGGCAGGCATCAGGCATTACGTTACGTGATTTTGCAAAAGGGCGGTATGTTCAATGCCATAGCCGCCGTTTTCGCTTCGTGAGCCTGCCGATTATCCGTGACTAGAGCGTGCCGGGTGCGGCGGTAATAAACGACTGCTGCTGAGCTTCGACTGACAAACGTTGTTGAAGTTCAGCGGCTTGTTGACGATTCTGGAATGGCCCCAGTTGGATACGGTACAGCCCACCACTCGCTGTGACTTTACCGGCCACGCGGAAGCGTTCGCTCAGGCTACGCTGCCAGGTTTGTGCTCGCTGCTGATCGCTCAACGCACCGACCTGAACCACATAGCGACCCGTGGCAGAGGGGGCAACGGCCGCGGGGGGGTAACCGCTGGCGCAACGTTCATTGGCGTAGCAGAGGGCGTTGCGGTTGGCGTCACGCTTGACTCAACCACGCCAGCGGGCAGTGCAGACGGTGCCCCTAAAAAACCACCGCTGTGTGACGATGTGCTGCTCTGCGGCTGAGCATTCGCTGTTGGTGTGCTCAGGCTGCTATTACTGATTGGGCGAACGGCGCTGTCGGATGTTGGCGACGTCGTTTCCATCATGGGCGTCCCCAGTCCGCTAGCGCCGAAGTTTGGGCGTTCCGGCAGCGAGAAGCTTTGCTTGGCAACGGTGGTGCCCACGGTTCCGGGGCCAGAAAGCGTGCCGTCTGGCGCGACGCTGATGAAATCCACTTTTACTTTGGTATTGTTCGAGATGTTTAGTCGATCGCCTGCTGCTTTTGACAGGTCGATGATTCTGCCCGGCGTGTACGGCCCGCGGTCATTGACACGAACAACCAGACGGCGACCGTTACTTAGGTTGGTCACGCGCACATAGCTCGGTAGTGGCAGTGTCGGGTGGGCGGCAGTGATGGCGTTAGGGTCAAAAATTTCGCCGATTGACGTGCGGTTACCACTGGCCTCTTCGCCATACCATGTCGCTAAACCTGCTTCACTAAAGTTTTGCGGATTTTTGACAATTTTATAGCTCTTGCCCTTGATGCTGTAGTCTTGCAGCGTACCCTGATTATAGGGTTCATAACGAGGTTCCGCGCCGCCGATCTCTTCCGCCGGGCCGCTGTAAACCTGAGTAACGGGCGGTGCAGGTTGCCGCTGTTCCGTTGTAGTACAGGCCGCAAGCGCCAGAGTTGCTACGCCGACCCAAAGCCAATTCTTACGCATTGCTCACCTCGTATTATAAATTCTTAGACAGCAGTTTGCGGTGAGTATGTATCGACATGACGATACCGAACCCCGCCATTAAGACGACCAGCGCCGACCCGCCGTAGCTGATTAGCGGTAGCGGTACGCCAACCACGGGAAGGATACCGCTGACCATCCCGATATTGACGAAAACATAGAAAAACAGAATTAACATCAGCCCGCCGACCATAACCCGGCCGAACGAGGTTTGCGCATTAGCGGCAATAACCAGACCGCGCATAATCATAAACAGATACATTGTGAGCAGAATCAAGACGCCGATTAGCCCTAGCTCTTCTGCCAACACGGCAAAGATAAAGTCAGTGTGTCGCTCTGGCAGAAACTCTAGCTGAGACTGTGTGCCATGCAGCCAGCCTTTGCCAGACAGGCCACCTGAGCCTATCGCAATTTTCGACTGAATAATATGGTATCCGGCACCGAGCGGATCGCTTTCTGGATCGAGCAGCATCATGACCCTGGCACGCTGGTAATCATGCATCAGGAAGAACCAGAGTATCGGAATAAACGCGGCGAGTAGCAGTACGGCGATGCCAATCAAGCTCCAGCTCATCCCCCCCAGGAAAAGTACAAACAGCCCAGATAATGCAATCAGGATCGAGGTGCCTAAATCCGGCTGCGCAGCAACCAGCAGCGTTGGAACAAAAATCAGGATTAACGCGATCGCTGTATTTTTTAGCGATGGTGGGCACATATCACGGTTGATAAAACGGGCAACCATCAGTGGCACGGCGATCTTGGCAATTTCCGATGGCTGGAAACGAATGAAACCCAAGTCCAGCCAGCGCTGTGCGCCTTTACTGATTTGGCCGAAAATATCCACGATAAGCAGCAAAATGACACAAACTACATACAGGTAGGGAGCCCAGCCTTCATAGACGCGAGGGGGGATTTGTGCCATCACGATCATTACTGTAAATCCCAGCACGATCTGAATGACTTTGCGCTCCATCATACCAACGTCCTGCCCGCTGGCACTCCATAAGACAAATAGGCTATAGCCCAGCAGTGCCAGGATGCAGAGAAGAAACGGGAGGTCGATGTGGATTTTCGCCCAGAACGAACCCTTTTGTTGGCTATCGGTCATGAATATCGGTTACTCACTCTCGCTACCCGGAGGCGCAGGAGGCGCACTGGGTAAATCGGTATTGTTATCGCCTAGCAGAATATGATCAAGGATCTGGCGGGTGATGGTGCCCACGGTTGGGCCCGCTCCACCATTTTCCAGAATAATCGACAGCGCGACTTTAGGGTTTTTATAGGGGGCAAATGAGACCATTAATTTATGGTCACGCAGATGTTCTGCGATCTTGTGCGCATTATAGGTTTCATTTTCTTTCAGGCCGAAAACCTGTGCTGTACCGGATTTTGCTGCAATTTTATAGGGCGCATCATCGAAACTTTTGTGCGCGGTGCCGTTAGCGCGATTAGCTACGCCATACATACCGTCTTTCGCCACTTCCCAATATCCGGAGTGGATATTGCCAATCTGCTGGTTCTCAGTTTGTCGGAAAGGCACAATAGCGCCATTTTCTCGCGAGCTATAAAGCAGATGCGGCGTTTTGACCTGGCCGTCGTTGATCAGCGTGACCAGTGCCTTATTCATCTGGATAGGCGTCGCCGTCCAGTAGCCTTGACCGATCCCGACAGGGATCGTATCCCCCTGATACCAGGGTTTCTTAAATCGCCTGAGTTTCCACTCGCGGGTTGGCATGTTGCCAGCGCTTTCTTCCGAAATATCGATGCCGGTTTTCTCGCCGTAACCAAATTTATTCATCCATTCGGATAGGCGATCGATCCCCATGTCATAAGCGACCTGATAGAAGAAGGTATCGGCGGACTCTTCCAGTGATTTGGTGAGGTTAAGGCGACCATGTCCCCATTTTTTCCAGTCACGGAAGCGCTTTTCGGAGCCCGGCAATTGCCACCAGCCGGGATCGAACAAGCTAGTGTTAGTGGTGATAACGCCGGCAGTCAGGGCAGAAACCGCGATATAAGGTTTAACGGTGGAGGCGGGGGGATAAATCCCCTGTGTTGCACGATTGATCAACGGACGATTAGGATCGTTTTGTAATTTTGCATAATTTTTGGTGGAAATTCCGTCAACAAACAGGTTGGGGTCGTAACTCGGCGTGGAAACCATCGCCAGAATACCCCCGTCGCGTGGATCGGTAACAATGACGGCGGCGCGGCTGCCTTCCAGCAGTTTTTCAATGTAGATTTGCAGGCTCAGGTCCAGCGTCAGATAAATATCACGCCCAGCCTGCGGTGGCTGTTCGTGGAGCTGGCGGATCACGCGGCCGCGGTTGTTAACTTCAACTTCTTCATAACCGGGTTTGCCGTGGAGCAGATCTTCGTAATGGCGCTCAATGCCTAGCTTGCCAATGTCACGCGTCGCAGCGTAATCGGCGATTTTTTCTTCTTTGGTCAGCCGTTCTACGTCTTTATCGTTGATTTTTGAGACATAGCCCGTGACGTGCGTCAGCGCAGAACCGTAAGGATAATAGCGGCGTTGATAGCCTTTAACCTCAACGCCGGGAAAGCGATATTGGTTGACGGCAAAACGGGCGACCTGAATCTCATCGAGTCCGGTTTTTACTGGAATGGAGGTAAAACGGCGTGAACGCTTGCGCTCTTTTTCAAAATTTTCCAGATCGTCATCGGTCAAATTAACGATCGGGCGCAGCGCGTCCAGCGTCTCTTTCAAGTCGTCGACTTTATCGGGCACCAGTTCTAATTGATAGATGGTGCGGTTCAACGCCAGCGGCGTGCCGTTACGGTCGTAGATAATGCCGCGACTTGGCGCGATAGGAACCAGCTTAATGCGGTTCTCGTTAGAGCGTGTGCGATAGTCATCGACACGCAAAATTTGCAGATGATAAAGATTAGCGACTAATACACCGGAAAGCAGCAAAATGCCCAGAAAGGCTACCAAAGCGCGGCGCACGAACAGGGCAGACTCAGCCGTATAATCACGAAAGGGTTTACGTTCTACTTTCATCCAGTGTTATTTCACATGTTTCATCGTATCGCCTTACTCCCGATGGTAAGGGTGATTAGTCGTAATGCTCCATGCACGATACAGGCTCTCTGCCACCAGTACACGGACGAGCGGGTGCGGCAGCGTTAATGGCGAGAGTGACCAGCTTTGCTCCGCTGCGGCTTTGCATTCCGGTGAAAGCCCTTCAGGTCCACCAATCAGCAGACTGACATCGCGCCCATCCTGTTTCCAGCGCTCCAACTGTTGCGCCAACTGCGGCGTCTCCCAGCGAGTCCCTGGAATATCCAGCGTAACAATGCGGTTGCCTTTGCCTACCGCAGCCAGCATCTGTTCGCCTTCGCGCTCCAGAATGCGTTTAATATCGGCATTTTTACCCCGCTTCCCCGCCGGAATTTCGAGTAATTCGAAAGGCATGTCCTTCGGGAAGCGTCGCAGATAATCGGTGAAACCAGTCTGCACCCAGTCGGGCATTTTGGTGCCAACGGCGACCAGTTGCAGTTTCATGCTAGCCCCACAGCTTTTCCAATTCGTATAACTGGCGGCTTTCTTCTTGCAACACATGAACCATCACGTCACCTAAATCGACAACAACCCAGTCAGAGGCATTTTCACCCTCAACGCCGAGTGGAATCAGACCCGCCGCGCGTGAGGATTGCACGACGTGATCGGCAATAGAAGCGACATGACGTGTAGATGTGCCCGTACAGATAACCATGTAATCGGTGATGCTGGACTTACCCTGGACGTTGAGTACAACGATATCCTGAGCTTTTAGGTCATCGACCTTATCAATAACGAAGTCTTGGAGTGCTTGACCTTGCAAAGGTTCCCCCTCAATGGCGTTCTGTCAGTAATTGATGAACGCGTGTGGCGCTGAATTGTTTAGGAAAAATGTAAATCACCGAGTAATTGCCGAGAATTTCCGTTTTTCCCGGTGATTGAAACCAGCCGCGGAGTATATCACGCGCTTTTGCCGAGTGGTATAAAGCCCGTGGCTGATGGGCGGGAAAACCTGCGCTATTGGTACAGGCCGTGTTCGTTGATGTAACGGAGTACGACGGGCGGTAATAAATCGTGGCAATCCAGACCTTGCTGGCGTCGCTGGCGAATGTCCGTTGCGGAAATGGTGACCAGTGGCGTGTCTGCCAAAAAGATCCGCCCGTGTGACTGCTGATGAAGATCGTCCGGCGTGTGCGTCAGATGATCATCCAACCACTGCTGTAATTCGGGTGTTTCCAGCGTCGAGCGATAGCCGGGACGAGCACACACCAGCAAATGGCAAACGCTGAGTAGATCCTGCCAGCGGTGCCAGCGGTGTAGCGTTAGCAGTGAGTCCTGCCCGATGATAAATCCCAGCGGTGCATCATGGCCTTTTTCAGCCCGCAATGCTTCCAGCGTATCAATCGTATAGGAGGGGGTTTGCCGTTGCAGTTCACGATCGTCCACGGCAAAGAGCGGATTGCCTTCAACGGCCAGCTCAGCCATATGAAAACGCTGCCGGGAGCTGGCTTCGGGCTGCTGTCGGTGCGGCGGAACATTATTGGGCATCAGGACGACGTTAGTCAGCCCTACGAGTTTCGCCAGCGCAGTCACCGGTTGAAGGTGGCCGTAATGGATGGGATCGAACGTGCCGCCAAAAAATGCGGTCAGCGATGGCGCAGTGGATGACCTATTCAGATGAATGCCTCCGGCAAGGCTTTGCCGCACAACAGCATGGCAAGCGATTCAAGTTCAGACCAAACGGACTGACCATAGTCTTGCTTTAGGGTTATTTCCACCTGTGTTAATAACCGCACAGCCTGCTGTAGTTGCTGAAGAGAGAGCCGCTGTAATGCTTGACTGAGCAGATCACGTCGGTTTTGCCACACTTTTTGCTGATCGAATAACGTGCGCAGCGGCGTGTCTGACATGCGCCGTTTCAGCGCCAACAGCTGTAGTAGCTCGCGCTGTAGCGTACGCAGCAAAATGACAGGTTCACAGTCTTCCTGTTTTAGCTGCTGCAAAATGTGCCAGGCGCGTTTGGCTTTGCCTGCCAGCAATGCATCAAGCCAGTGAAAAGGCGTGAAGTGAGCAGCATCGTTGACCGCATTTTCTACACGCGGCAGGGTCAGCTTGCCATCGGGATAAAGCAGCGCTAACCGTTCTAACGCCTGAGACAGCGCGAGAAGGTTGCCTTCATAGCAATAGCAAATGAGCTGCGTGGCCTGTTCATCCAACGTCAGCTTCATGGCTTTGGCGCGCTGAGCAACCCAGCGGGGGAGTTGTGCTTGTTCCGGCGTCAGGCAATTGATATAGACACTGTCTTGCGACAGTGCTTTGAACCAGGCGCTGTTTTCCTGCGCTTTGGTCAGCTTATGGCCGCGCAAGATCAGCAGAATATCAGGGTGTAATAATCCAGAGAGCTTGGCCAGATTTTCGTTCATCGCTGCATTCGGGCCGTTTTCCGGCAAGATCAGCAGAAGCGATTGACGCGAAGCGAACAGGCTGAGCGCCTGACAGGTACTGAAAATCGCATCCCATTCGGTATGCAGATCCAGAATGAAGCTGAAATGCTCGCTGAATTCGTGCTGTTGAGCGACGCGTTTGATGTTATCAAGACTTTCTTGCAGCAGGAGAGGATCTGAACCAAAGACCAAATAACAACCGCGCAGCCCCTCATGGAGCTGCGCGGTGAGTTGTTCGGGGTAAAGCCGAATCATGAACGTGTGGCGGCAGTCGTCGAATCGGTGGATTGCAGCCGATTTTTGACTTCCTGACTACCGTTGATGGTCAGCAATTTACGCACCAACTGCTGAGCTGCCTGCTCACGCATTTCCTGACGGACGATTTCCTGTTCGGCATCTTTCGCCAGTGCAGCCAGCGGGTTATCAAAGAACGTGCGGAACACCGTCACGCTGAGCGGATAAATATCTTCACCCGGCATCAGCACCTGCGCCTGCAACGTTAGCACCATCTGGTATTCCGCTGTTTTACCGTCCTGAAAAATAGAGACGGTATCGCGCGTTTCGCTTGAGCCTAGTACCCGCAGAGACGGGATATCCTGACGTGTCGCATCGTCAACGATTTTCACATCGCTGAGACGGAGCTGCTCACGCACTGCACGCGTTAGCGGACCATAAGGATCGCTGCTGTCGAGCACCAGTGTTTGTAACTGCGCAGGCACTTGTGTCGTGCCGCGCAGATGAAAACCGCAGCCAGCGGTGATTAACACCGCCAGCCCCAGCAACAACGTGAATAGACGATGTCGCACAGTTCCTCCTTGCCTTAACCCACAACCAGGTTAAGCAGTTTGCCAGGGACATAAATCACTTTACGAACCGTGACGCCGTCCAGATATTTCGCGACCAGCGGTTCCTGAGCAGCGCGTTCGCGAACCTGTTCTTCGCTGGCGTCAGCGGCAACGGTAATTTTACCACGTACTTTACCGTTAACCTGAACGACGACCAGTTTGGAATCTTCCACCATCGCGTTCTCATCCGCAACCGGCCACGGTGCGGTATCCACATCGCCTTCACCTTGCAGCGCCTGCCACAGGGTGAAGCAAACGTGCGGCGTGAACGGATAGAGCATACGAACGACAGCCAGCAGGGTTTCCTGCGTCAGCGCGCGGTCCTGATCGCTTTCCTGTGGCGCTTTCGCTAGCTTGTTCATCAGTTCCATGATGGCGGCGATCGCGGTGTTGAAGGTCTGGCGACGGCCGATATCATCGGTCACTTTAGCGATCGTTTTGTGCAGATCGCGGCGCAGTGACTTCTGATCTTCGGTCAGCGTCGCAACATCCAGCGCTGTTGCTGCACCTTTCTCGGTGTGCTCGAAGGCTTGTCTCCAGACGCGTTTCAGGAAGCGGTTCGCGCCTTCTACGCCGGATTCCTGCCATTCCAGCGTCATTTCCGCCGGAGAAGCAAACATCATGAACAGACGAACGGTATCTGCACCGTATTTCTCTACCATGACCTGCGGATCGATGCCGTTGTTTTTGGACTTCGACATTTTGCTCATACCGGCGTAGATCACGTCACGGCCTTCGTTATCGACGGCTTTGACGATGCGACCTTTCTCATCACGCTCAACGGTGACGTCGGTAGGTGAAACCCAGTTACGCTCGCCGTTATTACCCAGATAGTAGAACGCATCCGCCAGCACCATACCCTGACACAGAAGGCGTTTGGCAGGTTCATCAGACGTAACCAGACCCGCATCGCGCATCAGTTTATGGAAGAAGCGGAAATACATCAGGTGCATGATGGCGTGTTCGATACCGCCAACATATTGGTCAACGGGCAGCCAGTAGTTGGCGGCAGCCGGGTCCAGCATCCCTTGATCGTACTGCGGGCAGGTATAACGCGCGTAGTACCAGGAAGATTCCATAAAGGTGTCGAATGTGTCGGTTTCACGCAGCGCTGGCTGGCCGTTAATGGTCGTCTTCGCCCATTCAGGGTTAGATTTCAGCGGGCTGGTGATGCCATCCATCACGACATCTTCCGGCAGGATCACCGGCAACTGATCTTCTGGTGTCGGGATGACGGTGCCATCTTCCAATGTCACCATCGGAATTGGCGCGCCCCAGTAGCGCTGACGAGATACGCCCCAGTCGCGCAAGCGATAGTTGACTTTACGTTCGCCAATGCCTTTTTCTACCAGCTTATCGGCAATAGCATTGAATCCAGCCTCGAAATCCAGATCGTCAAATTCGCCGGAGTTAAACAGGCTACCTTTTTCGGTCATCGCCTGAGCGGACAGATCGGGCTCGCTGCCGTCGGTATTGAGAATAACTGGCTTGATGGACAAGTCATATTTGGTGGCAAATTCCCAGTCGCGCTGGTCGTGACCTGGAACGGCCATCACTGCGCCTGTGCCGTATTCCATCAGAACAAAGTTGGCAACCCAGATAGCGACTTTCTCACCGTTCAGCGGGTGAATGACATACAGGCCGGTCGCCATGCCTTTTTTCTCCATCGTCGCCATATCGGCTTCAGCGACTTTGGTATTACGACACTCTGCAATGAAATCGGCCAACGCTGGATTGGTTGCGGCAGCCTGCGTGGCGAGAGGATGGCCCGCAGCAACAGCAACGTAGGTCACGCCCATGAACGTATCCGGGCGTGTGGTGTAAACGCTCAGTTTCTCTGCGCTGTCTGCTACGTCAAAGGTGATTTCCACCCCTTCGGAACGGCCAATCCAGTTACGCTGCATGGTTTTGACCTGCTCAGGCCAGCTTTCCAGCGTATCCAAATCGTTCAGCAGTTGGTCTGCATAAGCGGTGATTTTGATAAACCACTGTGGAATCTCTTTGCGCTCAACCTTGGTGTCACAGCGCCAGCAGCAGCCGTCGATAACCTGTTCGTTCGCCAGTACAGTTTGGTCGTTCGGACACCAGTTAACGGCGGAGGTTTTTTTATACACCAGACCTTTTTCATACAGCTTGGTGAAGAACCACTGCTCCCAGCGGTAGTAGTCTGGTTTACAGGTTGCGACTTCACGATCCCAGTCATAGCCAAAGCCCAGCAGTTTGAGCTGGTTTTTCATGTAATCGATGTTGGCATAGGTCCAGGGGGCTGGAGCGGTGTTGTTTTTGACCGCAGCGCCTTCAGCCGGCAGGCCAAACGCATCCCAACCGATCGGTTGCAGAACGTTTTTGCCCAGCATGCGCTGATAGCGGGAAATCACGTCACCGATGGTGTAGTTACGGACGTGGCCCATATGTAGTCGACCAGAAGGGTATGGCAGCATGGAAAGGCAATAGTATTTTTCCTTGCCAGGCTGTTCGGTGACTTTAAATGTCTGCTTCTCTTGCCAGTGAAGCTGGACGTCCGCTTCTATCTCTTCTGGGCGGTATTGCTCTTGCATGGCTGCCAGGGGTCCTGTTTAGTGAAGAATCGCTACGTGAGTAGTCTGTTCTGATTCATAACAAAAGATCCGCATAGCATAGCCGTAAGCGGCGCAGGCAACAACACCCAGCGCCCGACTGAGGAATATTTCTGATCTGTAAGCGGAATACTGCGAGGAATTGCGCAAATTGGCGACAATTCGTCGGGTATGTGGAAAAAATAATCTAAAATAGAGAGAGATAGGTAACGTATCGGTCTTTGGCTAGATATGCCAGACGGCGAATAATCGTTTTTTATCACCCTTCAACCCGCTATTCAGGAGGAAGCATGAATAAACTAGCCCGCTATTACCGCGAGTTAATGGCCTCAGTGACGGCCCGGCTGAACAACGGTGAGCGCGATTTTGACAGTCTGGTGCAGAGCGCCCGTAAAACCTTACAGGAAGGCTCGGAGCTGACGCAAAAAGAAATAGAACAGGTGATTCAGGCTGTTCAGCGCGATCTGGAAGAGTTTGGCCGTAGCTATAGCGAAAGTCAGGATGAATTTACCGACAGCGTTTTTATGCGAGTGATAAAGGAAAGTCTGTGGCAGGAGCTGGCGGATATTACGGATAAAACGCAATTGGAGTGGAGTGAGATCTTCAAAGATGTGAATCATCACGGGGTGTACCACAGTGGTGAAGTGGTGGGGTTAGGCAATCTGGTGTGTGAAAACTGCCATCACCATATCGCGTTCTACACACCGGAAGTTTTGCCACTCTGCCCGAAATGTTCACATGACCTGTTCCATCGCCAGCCGTTTCAGCCGTAAGGCGCGCTAAATAGATACAGCGTGCCTTGCGGCACGCTTTGATGGATATTAATGCAGGATTTTCGCCAGGAAGTCTTTCGCGCGTTCAGACTGTGGGTTGTTGAAGAAATCATCCTTGCGAGTGTCTTCAACAATTTTGCCCTCATCCATAAAAATCACGCGGTGTGCTACTTTTCTGGCAAAGCCCATTTCATGGGTGACGACCATCATGGTCATGCCTTCCTGCGCCAATTCAACCATAACGTCCAGCACTTCGTTGATCATCTCTGGGTCAAGCGCGGATGTTGGTTCATCAAATAACATCGCGATGGGGTCCATACACAGCGCGCGGGCAATCGCGACACGCTGTTGCTGGCCACCGGAAAGCTGTCCAGGGTACTTGTTGGCGTGCGCCGCCAGCCCTACGCGTTCCAACAGCTTCTGCGCTTTGGCTTTGGCGTCTTCACGCTTACGCTTTAATACTTTTACCTGCGCCAGCGTCAGGTTCTCGATAATCGACAGGTGTGGGAACAGTTCAAAGTGTTGGAACACCATCCCGACTTTGGAACGTAACTGGGCCAGATTGGTTTTTTTATCGTTAACAGCAGTGCCATTGACGGTAATTTCACCTTTTTGAATCGGTTCCAGTCCATTTACGGTTTTGATCAGGGTTGATTTACCGGAGCCAGAAGGTCCGCAGACGACCACAACTTCACCTTTTTTTACTTCTGTGGAGCAGTCGGCTAGCACCTGAAATTGGCCGTACCATTTAGAAACATTTTTCAGGGAAATCATCAAACCGTCCTTTTTTTCAGGTAACTGACCAGCATTGAGGCAGTAATGCTGAAGAGAAAATAAATGAATCCAGCAAACAGGATCATTTCAACTTGTGTTCCGTCGCGCTCGCCGATGGTTGAGGCGGTACGGAAGAAATCAGCGAGGCTGAGTACGTAAACCAGTGAGGTATCCTGAAACAGAACAATCCCTTGCGTCAGTAACAGCGGCACCATAGCGCGGAATGCCTGTGGCAGAATAACCAGCTTCATGGATTGCCAGTGCGTCATTCCTAATGCTAACGCTGCGGAAGATTGACCGCGCGATACGCTGAGGATACCCGCACGAATGATTTCCGAATAATAGGCTGCCTCGAACAGCGAGAAGGCTACCATAGCTGAAATCAGTCGAATATCGGTTTTCGGCGATAGCCCAAGCACATTTTGTAATAAGCTAGGAACCACCAGATAGAACCACAGTAGTACCATGACCAGTGGAACGGAGCGGAACAGGTTCACATACAGTTTGGCGAACCAACTGATGGGCTTTATCGGCGACAGACGCATCACTGCGAGGATCGTACCCCAGACAATCCCGAATACTACCGCCGTCAACGTAATTTCGAGTGTGACAACCATCCCCTGAATCAGGTACGGCATACTTGGCCCAATGGAGCTCCAGTCAAATTCATACATGATTTATTTGCTCCCCATATTGCCCGGCAAACGGGTTTTTCGCTCAACGACCTGCATGATCAACATAATAATGGCGTTGATGCCAACATACGCGAGTGTGATGGCGGTAAAGGATTCATAGGCGTGGGCGGAATAGTCCAAGAGTTTCCCTGCCTGTGCCGCCATATCAACCAGACCAATTGTGGAAGCAATCGCTGAGTTTTTTACCAGATTTAGCATTTCTGACGTTAGCGGTGGAACGATCACGCGATACGCATTGGGCAGTAACACATAGCGATAGGTTTGCGGTAGCGTCAGACCCATTGCCAGCCCGGCGGCTTTCTGCCCGCGGGGTAACGACTGGATCCCCGCCCGCACCTGCTCACAAACGCGTGCTGCGGTGAAGAGCCCCAGACAAATCATTGATGACAGAAAGAACTGAATATTAGGGTCTAACTCGGCTTTAAACCACATACCGATGTTGACGGGAAGAAGCTCAGGAACCACCAGATACCAAGTAAAAAATTGGACGATAAGCGGGACGTTGCGAAATAGCTCGACGTAGCAAGTACCAATGCTCGAAAGAAAACGGTTCGGGACGGTACGCAAGATTCCAAATAAAGAACCAATCAGAAAGGCGATAATCCAGGCACAGATAGATAATGTGACGGTGACTTGCAGACCGGACAAAATCCACCCGAGGTAGGTTGTGTTGCCGAAGGGGGCGGCTTGTAGAAATATGCCCCAGTTCCACTCTATTGACATAACGAACTCCGGTAAAAAAAGGGTAGCGAAGCTACCCTGAAGATTGATGAGCGGCCATATTCCCGTTCTTTTTCAAACTACAGGCGTCGTGTTTATTTTCCTGTTTCTCGAAATTTCTCGGGGCAACATGTGATGGGGAACGACCATCACATGCCTGTCTGTCCTGCCACGAATCAGCAATCAGAGGGCAGATGATCCTGCCCTTATTCTCATTATTAATTAGTTTAGTGCTTTGTCATTTGGCGCTTTGAACAACGCTTTCATTTCGTCTGACAGGGCAAAGTTCAGGTTAAGATCTTTTGGCGGAATCGGCTGTTTGAACCAGCGATCAAACCATTTTTCGGCTTCGCCAGAGGTCTGTACTTCGGCGATGGTGTCATCAACCAGTTTCTTGAATTGCGGATCGTCTTTACGCAGCATACAGCCGTAGGCTTCTTCAGACTGCGCTTTACCAACGATATCCCACTGATCGGCGCTTTTCGCTTTCGCACGTTCACCAGCCAGCAGTGCATCATCCATCATAAAGGCGACTGCACGGCCGCTTTCCAGCGTGCGGAAAGAGTCGCCATGGTCCTTCGCACTGATGATGCGCATCTTCAGTTGTTTTTCTTCATTCAGCTTATTCAGCAGAACTTCAGAGGTTGTACCGGAGGTCACGACGACAGTTTTACCCGCCAAATCCGGGAAATCTTTTACACCGGAATCTTTTTTGGTTAACAGACGCGTACCGACAACGAAAATGGTGTTAGAAAACGCGGCTTGTTTCTGACGTTCCAGGTTGTTGGTCGTTGAGCCACATTCCAAATCGAAAGTCCCGTTCTGTAACAGCGGAATACGATTTTGAGAGGTGATCGGGAGTAGTTTGACCTGCAGGTTAGGCGCATCCAGTTTTTTCTTAATCGCGTCGACAATTTTGTCAGAGTAGGCCTGAGAATAGCCGACGACTTTCTGCGTATTATCGTAGTAAGAGAAAGGGACGGACGATTCACGGTGGCCAATGACGATCACGCCATTATCTTTGACCTTTTTCAATGTACCGGCCAGATCTTCAGCCTGGGCTGCACTGGCGGCAGTGCCAAGCAGAATCAGTGATAATGCCAGTTTACGCATTTGCATGTTCTAACTCCTTTGCTGTCGTTGCTGCAATAGTTATAGCGCTGTCATCAATAACCATAGGGTTAATGTGTTCGTTATCTTCAAGTTAACGTTATATCGCTGAATCACTCATGACACGTTGCTACTTCTCAGTGATAACGTTGCACCGTTAAAGCGCGAAGTTACTGCGTACACAGTTAAAAAGTAGCTGATTGTAAATAGATTGAAATAGAAATGTTTTCTTTTTGCGATATCCGCCGCACCAAATGGCAGCAATGTCAGAGGTTGGCACCAATTTGGTGCGTAACTTGCCCCGCGAGAGGGCTTTAAGCCGACGTAATATCCAAAAAAATACAGAAACAACCCTTTACAGGGTAATAAGAGGCAAATACCGTGCCAAAAATAAAAAAAGGCATGCAAAAGCATGCCCTTAGGGACGTGAGGAGGGGGCGGTTATCGGCGACGTAAACCGAAGAAAACGGCAGTGATGCCGCCTAGCAGCGTAACGATCCATAGCGGCCAAGAACCGAAGCGGGCATAAGGCGTTATCCCGGTTGCAGGAACCACCTTCGCGTCTAGCACCGCACGCGTAAACTGTGGCAGGCTGGCGCTGACCTTGCCATCTGGCGTAATCACCGCGGTGACACCGTTATTAGTGCTACGAACCAGAGGACGCCCTAACTCCAGCGCGCGCATGCGTGCCATCTGGAAGTGTTGCCATGGGCCGATTGAATGGCCGAACCAGGCATCGTTCGAGATGGTCAACAACATATCGGTGTCTGGTCGGAAGTTATCACGCACCTGTTGTCCTAAGATGATTTCATAACAAATAGCGGCATTCAGTTTGAAACCATGCACAGAAAGCTGTGGCTGAACATAGTCCCCTCGGCTAAACGATGACATCGGCAGATCGAAGAACGGGGCCAGCGGACGTAACAGCGTTTCCAGCGGGACAAACTCGCCAAAAGGCACCAGATGGTTTTTGTTGTAGCGGTTCGTCGTGGGGTAGCTGTATGGTTCTTTGTCGCCGAGTACGATAATTGAGTTATAGAAGTCGGTCTTATTACCATCACGCCGGATATCGACGATACCTGTAATCAGGCTGCTATTGTGGCTACGTAGAATATCGTCGATCTGCTTCAAATAGGCGTTCTGACGGCTTTCAATATCAGGAATTGCCGTTTCCGGCCAGATAACAATAGGTGCCTTGTCCATATACGGCAGGCTGTTATCCAGATAGATCCTCAGTGTGTTCAACAGTTCATCTTGTTCCCACTTCATAGCCTGCGGGATATTACCTTGTACCAGCGCGATATTGACGGCGCGTTCCGGTTGCGAGGTGTACCACTGCACGCTGCGTAGCGGCCATGCTAAAACGAAAACACCGACAGCAACGGCTGCCGGTAGGATTTTCCGCTGATTGATGGCATAAACGAGCAGTCCGCTGAGGCTCATCAATAGGAAGGTAATGGTGTCGATACCCAGAATAGGCGCGATACCTTTTAATGGGCCGTCAATTTGGCTGTAGCCGAATTGCAGCCACGGAAAGCCTGTGAGCACCCAGCCGCGCAGAAATTCGGTTAGCTGCCAGAGCACGGGGGCGGCAAGCGCAAGGCGCCACAGCGTGGTTTTCGGCCACAGGCGTGAGAGCAGGGCAGAAAACAGCAGAGGATAGAGCGACAAATAGGCGGCGAGTAGAATGACTATCGCAACATTGACTGGGTCTGGCATTCCGCCAAATTGCGCGATACTGACGTAAACCCAGTTTACGCCGCTGCCGAACAGGCCTAATCCCCAGCAAAACCCTATCCAGGCTGACTGGCGACTCGTGCGGTTGAGCGTCAGAGCCTGTAGACCCATGAGCGAGATAATCGCCGCAGGCCAGAAGTCAAAGGGAGAAAATGCCAGCGTGCCACAGGCACCAAATAAGAGCGCCAGCAGGGCTTTGACCTGCTGGCGTTGTAGGAAAGATGCGACAACCATTGCCAAATTATTCTTCCAATTTTGGTTGGGGGGCATTGTCAGGGATTCTGACATGAACCTGAATGATACGGCGACTGTCTGCCATCGCAACCTTAAACAGGTAACCTTCTATGTCGATGGTTTCGCCACGAGCAGGAAGATGGCCGAAAGACTGCATGACCAAGCCGCCGATGGTGTCGACTTCATCATCGCTAAACCGTGTGCCGAAAGCCTCGTTAAAATCTTCTATATCGGTTAACGCACGAACGGTGTAGGTCTGGCGATTAAGCTGACGAACATCTCTGTCTTCTTCATCGTCATATTCGTCTTCAATTTCGCCGACAATCAACTCAAGGATATCTTCAATCGTGACCAGGCCGGATACGCCACCAAATTCATCGATGACAATCGCCATGTGATAGCGCAGCGAACGGAATTCATTCAGCATTCTATCAACGCGTTTACTTTCCGGCACAACAACGGCGGAACGCAGGACTTTATCCATACTGAACGGTTCGGAATCGCTGCGCATAAACGGCAGCAAATCTTTAGCCATCAGGATGCCTTCAATATGGTCTTTATCTTCGCTAATGACGGGGAAGCGGGAGTGAGCGGATTCGATAATGACATCCAGACACTCTTCCAACGTTTGATCGCGCTTGAGCGTAATCATCTGCGAGCGAGGGATCATGATGTCACGTACACGCTGGTCGGCGATATCCATGACGCCTTCGAGCATGTCTCGTGTTTCAGGATCGATCAGTTCATTCTGCTCGGAATCACGAATCAGAGTGAGTAAACCGTTACGATCTTTTGGCTCGCCGTGAAAAAGCTGATTAAGAATAAGAGAAAAGAAGCCCTTCTTGGGACTGGGTGCATCGCTGTTTTGAGAATGGTCGTCGCTCATGCGTTTTAATTAACATCACTCTTGTTAAGGGATTATTGCCAGCAACTGGAAGCGGCACAGTGGCTGATGTGGAACAGATTAGTACCCGGTATCTTCCCGATCTCGGGCTATACCCGTCATACTTCAAGCTGCATGTGCGTTGGCAATACTCGTCTCATCTCTGAGACTCGCCCTGAAGGGCCACCGCTAGCGGCGTTCAAATCGGCTAAGCCGATTTGTCCTCACTCACCCAGTCACTTACTGGTGTAAGCTTCTGGGATTCGTTGTGTCGCCGCGTTACGAGTCCCATAAATGGCACTCGCCCTAGCGAGCCAACGCTTTGCGTTGTTCAAAACGATAACGTTTTGTCCTGCAACTCGAATTATTTAGGGTCTATACAAAATGTATTTCTATTTATTCGGTGAGACCATCTTTTTCTGCAAGGTAGGGATCGGCATAACCCATGTCTTGCATAATCTCGGTTTCCAGCGCTTCCATTTCTTCGGCTTCGCTGTCTTCGATGTGGTCATACCCTAGCAGATGCAGGCTACCATGGACAACCATGTGCGCCCAGTGCTCTTCTACGGTTTTTTCCTGCTCTGCGGCTTCGCGTTCCACAACCTGACGGCAGATGATTAAATCGCCCAGCAGAGGAAGTTCGACTTCGGGCGGTGCCTCAAAAGGAAATGATAGCACGTTGGTCGGCTTGTCTTTACCGCGATAGGTGTTATTCAGATCGCGACTTTCAGCCTCATCGACGATACGAATGGTAACTTCAGCGACTTCCTGAAACTGTGGTAGAACGCCTTCCAACCAACGCTGAAAGTCTTTTTCTTCCGGTAGCCCTTGTGTTTGCTCACTGGCGATTTGTAAATCGAGAATCACCTGACTCATTTTTGCTCCTGATCTGCTGCCGCAGTCTGCGCTTCACGCTTACGCTGTTCTGCTAAGGCGTCTTTACGTTTCTGTTCGGCATTTTCCCATGCTTCATAGGCATTCACAATCCGCGCGACCACCGGATGGCGCACTACGTCTTCGCTGTGGAAAAAGTTAAAGCTGATCTCTTCCACATCGGCCAGCACTTCAATCGCATGGCGTAAGCCGGATTTTAGATTTTTCGGCAGGTCGATTTGTGTGACGTCACCAGTGATGACGGCTTTTGAATTGAACCCGATACGTGTCAGGAACATTTTCATCTGTTCGATGGTGGTGTTCTGGCTTTCATCCAGAATGATAAAGGCATCGTTCAGCGTTCGGCCACGCATGTAAGCCAGTGGCGCAACTTCAATGACGTTGCGTTCGATGAGTTTTTCAACGCGCTCAAAGCCCAGCATTTCAAACAGAGCATCATAAAGTGGGCGCAGGTACGGATCGACTTTCTGGCTCAGATCGCCAGGCAGGAAGCCCAGTTTCTCACCAGCTTCGACTGCTGGGCGCGTTAACAGAATACGGCGAATATCCTGACGCTCTAGCGCATCCACCGCGGCAGCGACGGCCAGGTAGGTTTTCCCCGTTCCCGCCGGGCCAACGCCGAACGTGATATCGTGATCGAGGATGTTGGCGACATACTGCGCCTGATTCGGTGTGCGTGGTTTGATTACGCCACGTTTGGTACGAATATTGACCACTTTGCCATAGTCAGGAACGTGTTCCGCAGACTGTTCCAGCACACGAGATTCTTTAATCGCAAGATGAATCTGCTCAGGGTCTATGTCGCCGATGACGCCACGTATCGGAGCTGTATCGACATACAGGCGTTGCAGAATATCCGCGGCAGCCTGCGTCAGCAGGCTTTTACCAACCAGTTTAAACTGATTATCCCGACGATTGATCTCGATGCCTAAGCGACGTTCTAACTGTTTAATATTGTCATCAAACGGACCGCAAAGGCTGAGTAGGCGTTGGTTATCTGCGGGTTCAAGGGCAATTTCTTTTGTTGTTACGTTCAAATTATTCCTCTTGAGCGTTACTGTGCTGGCGCTATTCTGCCCACACAAAATGAACGGTTGTCAGACGGCACTGATGTGCCCGCCATATGAATGAATTATTCATCGTGAATGCCCGATGGTGCAAGCCACAATAATAATATTGGGATGCCGCTTCGCAAAAGCAAATGTAAGCGCCATGAAATTGAAACTGATTAAAGGTTATTTCTGCCTGCCATAAAAAAACGCAGAGAACGTTTTTCAGCGTTGCAAAGCAACGGCCCGAAGGGTGGTAGGCAAGGATAGCCTGCTATAAAAAATGGGTGGCAAAGCCACCCACAATAATATTCAAGCGAATGAACGTTGATTACGGCTGGTAGAACCCGACACCGATCTCGTTCTCTTTACGAGTACGAGCAATCACGGAAGACGGTGATTCATGTACGCGCAGATCCATTTGATCTTCGGTACGCACCACGATGCCACGCAATGAATTGGTATAAACGTCAACGATTTCAACATCGACAAATTTACCGATCATATCTGGCGTGCCTTCGAAGTTGACGACGCGGTTGTTTTCCGTGCGGCCAGACAGCTCCATCACGCTCTTGCGTGAGGTGCCTTCCACCAGGATACGCTGGACGGTGCCCAACATGAGACGGCTGAACCGCATTGCCTGCTGAGTGATACGCTCTTGCAGAAGGTACAGCCGCTGTTTTTTCTCTTCTTCCGGCACATCATCGACCATATCCGCAGCCGGTGTTCCCGGACGGGCGGAATAGACAAAGCTATAGCTCATATCGAAATTCACATCGGCGATCAGCTTCATGGTCTGTTCAAAGTCAGCCTGCGTTTCGCCAGGGAAACCGATGATAAAGTCAGAACTGATCAGGATGCCCGGACGCGCATTGTGCAATTTACGAATGATTGCTTTGTATTCCAGCGCGGTATGACGGCGTTTCATCATCGTCAATACGCGGTCAGAACCGCTTTGCACTGGCAAATGCAGGAAGCTGACCAACTCCGGCGTGTCTTCATAGACGCTGATAATATCGTCTGTGAATTCAATCGGATGGCTGGTGGTGAAGCGGACACGATCGATCCCGTCAATGGCGGCGACCAGACGCAGCAGTTCGGCAAAAGAGCAGATTTCACCGTCATAGGTTTCACCGCGATAGGCGTTAACGTTCTGTCCCAGCAGGTTAACTTCACGCACGCCTTGTGCCGCCAGTTGAGCGATCTCAAACAATACATCATCGCACGGGCGGCTGACTTCTTCGCCACGGGTATAAGGCACCACGCAGAATGTGCAATATTTATTGCAGCCTTCCATGATGGAGACGAATGCCGTCGGCCCTTCGGCGCGAGGCTCTGGCAGACGGTCAAATTTTTCGATTTCAGGGAAGCTGATGTCAACGATAGGGCTACGCGTGCCCTGAACGTGATTAATCATTTCCGGCAGGCGGTGCAAGGTTTGCGGACCAAAAATAACGTCAACGTAGTGCGCACGTTCACGAATATGCGCGCCTTCCTGCGAGGCAACGCAGCCACCGACACCAATAATCAGATTCGGATTAAGATCTTTCAGCGCTTTCCAGCGACCAAGTTGATGGAAGACCTTTTCCTGCGCCTTTTCACGGATCGAACAGGTATTGAGCAGCAGGACATCGGCTTCTTCAGCGATGTCAGTAAGCTCATAGCCGTGCGTACTTCCTAGTAAATCTGCCATCTTTGATGAATCGTACTCATTCATCTGACAGCCCCAGGTTTTAATATGCAGTTTTTTTGTCATCGACTTGCCATTACTCAGTGCGGAAATAAGAAAGATTCCCCTCATTTGGGATGGGTATTGTAATCGTTAGCTGACGTTGTGACCAGTGCTGGAAACCGTGCTGATTTGATAACCCCTTACTTTCTATAAAAATGCGGCTTTTCTGAAAAATCCTCCGCAAATCCAGTACACTATTTTCATGCATTTTTACTGGTGTGAATAAACCAGAACCAGAGGGGATAAAGCCAATATGCATTACGATGCGATTGTAGTTGGCGGTGGAATGGTCGGCGCGGCTGCGGCGCTTGGGCTGGCACAGCAAGGATTTCAGGTTGCGGTCATTGAGCAGGAAATGCCGACGCCGTTTGATGTCGCTAGCCCGCCAGATTTACGGATCTCGGCGATTGGCTATGCGTCGGTTGCGCTGTTGAAAGAACTGGGCGCGTGGCAGCGAGTACAGCAGATGCGCAGTGCGCCTTACCGCCGGCTGGAAACCTGGGAATGGGAGAATGCCAGAGTGGTTTTCGATGCTGCCGACATTCATCTGCCTGAGCTGGGTTTTATGGTGGAAAACCGTGTGCTGCAACTGGCGCTTTGGGAAAGCTTGCAGAAAGAGGAACGCTGCGAATGTTATTGCCCGGCTACGCCGCAGAGTCTGCAACACACGGATGATGGCTGGTGCTTGCAACTTGCTGATGGGAAACAACTGACGGCTTCGCTAGTGATTGGTGCCGATGGCGCGAACTCTCAGGTTCGCCAGTGGGCGGGAATTGGCATCAGCGGCTGGCAGTATCGCCAGTCTTGTATGTTGATCGGCGTTGAAACTTCTCAACCGCAGCAGGATGTTACCTGGCAACAGTTCACGCCGAGCGGCCCACGTGCGTTTTTACCGCTGTTTGATCAATGGGGCTCACTGGTGTGGTATGACCGTCCGCAGCGTATTCGCCAGCTACAGGCAATGCCACTTACACTGTTGGATAAAGAGATTGCGGCCGCGTTTCCAGAGCGATTGGGGGCGGTAAAGGCACTCTCCGTAGGGTCATTCCCGCTGATCAGACGCCATGCACAAACCTATATCAAGCCCGGTTTGGTGCTGCTGGGCGATGCGGCGCATACCATTAATCCGCTGGCAGGGCAGGGCGTTAATTTAGGATATCGCGATGTTGAAGCGTTGCTGGATGTGTTGATCAACGCGCGCGATGCCGGGGAAGAATGGGCTTCTGAACGGATTTTACGCCGTTATCAGTGCCGCCGTATGCCGGATAACCTGATGATGCAAAGTGGGATGGATTTATTCTATAACGCGTTCAGTAACGCATTACCGCCGCTGAGCTTTGCTCGCAATATGGCGCTGATGGTTGCACAGCGCGCTGGCGTGTTAAAACAGCGCGCACTGAAATATGCCATTGGTGTCTAATCCAATAATGAGGATGTCGCCAGCTACCGTAATGGCTTGGCGGTGAAGATAATATCGGCGTCCGCGTCGGTTGTTGCTGTAAAACGAGTATTCCCTACCTGCCGAATGCCTTTACCTGAGGTTCGGCTATCCTGAAGTAGGCCAAACATCATCTCAGTTACTTCACGGTTTTCGATATTATTTCCACCCAGTAGCGCGGAAAACACGGCTGTGACAATTTGTAGATTCTGTGTCGCTGTTTCGGCAGATTCTGATGAAGCGCTGAACACGATGAGCTCTGTGAGTTGTTGATTTTGTTTTTCTGCTGACCCGATTAACCCGACGTGTTCATTGAAAATGTGCTGAAAATCATCAACGGAATGTCCCTTCTCCAGATTAATGATCAATTTGAGTGGGATATTGAGTTGCGTCAGGTTGGCATTCATTCTGTCTGCAAACTCTTGTGATGAAATCTTGAAAGACGCGACATTCGCGGCATTCGTTGGGGCGATGAAGCAAAACAGCAGAGCCACATTGAGCAGTAACGTGTTTAACCGCGCACGAACGACGGATTGCCTAACGTGTTTTTGTCGTGATGGTGCTACGTGGCTGAAACCACAAGTAACAAAGAATGTAGATAAAACCTTCATGCTGCCCTTTTTGGGAAAATCGAATGATTGATTGGGATATGCTTGCTGGCATCAGACTATGTTAATACCAGACATAAGAAAACGGGGCGACGTCTTTCGACTATCGCCCCGTATCTTGCTGTTTTACCAGCTTTATTTGGCTGGGGTACGAGGATTCGAACCTCGGAATGCCGGAATCAGAATCCGGTGCCTTACCGCTTGGCGATACCCCAAAAATTTGGTAGCTACGACGGGAATCGAACCTGTGACCCCAGCATTATGAGTGCTGTGCTCTAACCAGCTGAGCTACGTAGCCAAATGTACTGCTGTTATCACTTCATCTAAAAAATTTCTACTATCAAATAGATGGCTGGGGTACCTGGATTCGAACCAGGGAATGCTGGTATCAAAAACCAGTGCCTTACCGCTTGGCGATACCCCAATAGGACAACATATTTTTCTCACACACTATTTGAAATGGCTGGGGTACCTGGATTCGAACCAGGGAATGCTGGTATCAAAAACCAGTGCCTTACCGCTTGGCGATACCCCAATCACAACAAACACTAACAAGCTTCGAAAAGCAATGTCAAACCGAGAAGATGATAATGGTGCGGGAGGCGAGACTTGAACTCGCACACCTTGCGGCGCCAGAACCTAAATCTGGTGCGTCTACCAATTTCGCCACTCCCGCAGAAAGATGGTGGCTACGACGGGAATCGAACCTGTGACCCCAGCATTATGAGTGCTGTGCTCTAACCAGCTGAGCTACGTAGCCATCTTTCCGCTTCACCTTCATCGGCGTTGCGGGGCGCATTATGCGTAGTTGACCTAATTGCGTCAACTAGTTTTTTCCCGAAAAGTGCCCTCAATGTATCGTTTGTTTGGGTTGTGAACAGTATGGTGAGAAAAACACCAAAAGGCACGCATTCCCAATCAATTAAGCGTACAAAAACGGGCCTTTTATAGCCCGTTGACTGATAAAACTAAATCGAATTATTTGTAGGCTGATTGGTGTACACCAACCGCGCGGCCTGATGGGTCATCCAGTTTTTTGAAGGATTCATCCCACTCAATCGCTTTAGCCGACGAACAGGCGACTGACGGGCCACCAGGGACACATTCTGCTGCACTGGGGACCGGGAACAACTCTTCGAAGATTTCACGATACAGGTAGGCTTCTTTGGAGCCTGGCGTGTTGTACGGGAAGCGGAAGCGTGCAGTTTCCAATTGTTGATCGGTAACCTGGTTTGCAGCGACTTCTTTCAGCGTGTCGATCCAGCTATAGCCCACGCCATCAGAGAACTGTTCTTTCTGACGCCAGGCAACGCTGTGCGGCAGATCCGATTCAAAGCACTCACGCAGGATGTGTTTTTCCATCTTGCCGTTGCCGCACATTTTGTCGCGCGGATTGATGCGCATGGCGACATCGAGGAAGTTTTTGTCCAGGAATGGCACGCGAGCTTCCACGCCCCAAGCTGACATCGCTTTGTTAGCGCGAGCGCAGTCATACTGGTGCAGTGCCAGCAGCTTACGTACGGTTTCTTCATGCAGCTCTTTGGCATTTGGCGCTTTGTGGAAGTAGAGGTAGCCGCCGAACACTTCATCAGAACCTTCGCCTGACAGCACCATCTTGATGCCCATCGCTTTAATTTTACGCGACATCAGGTACATCGGCGTTGAGGCACGAATCGTGGTGACGTCATAGGTTTCGATGTGATAAATCACGTCGCGAATCGCATCCAGCCCTTCCTGCACGGTGAAGTGAATTTCGTGGTGCACGGTGCCTAAGTGGTTAGCGACCTCTTGCGCAGCTTTCAAATCTGGCGCACCTTCCAAGCCGACGGCAAAAGAGTGCAACTGAGGCCACCAGGCTTCACTGCGCGCGTCATCTTCTACGCGACGTGCGGCATATTTTTTGGTGATCGCGGAGATAACGGAAGAATCCAGACCACCAGAGAGCAACACGCCGTAAGGCACATCGGACATCAGGTGGCTTTTCACCGCTTCTTCCAGCGCATCGTGCAGCGCTTCTTTATCTGTTTCGTTGTCTTTTACGGCATCGTAATCAAACCAGTCACGCTGGTAATACTCACGGATTTCCCCGTCTTTGCTCCACAGGTAGCTACCCGCTGGGAATTCTTTGATGGTACGGCAAACTGGCACCAGCGCTTTCATTTCAGACGCGACGTAGAGGTTACCGTGCTCATCGTAGCCCATATACAGCGGGATGATGCCGAGATGGTCACGGCCAATCAGGTAGGCGTCTTTTTCGCTGTCATACAGCGCAAAAGCAAACATGCCGCGCAGTTCATCCAGGAATTCAGGGCCTTTTTCCTGATATAGGGCAAGGATGACTTCGCAGTCGGAGCCAGTTTGAAACGCGTAACGGTCACCGTATTGCTGACGCAATGCTTGATGGTTATAAATTTCACCGTTAACGGCCAGAATGTGGGTGCGCTCGGCGTTGTAAAGCGGTTGTGCGCCTGTGTTGACGTCAACGATAGACAGACGTTCGTGAGCTAGAATGGCCTTGTCGCTGGCATAAACGCCGGACCAGTCTGGCCCGCGGTGACGCATTAAACGGGATAATTCCAGCGCTTTCTTACGCAGTTCAACAGGATCGCTTTTCAGATCAAGCACACCAAAAATAGAACACATACATGACTCCCAGTAATTACGAATTCGACCTTAGTGCTATTGATTTAGCATCAAATTGCCATAGGAATTCAATATTATTTAATGAAAAAACCGATTGGTGTGGTGTTTCGTTAATTTTTTGACGGATTTAATGTTTAATCGTCAAATTAATGAAGGGGAAAGGCCGGATTTTTAGTGATTACATAATCCGGCCAGAAAGGGAATCAAGCGTTTTCGAGTAATTGCTGCAGCAGCACGCCGTTTAGCATCGCACGTTTAACTAAGGAGAAGGCGCTGATAGCGGAAAGATGGTTAAGGCTTGAGACCTCAATCGGTAGATTATGACGAAATTCCTTCAGCACCTGAGAATTGATACAGCGCTGGATGGCAGGAAGTAGCGTTTTTTCTGCTGCGGTGATTTCACCAGCAATCACGACTTTCTGAGGGTTGAACAGGTTGATCGCGATGGAAAGCGCTTTGCCGAGATTAAGCCCGGCCTGTTCGATGACCTCACGGGCGAGCGCATCGCCTCGATTCGCTGCTTTGCAAATCGTAGAAATCGTCGCGTTATCTGCAGAAAGTTTGCTGGGGTAACCTTGGCGCAGCAGATGCTGTACGCGTTGTTCAATCGCACTGTTGGCGACGACGGTTTCCAGACAGCCGAAATTACCACAGTGGCAACGATCGCCGAGTGGATCGATCTGAATATGACCGATCTCACCCACGTTGCCGTTACTGCCAAGAAAAATTTGCCCGTTGACGAGAATCCCCGCGCCTGTACCCCGATGGACACGTACCAGAATAGAATCTAACGAGTCGTGTGTTGCACCGAAGTAGTGTTCTGCCAACGCCAGACTGCGGATGTCGTGACCGACAAAACTGGTGACGTTGAAGCGACGTTGCAGGTTTTCAACCAGTTGCCAGTTATCCACGCTGATGTGCGGCATATAGCGGACAATACCCGCAACGGGATCAACCAATCCCGGCAGCACCACAGAAATCGCAATAAGCTCGCGAATGCGGCGCTGGTGGCTGGTAATGAAGTCGCTGATAGATTGAAAAAGCGTGGCCTCCAACGTCTCCTGCGTGTTTTCTTGCAGTTCGTAGTGCGCTTCTTCCAGGGCTTTTCCCTGTAAATCGTACAGCGCAATGGTGGCGTCATAACGACCGAGACGAACGGCGATGCTATGGAAAGGACGATTTTCGGTGGTAATCGAAATGGCGCGTCTGCCACCAGTGGAAGCCTGCTGATCGACTTCTTTGATGAGCCCGCGTTCCAGAAGTTGGCGGGTGATTTTGGTGACGCTGGCGGGAGCAAGTTGGCTCTGCTCTGCTATCTGAATCCGTGAGATCGGGCCTTGCTGATCAATCAGGCGGTAAACCACCGCGCTGTTTAATTGCTTAACCAGATCGACATTCCCTATCTGCGCCTGTCCGCCTGTGGTCATTAAGAAGTACTCGCTTAGGTTTAACTCAACGTTGGGGAAACCTTATTTGGTTTTCCCAACGTATTTCTGCGTTACCCCAAGACGCTTCGCTTTACCCCCAAACTGGGTTGCCGTTAACAAATGTCTTGAGAATGTGATAATCACGGTCAAAGGCGGTCAGGTTCGCCACTTTACCGCTTTCAATGCTGCCTAGCTGTTTGTCGACACCGATGGCACGAGCGGGATAGAGCGTCGCCATCCGAATTGCTTCATCCAGTGCGATACCAACGTGTTCGACGCTATTACGTACGGCGTCAATCATAGTCAGTGCCGAACCGCTCAGGGTGCCGTTTTCATCAACACAAATGCCATCACGGTAGTATATGGTTTTACCAGCAAAAATGAACTGGTCAATATCTGCGCCCGCCGGTGCGGTGGCGTCGGTAACCAACACTAGTTTATCGCCCTTGATGCGTTTACTGTTGCGAATGTTGGCCCAGTCTACGTGTCGTCCATCCGCGATAATGCCGCAATAGACTTCTGGGGCATCGTAAATTGCGCCAACGAGTCCAGGCTCGCGGCCAGTCAGATACGGCATGGCGTTGAACAGGTGAGTGGCGAAACGAATACCGGCGGCAAAACCCTGCTTAGCCTGTTCCCAGGTCGCGTTAGAATGTCCAGCAGAGACGATGATACCCGCCGCAGTTAACTGACGGATAACGGCCGGTTCGACTTCTTCCGGTGCCAGCGTAATTTTCGTAATCGCACCCGCGTTGGCGCACAGAAAGTTGACGAGTTCTTGCGTTGGCTTGCGGATAAAGGCTGGGTCATGTGTGCCTTTTTTTATTACGTTCAGCCACGGGCCTTCGAGATGCAGCCCAAGCGCCTGATGCTTATTCTGCGCCAGCCAGTCTCTCATTACGTTGACGCTGTGCTTCATGAACGCGTCGCTGGACGTAATTAGCGTAGGTAAAAAGCTGGTACAGCCCGAGCGCTGGTTTGCCTGCTGCATGATTTCCAACGTTTTGACAGATATCGTTTCCAGCGAATCGTTGAACTGCACACCACCACAACCGTTCAACTGGAGATCGATAAATCCAGGAGCGAGGAACGCACCGCCCAGGTCGTGTTGTTCAATGCCAGAAGAGAGATCGGCAAGTGGGCAGATCCGTTCGATCAGCCCATCGGCAATCACAACGGCGTGATTATCCAAAATCTGATGGCCGGTGAAAATCCGGCTATGGGTTAACGCGTACATCATCAACTCCCGCGATCGGTTAGAGATTTCTCATACTTTCCGTTTCTAACTCACGGAAATACTTAACGGTTTTTATCTTTAACTCCATCGTTGAAGGCTCATCACAAACCATGATGGCTTTAGCATGGAGTTGCAGACAACTGATGGTCCACATGTGGTTGACGTTGCCTTCTACCGCAGCCTGTAGCGCTTGCGCTTTGTTGCGTCCGGTCACCAGAATCATCACTTCTTCGGCATCCAGCAATGTACCAACGCCAACGGTCAGGGCAAATTTGGGCACCAAACTGACGTCCCCGCCGAAGAAACGGGAATTCGCAATACGGGTTTCTTCCGTCAACGTTTTGATGCGGGTGCGGGAAGCCAGAGAGGAAGCGGGTTCATTGAAGGCGATGTGCCCATCATTGCCCACGCCGCCCATGAAAAGATGAATCTTCCCGTAGGATTTTATTTTCTCTTCATAGCGGCGACATTCTGCTGTGGTGTCTTCTGCGTTGCCGTTCAACAGGTTAATGTTTTCACGCGGAATATCAACGTGATTGAAGAAATTCTGATGCATGAAGGTATGATAGCTTTCTGGGTGATCGGTTGGCAGGCCGACGTATTCATCCATATTGAAGGTCACAACGTGTTTGAAGCTCACCAGACCGGCTTTGTGCATGGCGACCAGCGATTTATAGGCTTCCTGTGGTGAGCTACCTGTCGGTAAGCCAAGGATAAAAGGGCGCTCTGGACTGGGTTTGAAAGCGTTAATTTTCTCAACGATGTAGTGGGCGGCCCATTTTCCGACGTCTGCGGCGGTAGTTAAGGGGATGAGTCTCATCGGCGCTCTCCTGATTTCTAGTGGAATTAAATACGTTATCGCGTAAATCGTGCCAGTGGCACGCGTTCTCTATGTATTAAAATTAGTCTACTCCGTTTTTTTTAATCTTGAAATAAGTTGGGGTTTTATTCAGATATAAAGTTTTCGTATGCAGTTTTTTGGTGATTTTTATCACATAATTATGGGGATTAATTTGTGTAGCGAATTATTTTTCTTACACTGTTCCTAAGAACCACCGCAGGTCATGGTTTTTCGACAATGTGACGCTGTTCGACAGTGAAATTTTTGGCAGTGAAATTTATTGGCAGGTTTGTTTGCCCCACAACATTTCATTTACCTCGCAAAGGTAAGAGAGGGAAACGTGAGTATTCTTAGCTATTTACAAAAAGTTGGCCGGGCATTGATGGTGCCTGTCGCGACGCTGCCTGCTGCCGCTATCCTGATGGGGATAGGTTATTGGATTGATCCGGTTGGCTGGGGAAGTGAAAACGCGTTGGCGGCACTTCTCATCAAATCGGGTGAGGCGATCATTGGGCATATGGCGGTGCTGTTTGCAGTCGGTGTCGCTTACGGCATGTCGAAAGATAAGGATGGTGCGGCCGCATTGACCGGTTTTGTTGGTTATCTGGTGCTGACTACACTGTGTTCACCTGCTGTGGTCGCGATGATTCAACGAATTCCCGTTGAACTGGTGCCGGCTGCGTTTGGCAAGATTGAAAACCAGTTCATCGGGATTCTCGTCGGTGTGATGTCGGCTGAACTGTATAACCGTTTCAGCCAGGTTGAATTGCCTAAAGCGCTCTCTTTCTTCAGTGGGCGGCGTTTGGTACCGATTCTGGTTTCTTTCCTGATGATTCTGGTGGCGTTCATTTTAATGTACGTCTGGCCTGTCATTTACAATGCACTGGTGTCGTTTGGTGAACACATCCAACAGTTAGGGTCGGCTGGTGCTGGGGTTTATGCCTTTTTTAACCGCTTACTGATCCCTGTTGGATTACACCATGCGCTGAATTCCGTGTTCTGGTTTGATGTCGCGGGTATCAACGATATTCCTAACTTCCTGGCTGGCCAACAGTCTATCGATTCTGGTAAAGCCGTAGTGGGGATCACGGGCCGTTATCAGGCGGGTTTCTTCCCGATCATGATGTTCGGCCTGCCGGGAGCTGCGCTAGCGATTTACCACTGTGCGCGCCCAGAGAACAAAAGCAAAGTAGCCGGGATTATGCTGGCGGCGGCATTTGCTTCATTCTTCACTGGGATTACCGAGCCGCTGGAATTTTCGTTTATGTTTGTCGCGCCAGTGCTGTATTTCCTGCATGCGTTACTGACAGGTTTTTCCGTATTTATTGCAGCCAGTATGCAGTGGATCGCCGGTTTTGGTTTCAGCGCCGGTCTGGTGGATATGGTGCTGTCTTCGCGTAATCCGCTGGCAACCCAGTGGTACATGTTGATAGCGCAGGGGCTGGTATTCTTCGTCATTTACTACGTGGTGTTCCGCTTTACCATCACTCGCTTCAATCTGTTAACGCCGGGACGTGAGCTGGCGGTAAGCGGTAGCGAGGCAGATGGCTATGACGTGATTAAGGCGTCTGCGGGCAAGAAGTCAAACGATACGGCGGCGTTGGCACTGGGGTATTTGCAGGCGCTTGGTGGCAAAGCCAACCTGGTTGGTATCGACGCCTGTATCACACGTTTGCGTTTGAACGTGGTTGATTCCTCTCTGGTTGATGATGCACAGGCGAAACGTCTTGGTGCTGCGGGTGTTATTCGCCTGAATAAACAAAGCGTACAGATTGTGGTGGGCACGCAGGCTGAGTCGATAGCAACGGCGCTGAAAGCGGAGCATGACAAGGCGTAATATAATGACGATGCCTGTGTAACGCCGTGTTATATCGATGAAACTAGGGGGGTGAGATAGCAATCTCGCCCCTTTTTTTCGTTATGAATAATTAACGGTTGTTTCCCTGCGTAGCTTGTTGGATCATTGTCGGTTATACGTCGTTTTAGCATTGAGGAATGAAGAATGAGTGAGGCTGAAGCCCGCCCGACTAACTTTATCCGTCAGATTATTGATGAAGATCTGGCATCCGGTAAGCATGACCATATTCAGACGCGTTTCCCGCCAGAGCCGAACGGTTATCTGCATATTGGGCATGCCAAATCTATTTGTCTGAATTTTGGGATCGCGCGTGACTATCAAGGGCAGTGCAACCTGCGTTTTGACGACACCAATCCGGTAAAAGAAGATATCGAATACGTTGAGTCGATCAAACGTGACGTCGAGTGGCTGGGTTTTTCATGGAGCGGTAACGTTCGTTATTCTTCTGATTATTTCGATCAACTGCACGCTTATGCGGTTGAGCTGATCGGTAAAGGGCTGGCTTACGTTGATGAGCTGACGGCCGATCAGATTCGTGAATACCGTGGTTCGTTGACGGCTCCGGGCAAAAACAGCCCTTATCGCGATCGTACCGTGCAGGAAAACCTGGCGCTATTTGAAAAAATGCGTAACGGCGGGTTTGCAGAAGGTACTGCTTGTCTACGTGCAAAAATCGATATGGCATCATCCTTTATCGTGATGCGTGATCCGGTGCTGTATCGTATTAAGTTTGCCGATCATCACCAGACCGGCAACAAGTGGTGCATCTACCCAATGTATGACTTCACCCACTGCATTTCTGATGCGCTGGAAGGGATCACGCATTCTCTGTGTACGTTGGAATTCCAAGATAACCGCCGTCTGTACGACTGGGTTCTGGATAACATCACGATTCCTTGCCACCCACGTCAGTACGAATTCTCCCGCCTCAATCTTGAATACGCGATTATGTCCAAGCGTAAGCTGAATCAACTGGTCGTGGAAAATGTGGTTGAAGGCTGGGATGACCCGCGTATGCCGACCATCTCAGGCCTGCGTCGTCGTGGCTATAGTGCGGCTTCCGTCCGTGAATTCTGTGTGCGCATCGGCGTAACGAAGCAGGACAATAACGTGGAAATGGCCGCGCTTGAATCCTGCATCCGTGACGATCTGAATGAAAATGCTCCGCGTGCGATGGCAGTGCTAGATCCGGTCAAGGTCGTGATCGAGAATCTGCCCGCTGGGCACGAAGAGTTTGTTGCGATGCCAAACCATCCTAATAAGCCGGAAATGGGCTCACGTCAGGTGGCATTCAGCCGTGAAGTTTACATCGATCGCGCTGATTTCCGTGAAGAAGCCAACAAGCAGTACAAACGTCTGGTGTTGGGTAAAGAAGTTCGTCTGCGTAATGCCTATGTGATCAAAGCCGATCGCATTGAAAAAGACGAGCAGGGCACTATCACTACGATCTATTGCAGCTATGATGCGGAAACGCTGAGCAAAGATCCGGCTGACGGCCGTAAAGTGAAGGGGGTTATCCACTGGGTCTCTACGGCGCATGGCGTGCCAGCAGAATTCCGTTTGTACGATCGTTTATTCAGTGTGGCAAATCCTGGCGCGGCGGATGATTTCCTGTCGACGATTAACCCAGACTCACTGAAAGTTACGCAAGGTTTTGTCGAAGCGAGTTTGGCACAAGCGGAAGTAGAGAAGGCGTATCAGTTTGAGCGCGAAGGTTACTTCTGTGCCGATCGTGTTTACTCCAGTACAGAACATCTGGTGTTTAACCGAACGGTCGGGCTGCGCGATACTTGGGTTGGCTAAAGTCACGAAGTAGAAGATAAAAATAAAACCGCCTCGGCGGTTTTATTTTTTTATGCGGTCGATTTATCGTGTGGACTCATGCAGGGTTTCGTCTTCTCGACAATCCCCTTCACTGCAATGCCCATAGAGATACAAACTGTGGTTGGTCAGTTTAATGCCGTGTCTTTCTGCGATCTCACGCTGACGTGCTTCGATAGATTCATCGCGGAATTCAATGACTTTGCCACAGTCGAGGCAAATTAAGTGGTCGTGATGATGCTGCTGCGTCAATTCAAAGACGGATTTGCCACCTTCGAAGTTATGACGGGTTACGATACCAGCATCATCAAACTGGTTGAGTACGCGATAGACGGTAGCAAGACCAATCTCTTCGCCCATATCAATCAGTCTCTTATATAAATCTTCCGCACTGACGTGATGACAGACAGGATCCTGTAACACTTCCAGTATTTTCAGTCTTGGAAGAGTGACTTTCAAGCCGGCCTTCTTCAATGCGGTATTGTTGTCAGTCATGCGGGTTTAGTCCTGTAGCTTACTTATCAATGGAGGCTGCCTAGCCTATGACATCGGTCGGCTCAAAAAATGCAAACGCGTCTCAATTATAGAACCGCGCATACAAAATGAAAACAAGGGAATGTTAACAATATTGTCCCCACTCACACTATTGATATACAACGCAATCCGTTGTTGATGAATGAGGAAAAGGTAAAGCGCGTATAAAACCGATGGGATTATTGTACAGGTTTACTGATAGAAGTTAAAAAAATGTGTCAATTATTGTGAAAGGTTTTACCTATCGATACTATTTTGGCTCTGATAGGAATTATCAGAGCCAAAATGGCTTAGCCAACCAGCTCTTTCAGATTCAGTTCATCGCCGATCTGTTTCACCCACGTCGTCACGCGCTCGCTGGTCAATTCAGGCTGACGGTCTTCATCGATAGCCAAACCAATGAAGTGATTATCGTCGGCAAGTCCTTTAGACGCTTCAAAGTAATAACCTTCTGTTGGCCAGTGACCGACAATCGTCGCTCCGCGAGGTTCAATGATGTCGCGAATAGTCCCCATGGCATCACAGAAGTATTCCGCATAGTCTTCCTGATCGCCGCAGCCAAACAGAGCAACCAATTTTCCGGTGAAATCAACCTCTTCCAACGAAGGGAAGAAGTCATCCCAATCGCACTGAGCTTCACCGTAATACCAGGTTGGAATACCTAACAGCAGAATATCGAAACCTTCTAGGTCTTCTTTGCTACTTTTGGCGATGTCATGAACATCAGCAACGTTGGTGCCTAACTGCTGTTGGATCGTTTTGGCGATGTTTTCCGTGTTGCCCGTATCACTGCCAAAGAATATTCCGATGAGTGCCATGAATTGAATAACCTCTTGATTCTTAATGGTATGGTGTAATATTTCACCCACTTATCTGTTAATAATAACAGACACTCACATTAGGAGAAACTCGTATCGGTACGGAGGCGTAAATCAAGAGCATGCAAAATGCGGGGGGCGATAAAAGGAACGAAGCGCTGATCTTCTGGTGCTAAATTACCCATGGTAATAGTATGGTCATATTACCTTTCGAGATCAGACACGCATAGCCCTAACACTACCAAGGTTATTTATTTGCAATGATGTTTCATTTTTTATGAATGGTATTTTTATTTCATGGTTCGTTTCAGTTGTAATTAAAAGCAGACTTCTTTTTGTCAGAAATGAAAGTCACGGAACGATACATCTCTACTCTGGGAAATTAAAATGCATACAAAAGATAATGTTTTTACTGAATTGAAAATTTGTAACATTTTTAGGGAATATTCCTAATAAAAGAAGATAAGAATTATAACCATTTGTAGCTGAAACGATGCAGCCTTGAAGAAGAAATCTTTAGCTTTTGATGTTAAAGAATAAAATGAAAATGATGCGTAAATTGCTTCTCCGTCTAAGTGCGTATCCACGCCAGCGCACAAGGGACGCGGGTGGCCGTCGCTTTGCTTTCAACCCTCTGATTAAAAACCGTATATTTATAAAAATAGGTGAATTCATTCTCAGTGTGAAAAATTATATTAATAAATATAGCAAGAGTGCTAAATATTCTCTGTATTTAGCCGATGAACTAGCGTGGTTTTTGAGTTTTCAACTTGGTGAAATGTGAACGCTAGGGAGAAGTGGTCTGTTTTATTGTGTGAATTTTCTGATTCATATTGGTTGATTAGCGATAAAAATCTTTTTAACCATTTTCCTGATTTGGAGTGAGCTATGAGACTTATTAAAAATATTGCCATCAGAACCGCTATGCTATGGGTGCTGGGCATTTTTTGCGTTCTTTGGGGGGGCGTATCGATATATACCCTGTTCTCTTTTAAAGAGATGACTGCAACCTCAAAAACCAGCACCTTGCTGGTTCAGAACATGAATTTCATCAACCAGGGCAACGATCAATACTTTCGTATGGTGACCCGTCTGGCGCGCGCGGTAGATGCGCGTCGCAGTGGTGATAATGCGACTGCTGATAAAGAGCAGGCCTCTGCACTCGTCGCGCTGGATAAACTAAAGACTGATTTGGTGGCGTTTAATGCCATCGATCATGCGAGCCTGGATAATGCTCTGGTGCAGGCTGTCAGTCGTGACTGGAATAATCTGGTTGTTCAAGGCGTTGAACCGCTTTATCAAAAGGCCGTTGCCAACGCGCTGGATGATTACCAAAATCAGGCCAAGAATGTTGTGCCGCCATTGAGTCGCCAGTTTGGCGCGTCCCTATCCGCATTCAGTAACGCCAGCGCAGAGAAATTCGCTGCAGCGGGGGTTCGCTTTGAACAAATCACCACGGTTGGACAGAACATTTTGCTGAGCGGGCTGTTTATCGGCCTTATCATGCTGTTCCTAACCGATCGCTATCTGGTGGTGTGCTTGGTTCGCCCGTTGAATGACCTGCGCTATCACTTTAGCGTGATTGCCTCTGGTCATCTGGGTAAACCGATTCTGGACTTTGGTAATAACTGCGTTGGCCGCCTATTTCCACTGCTGCGTGAAATGCAGGGGAGTTTGGCGAGCACCGTTAGTACCATCAGAAACAGCACGGACTCCATCTATCAGGGAGCTTCTGAGATCGCAGCGGGTAACAACGATCTGTCATCACGTACCGAAGAGCAGGCTTCCGCGCTGGAAGAAACCGCTGCTAGCATGGAGCAACTGACGGCGACGGTGAAACAGAACGCCGAAAACGCCAACCATGCCAGTCAACTGGCACTGCAAGCCTCAACAACGGCGAAGAAGGGCGGTGAAATAGTTGAGAACGTGGTGAAAACCATGGCTGAAATCTCTGGCAGCTCAAGAAAAATTGCAGAAATCACCACCGTGATTAACGGCATTGCTTTCCAGACCAATATTCTGGCGCTGAACGCGGCGGTAGAAGCGGCGCGTGCGGGCGAACAAGGGCGTGGTTTTGCCGTGGTAGCCGGGGAAGTACGTAGCTTGGCGCAGCGTAGTGCGCAGGCGGCGAAAGAGATTGAAGGGCTGATTTCTGAATCGGTTCGCTGCGTGGATACCGGCTCTAATCTGGTTAGCGATGCAGGTGACACCATGCAGGATATCGTCCGCGCGGTTACCAACGTGACCGATATTATGGGTGAAATTGCCTCGGCATCGGAAGAACAGAGCAAAGGCATCGCACAGGTTGGTCAGGCTGTGGCGGAAATGGACAGCGTAACGCAGCAAAATGCCGCGTTGGTTGAACAGGCCTCTTCGGCAGCGTTGTCTTTGGAAGAGCAGGCGGCGTTGTTGAACCAGACCGTGTCCCTGTTCCAACTGTCCGATTCGCAGTCAGCGCTGCAAGTGGCTGCAAAACCGGTGCAAAAATCGCCAGTGATTGCCCCGCGTGCAAGCAAGGCGCTGCCAGCGAGTAGCGACAACTGGGAAAAATTCTAACTGTTGTTTTAATCCGGGGGCGTGTTTTTAGTCTCGGATGAACGTTCAGGCGGCGTCAGAGATGGCGCCGCGCAAGAGATGAAACCCGCACTATATGAATATCGCGTTACGTCAATCAGGGCTGCTGTTCGGCCAACTGTGCCAGCAGCATCTCTTCAATCAATTCACTGCGGCTAATGTTCCGCTGCTCAGCAAGGCTGTTCAGGATATCCACAGCGTCGCTGTTAATCTTTAATTCAACACGGCGCAAGCCACGCACTTTATCGCGACGTAGTTGATTACGCTTGTTAATTCTTAGTTGTTCGTCACGTGTGAGCGGGTTGGTCTTGGGGCGGCCCGGACGACGCTCATCTGCGAACAGATCCAGTGTAGTGCGATCCGTTTGTTCTTTTGCCATAAGTAATGATACTGCAAGGTATTCGGACCAAAATACACCGGGCTGCCCGTGCTGTCCTACAGATAAAATCGATGCCTACTCTCACTCTGCAATAGGATTGTCAGGGTGCGGTTTGGCTATCTGTGGAGCATACCGGGAAATTACGCGTGCACTTTGGTGAAGTGGTTACAATGACTTGTGGCTGAATCAGCCGTCCCTCTACTGCGGACGCCATCATACCCTAGCCGCACTGGCGGCGACAACGGTTAACTGCCGCTGTTGCCATGAATCCGCCAGTGTGTGTATGGTCTGGTTAATTCGCGTCCAGAAAACGGTGGATAGCGCGCAAAACGGCATCGGGTTTTTCTGAGTGAACCCAGTGACCCGCTCCGCTGACAACGTGCGCCCGCGCCGCGGGGAACTGACGCAGCAGCGAATCACGGTAGCGATCGTCCAGATAGGGGGAATCGCCGCCGCGGATGAACAATATTGGCCCTTGCCAGGCTGGAACCTCTTGCCAACCAACGATGTTTTCGTATTCATCCCACAAAACGGGTACGTTAAAACGCCACTCTCCCTGCTGGAAGGATTTCAGTAAAAACTGAATTACGCCTTCTTCTTTTATATGTTGGCGCATGAGTGCTGTCGCTTCTGCGCGTGATGTCAGGCCTGCTTCCGTTACGGCGCGTAGTGCGGCAAAAATAGTGTCATGGCGGCGTACCTGATAATCCACTGGTGCGATATCAATCGCGATCAGTTTGTCCAGCCGTTCAGGAATAAGAGCGCTGAGTGCCATAGCGACTTTTCCACCCATCGAATGGCCAATAACAATAGCACGTTCGATATTCAGTTCGTCCAGCAGCGCCAACACGTCCTGCGCCATCGCGGGGTAGTTCATCTGCGATGAACGTGGAGACAAACCGTGATTGCGTAAATCGATTTGCAGGATGTCATGTGTGTTTTGCAACTCTCGACCTAGTACACCAAGGTTATCCAGTGTGCCAAACAGGCCATGAATCAGAACAACAGGACGTTTATCTGTGGGCTGGTGCGCATTTTGCCAGCGATGATTCAATTTCATGGTGAAGTTCATTCAGAGAGACATTGGCTTAGGGTATCATGACTTTAGAAGCAATGTTGTCACTGAAGGAACGGTAAGAGACACGTATAGCTACTTGAATGGATGTGAAAGGCATTGGGGCATAGTCTGACTTTTGGTATTGTCCCGTTATGCCGCTGTTCGATAATGTTTGAACGCCTGTATAATCCTTTTGATTTGAGTCATCTACCCATTGATGTCGGGTTGCAGAAGGGAACCTCTCTGTAATCTGTACGATAGTGGGTAAAAACAGCACTGGATAAAGATGAAAACTATTGAAGTCGACGAAGAGCTTTATCGTTATATTGCCAGCCACACACAGCATATTGGTGAGAGCGCATCGGATATTTTACGACGCATGCTGAAATTTACTGCTGGGCAGCCGGTTAGTACGCCAGCGGTAGAGGCGACGGCAACGGCTGTGTCTCAGCCTGCCACTGCGCCAAGCCCGCGCGATCGGGTTCGCACCCTGCGTGAGCTGCTGCTGTCAGATGAATACGCTGAACAAAATAAGGCCATTAATCGCTTTATGTTGGTTTTGTGCTCGCTATATACCCTGGCGCCGCAGGAATTTGCTGCTGCGACGGAATCGCTTCATGGCCGGACCCGGGTCTATTTCGCGGGCGACCAACAAACATTGCTTCAGCATGGCACACACACAAAGCCTAAACATATTCCGGGCACGCCATACTGGGTGATTACCAACACGAATACGGGTCGTAAACGCAGTATGGTTGAGCACATTATGCTGACGATGCAGTTCCCTGCGGAACTCACTGAAAAAGTGTGCGGAACCATCTAATCATCTATCTATCCCCTACATAATTCGAGTGGCGTGAAGTCAACGCACAAGTAACTTGAAGGATGAGGGGGGAACACTAACCACTTATCTAACTACACTAACTACAGCGTTAGGGAGAAGCGCCAATGGCTAATCACCCAAGGGCCGGGCAGCCTGCCCAGCAGAGCGATTTGATTAATGTGGCACAGTTAACGTCACAATATTATGTGCTGCGCCCGGAAGTCGGCAATACCGCGCATGCGGTGAAATTCGGTACGTCTGGCCATCGTGGTAGCGCCGGGCGTCATAGCTTTAATGAACCGCACATTCTGGCAATTGCGCAGGCCATTGCAGAAGAACGCAAAAAGCAGGGCATCAGCGGCCCGTGCTATGTAGGGAAAGATACCCACGCGCTCTCCGAGCCAGCGTTTATTTCCGTGCTGGAAGTGTTGGCTGCCAACGGTGTGGATGTCATTGTTCAGTTGGATAATGGTTTTACCCCAACGCCTGCGGTGTCTAACGCGATTTTGGTTCACAATCGTCAGGGTGGCGCGCTGGCGGACGGCATTGTGATTACGCCGTCCCACAACCCGCCGGAAGATGGCGGTATCAAATATAATCCACCGAATGGCGGTCCTGCGGATACTAATCTCACTAGCGTGATTGAGACGCGCGCGAATGCGCTGCTGGCAGATGAACTGCGTGACGTGAAACGCATTACGCTGGATCAGGCGCTGAAAAGCGGACATGTCCACGAGCAGGATCTGGTTCAGGCTTATGTAGAAGGTCTGGCTAGCGTGGTAGACATGGCGGCGATTCAACGCGCCGGTCTGAAACTGGGTGTTGACCCGCTGGGTGGTTCCGGTATTGCCTATTGGCAGCGTATCGCAGAGCACTACAAGCTGGATCTGACGCTGGTTAATGACGCCGTCGATCAGACATTCCGCTTTATGTCGCTGGATCACGACGGAGCAATCCGTATGGATTGCTCGTCAGAATTTGCCATGGCTGGATTGCTGGCGCTGCGTGATAAATTCGATCTGGCGTTTGCCAACGATCCTGACTATGACCGCCACGGTATTGTCACCCCGGCAGGGCTGATGAATCCTAACCACTATCTGGCGGTGGCGATCGACTATCTGTTCCAGCACCGTCCACAGTGGGGGCAGTCTGTTGCTGTCGGCAAAACGCTGGTATCCAGTGCGATGATCGACCGCGTGGTGGCAGACCTGGGCCGTAAGCTGGTGGAAGTGCCGGTTGGCTTCAAATGGTTTGTTGATGGCCTGTATGACGGCAGCTTTGGCTTCGGTGGTGAAGAGAGCGCGGGGGCTTCCTTCCTGCGCTTTGACGGTACGCCGTGGTCAACGGACAAAGACGGGATCATCCTGTGTCTGCTGGCCGCGGAAATTACGGCCGTGACGGGTAAAAACCCGCAGCAGCATTATGATGAGCTGGCACAGCGCTTTGGTGCGCCGAGCTACAACCGTATTCAAGCTTCTGCAACGCATGCACAAAAAGCTGTGCTGTCTAAACTGTCGCCTGAGCAGGTGTCAGCCAGCACGTTGGCGGGTGATCCGATTACTGCTCGCCTGACCGCCGCGCCGGGTAACGGGGCATCAATTGGTGGCCTGAAAGTGATGACGGAGAATGGCTGGTTTGCTGCGCGCCCTTCCGGTACGGAAGAAGCCTACAAGATCTACTGTGAAAGTTTCCTCGGGGTGGAACACCGCGAGCGAATCGAAAAAGAAGCGGTAGAGATTGTTAGTGCGGTGCTGGCAAGCGCCAAATAAGTGAAAAGGCGCTGCTTGCAGCGCCTTTACGATCTATCCGTTACTACCGCTCTGCGGGTTTTGTCAGTAACTTTTGTAGAATAGGTTTATCCCAACGCGACCAGCAGCGCTCCGACGGAAATCAGTGCCACGCCGGCTCCCGCCATCAGTGAAATTTTTTCTCCCAGCAGTATGACTGCCAGAACGACCGCGAAGACCACGCTGAGTTTATCGATCGGCGCGACCTGTGCGACGTTATCGTTCTTCAAGGCGACAAAGTAGAACAGCCACGATAGCGCCCCCGCGACGCCGCTGAGCACAATGAACAACAGCGCTTTCTTATTCGCGATAACCTCACCGACCAGCGCCAGCTTACCTTGTGCGACGACTACCCCCACCAGAAAAAGTGCCATGATGACGGCACGAATCGCGGTCGCCGTATTGGCGTCCAAATTTTGCAGACCGATCTTGCCAAATATTGCGACCATCGCGGCACATACGGCAGACAACAAAGCATAAATTAACCAACTACTCATGACGGTGTATCCCTGAAGAAAAGGCAGGCGCGTACCGCGAGAGAAATTCTCCACGGGCGTTGCCTGATACAGAAAGATGATTTTACGGCATAAATCGATAACCGATAGCGGTTTCAGTCAAGAGATGGCGCGGTCTTGCAGGATCGCTTTCCAGCTTTTGCCGCAGATGCCCCATGTAAATACGCAGATAGTGGCTGTGCTCGACGGCGTTTGGCCCCCAGACTTGCGTCAGGAGCTGGCGCTGCGTCAGTACTTTGCCGGGGTTGGCAAGTAAGGTTGCCAGCAGACGAAATTCGATGGGCGTCAGGTGCAGTTCCTGACCGTCGCGGTTCACCTGCCGATTAAGCAAATCTACGGTGATCGTACCGAAGCTCACCAGCGGCGTTTCCTGCTGAGTATGGCTGTGGCGACGCAGTGCGACGCGCAACCGTGCCAGTAACTCGCCGATGCCAAATGGTTTAGTCAGGTAATCATCGGCACCAGCATCCAGCGCCTCTATTTTATCCTGCTCGTCGGTACGGGCAGACAGCACAATTACGGGCAGGCTGCTCCACTGACGTAAATCACGGATATAGTCGATACCGTTGCCGTCCGGCAGGCCTAAATCGAGAATGATCAGATCGGGTTTGCGCGTGGCCGCTTCCAGCAGGCCGCGCTGCATCGTTTCTGCATCAAACACGCGACAGCCTTCGCCTTCCAGCGCCTGACGAACAAAACGACGGATCTCTTTTTCATCTTCGACGATCAGAATAGTGGCCTGCAATGGATTTAGTGCTCCTCAATCTCTTCTGGTTCAAGATCCGGCGGTGCCGACAGGGGTAGCGTGAAATGGAAGGCTGCACCACCATTTTCAGTATGGCTTGCCCAGATACGGCCACCGTGTATTTCTATAACGGCTCGACAGATCGCCAGCCCCAGCCCGACGCCGGGAATCGATGACTCTTTGTGACCACGGGAAAATTTATCAAAAATCATGCTTTCTTGGCCGTGCTCAATCCCCGGCCCATTATCCTGCACGATGATTTCCAGTGCATTTTCCTGCATATCGGTCTGCGGAATAGCGTGTGCCGTAATGACGATCGTGGCCTGCTCTCCGGCGTACTTCAGCGCATTCTCCAACAGGTTAATGAACACGCGTTCCACTAGCCCCGCATCACAATAAACCAGAACCATCTCATCAGGTAGATTAACCTGAATGGTGTTTTTCGCCAGTGCGCTTTCCAACTGTTGCAGAGCACTGCCGATTAATTCTTCAGGTGTTTGCCACTCTTTGCGCAGGTTAAAACCATCCGACTGAATACGTGCCATATCGAGCAGATTATTCACCAGCCGTGTGGTGTTCAAAATGTGCTGGCGGATCTGGTTGGCTTGCGGTGCATAAGGCGAGCCTTCACTCGCCAGATTCAGCGTCAGAATCTCGGCCTGACCAAAGAGTACCGTCAGCGGCGTGCGCAGATCGTGCGAGAGCGCGGCAAGCAGCGAGTTACGCAACTGCTCACGCTCGGCATCCAGCCGGGCATTTTCCGTGCTTTGCATCAGGTGCAGACGCTCCAGCGCATTCGCGATCAGCACGGTAAAGGTTTCCAGCAGTCGCTGCTGCTCGGGAATCATCAACTGCCGCGCGTTATTGGGTTCAATCGCCAGCACGCCAAAGGTTTGCTGCGTGGTGGTGAGTGGCAGAACCTGATACGACACACCAGGCAGGGTGGATGTCCCCGCACCGGCAGGCGCACGGTGATCGACGCTCCAACGTGCGATAGCGTTATCAACAATCAAGGACTGGTGATCCCGCGTGGGCTGCTGGCGGTCGGGTGAAATGGGGGGCAGGCTATCGGTCAACAGCACGGCGATCTTGGCCTGAAACGTGGTGCTGAGGAAATGCTGGCTGGTTTCGACGATATCCGTGCTGGACAGGCTACGGTTCAGCGCCTTGGACATCTCATACAGATGGCGGACGCGCTGCTCGCGATAACGAGCGACCCTGGCCTGATAGCGCACGCCTGCCGTCAGATTACCGACCAGCAGGCCGACGCCGAGCATCACGGCAAAGGTAAGCAGATATTGTGCATCCGACACGGCAAACGTACCGCGCGGCAAAATGAAAAAGAGATCGAAACTGGCGACGTTGATGACGGCGGCGAATACCGATGGCCAACGACCGAAGAATAGCGCGACAATGACGACAGCCAGCAGATAAATCATCACCAGATTAACCGATTCCAGCATGGCAAACGGTGACCATGAAGCGAGTAGGGTGATAAAGGCACATAGTAACGTTGCCAACCCGCAACCGAATAACTGCATGCGCCATTTTTCTACCAGCCCGCGAGCATCGGGCGTTTTAATTGGTGCGGCAGGCGGGTCATCCTGTACGGCTACGACAACCAGATCGAGATCGGGCCCCAATCTGCCGAGTCGTTCGGCAAAGCGAGTGCGCCACCACCAGCCGAAGCGCTGTTCCACATGGCGACCAATGACAATTTTGCCGAGGTTGTGCTCACGCGCATAACGCAGGACGGCAAGCTCTTCGTCGGGTTCCGATAGCGTAACGGTTTCAGCTCCGAGATCTTGTGCTAGCTTGAGTGCCCGCAAAATGGCACGCCGCTGCGGTTCGGGTAAGCGATGTAAGCGCGGGGTTTCGACATAAACCGCGTGCCAGGCGCTGCCTAAGCGTGCCGCTAGCCGTGCTGCGGTGCGCACCAGCTTTTCATTGCCGGTGCCGTGACCGATGCATAACAGAATGGCATCGCGGGTATGCCAGACCTGCTCGCGACCTTGTCCCGCACGCATAGCGCGCATTTGATCGTCAACCCGATCGGCCAGACGCCGCAGTGCCAGCTCGCGCAGGGCGATTAAATTGCCTTTACGAAAAAAGTTCTCGACGGCGCGTTCTGCCTGGAGCGGCAAATACACTTTGCCTTCATTCAGACGTTGCCGCAGATCGTCCGGTGGCAGATCCACCAAAATGACTTCGCTGGCCTGATCGAAAATCGGATCTGGCACCGTTTCCCGCACTTTGATGCCGGTGACACCGCCGACCACGTCATTCAGGCTTTCCAGATGCTGGACGTTCACCGTGGTAAAGACATCGATACCGGCATCGAGCAGTTCCTGCACATCCTGCCAGCGTTTGGGGTGACGCGATCCACTCACGTTGCTGTGTGCCAGTTCGTCGATCAGAATCAGCGCCGGACAGCGTGCCAGCGCGGCATCCAGATCGAATTCGACAGTGTGGCGACCGTGATGGCGAAGGTGCTTGAGCGGCAGTTGCGGTAACCCATCCAGCAGCGCGGCAGTTTCACTGCGGCCGTGGGTTTCGACCACACCGACAAGAATATCCAATCCCTGTGCCCGCAGCCGTTGCGCTTCTTGCAACATGGCATAGGTTTTCCCTACGCCCGCGCAGGCACCAAAAAAGATTTTCAGCTTGCCACGCGGCAGTGTACCGATCTGAGCCAGCAGGCTATCGGGGTCCGGGCGACGATCTTCACCGTCAATCATGAGCTATCCTTTATTGGCGCGGCCTGAACCGATGTCAGGCCGCAGATAATCTCATTACCACCGCGCGAAGCTCTCTGCCTACAGCCTCAGCGGGGTTTCGTATAATCTTTAATAGTAACGCAGTGTCGATTAAGGCAGTGGTTTTTCCTCATCCAGCGCCAGATTCAACAACAGGACATTGACCGTCGGCTGCCCAATGAACGCGGGCTTGCTCGACTCGGTAAAGTGGTCGATCAATTGTTGTATCTGCTGGAGCGACATCCCTCTGGCCTGCGCGATGTAGAGCGCCTGATAGCGAGCCGCCTCTGGGGAAATCTGCGGGTCCAGCCCGCTGCCGGATGCTGTCAACAGCTCGGTAGGTATGGGTTGCTGATTGCCGATGGTCTGATGCCAATAAGTGGCGCGTTCACTTAGCTGCTTATCCAGCGCCGGATTGCTGGCGGCCAAATTGCTACCGCCGGAAGCTAGCGCGTTATAGGGCGCATCTGACGTGGCGGAAGGACGTCCCTGAAAATAGCCCGCCTGGCTGAACGGCTGCCCGATTAGAGATGAACCGACGACGGCATTATCACGATAAATCAGCGATCCATTTGCCTGTGCTGGGAACAGCCACTGTGCCAGCACGGTGGTCAGCAGCGGGTACGCCAGACCAGTAAACAACACTAATAACAAGAATAAACACAAAGAAGAACGTAAATAGCGCATACCCGTCAGTCCTTAAGCCAGATTCAGCCCGGTCAGTAACATATCAATGAGCTTGATACCAAGGAACGGCACCAGCAGCCCGCCAAGACCATAAATCCACAGATTGCGACTTAGCTGTGCTGCCGCGCTCATGGGGCGATAGCGAACCCCTTTAAGCGCCAGCGGGATCAGAAACACAATAATCAGCGCGTTGAAGATCACCGCCGACAGCATGGCCGACGTGGGGGAGTGCAACTGCATCACGTTGAGCGCATTGAGCTGCGGATAGGTGGCAGCAAAAGCGGCCGGGATAATGGCGAAATACTTCGCCACGTCGTTGGCGATACTGAACGTCGTCAGCGAGCCGCGTGTCATCAGCATCTGCTTGCCGATATGTACCACTTCGATCAGCTTGGTCGGGTTGGAATCCAGATCGACCATGTTGCCCGCTTCTTTTGCTGCCTGCGTACCGGAGTTCATGGCAACCGCCACGTCTGCCTGCGCCAGTGCGGGAGCATCGTTGGTGCCGTCGCCGGTCATCGCTACCAGTCGGCCTTCGGCCTGATATTGGCGAATCAATTCCAGCTTGGTTTCTGGCGTCGCTTCCGCCAGAAAGTCATCAACGCCCGCTTCTGCGGCAATGGCCGCCGCCGTGAGCGGGTTGTCACCGGTGATCATCACGGTTTTGATTCCCATGCTGCGCAGTTCGGCGAAACGTGCTTTGATACCGCTTTTCACGATATCTTTCAGTTCCACCACGCCGAGCACGCGTTTGCCTTCCGCAACGACCAGCGGCGTTCCCCCACTGCGTGCCACATTGGATACCGCTTCCTCGACCTGATGTGGGAAATCGCCGTTATTCGCTTCAATGTAGCGACGCAAGGCATCGACAGCGCCTTTACGAATGGTACGTTGGCCGAAATTGACACCGCTCATGCGCGTCTGGGCGGTAAAGGGAACAAAGGTCGCGTCCAGCGAGCGTAAGTCCTGTTCCGCCAGATTAAAGCGCTGCTTTGCCAGCACCACGATGCTGCGGCCCTCGGGTGTTTCATCCGCCAAAGACGCGAGACGTGCGGCGTCAGCCAGCGCCTGCTCGGTGACGCCCGGTGCAGGCAGAAAAGCGGAAGCCTGGCGGTTACCCAGCGTAATGGTGCCGGTTTTATCGAGCAGCAGAACGTCGATATCGCCCGCCGCTTCGACGGCCCGCCCGCTGGTGGCAATGACGTTCGCTCCCAACATTCGGCTCATCCCCGCTACGCCGATAGCCGACAGCAGGCCACCGATAGTGGTTGGGATCAGACAGACGAGCAGGGCGACAAGTACCGTCACGTCGACGACATCACCGCTGTGATTAGCCTGTACACCAAACCATGAAAACGGGTAGAGCGTGGCCGTCGCCAATAGGAAGATGAGCGTTAACTCGATCAACAAGATGGTCAGTGCGATTTCGTTTGGCGTTTTACGACGCTGCGCACCTTCAACCATGGCGATCATTCGGTCGAGGAAGGTTTCGCCCGGATTGACGCTACACTGGATCACTAACCAGTCGGACAGCACGCGCGTACCGCCAGTGACGGAAGCGAAATCGCCGCCGGACTCACGGATGACGGCGGCGGATTCCCCGGTAATGGCGCTTTCATCAACGGACGCACCGCCTTCCAGCACTTCACCGTCGCACGGGATGGTTTCACCCGCGCTCACCAGTACGAGATCGCCTTTACGTAGGCTGTCAGCCGGAACCGATTCCGAACTGGCATTGTGATTGGGTGCAGAGAGCTTGTTCGCCCAACTGGTTTTCTTTACGCCTTTCAGCGCATTTGCCTGTGCTTTGCTGCGGCCTTCCGCCAATGCTTCAGCCATGTTGGCAAACAGCACGGTAAACCATAGCCAGAGTGTCACCAGTCCGGTGAATACAGCATTGCCTTCGGTTTTACCTGCCAGAATAGCCAGCCAGACGAGGCTCGTCAGCATGCTACCGAGGTACACCACAAACATAACCGGGTTGCGCCACTGCACGCGCGGGTCGAGTTTCTTCAGCGCCTCTTTTAGCGCTGAGCGGATTAACGTGCTGTCGAACAGCGTTTGCTGTTTACGTTTGCCAACGTGGCGGGAGGCCTCACCCTGTTGCGATGAGGTCGGTTCCTGTGTTGCCTGATGATTCATCGTGTGACGAGTCATAAAAAATCTCCAGCCTTAGTGAGTCAGGCCGAACTGTAAATGTTCAGCAACTGGCCCTAACGCCAGTGCAGGGATAAATGTCAACGCACCAATTAGCAGAACGATGGCGATGAGCATGCCGATAAACAGCGGACTACGGGTGGACAATGAGCCTTTGCTTTCCGGCTGGCGCTTTTTCACCACCAGCGAACCGGCGATAGCCAGCACCGGCAGCATGACGGTAAAGCGGCCCAGCAGCATGGCGACAGCGAGCAGCACGTTGTAGAACGGCGTATTGACGCTCAGGCCAGCAAACGCGCTGCCGTTGTTGTTCGCGGCGGAAGACACGGCATAGAGCACTTCACTAAAGCCGTGCGCGCCGGGGTTCAGAATGCCGCTGCGGCCGGCTTCTGTACTCAGTGCCAGCGCGGTGCCGAGCAACACCAGTGCGGGGGGAATCAGAATCGCCAGCGCCGTCATCTTCATCTCATAGACTTCGATCTTTTTGCCCAAATATTCCGGTGAGCGGCCAATCATCAGGCCAGCGATAAAGACGGTCAGAAGCACAAACAGCAGCATGCCGTACAACCCTGAACCGACGCCACCGAACACCACTTCGCCAATCTGCATCAGCCACAGGGGAACCATACCGCCGAGCGCCGTGAAGGAGTCATGCATGGCGTTCACCGCACCTGTTGACGTCGCGGTGGTGACAACGGCATACAGGCTGGACGTCAGTACGCCAAAACGTGTCTCTTTGCCTTCCAGATTTGCCGCGCTGTCCGCCCCTAATGCCAGTAGATGGGGGTTACCGGTGACCTCCATTTTCATCATGACGGCAGCCGCGACGATAAAGATCAGCGCCATCGCCCACAGCAGTGCATGACCCTGACGCTTGTCGCTCACGGCCTTACCAAAGGCGAAGCACAGCGCGGTAGGAATCAGCAGGATCGTCAGCATTTGCACGATGTTGCTCAGTGCTGTCGGGTTTTCAAACGGATGCGCCGAGTTTGCGCCAAAGAAGCCGCCACCGTTGGTGCCTAGCAGTTTAATCGCTTCCTGTGAGGCGACAGGCCCCATTGGTAGCGTTTGGGCTGTTCCGCCCAGCGTGGTTAAATGTTGATAAGGCAGCAGGTTCTGCAACACCCCTTGACTGACGAAGAACAGCGCTAACAGCAGAGACAGCGGCAGTAACACGTACAGCGTGATACGCAACAGATCGAGCCACGCGTTGCCTAATGTATCGACACAGCGACGGGAAAATGCGCGGATTAACGCGAAGGCCACCGCAATACCGCTGGCGGCAGAAAGGAAGTTTTGTACCGTTAGTCCGACCATCTGGCTCAGGTAGCTCAGCGTGTTTTCACCGCTGTAAGCCTGCCAGTTGGTGTTGGTGACAAAACTGATAGCCGTGTTTAACGCTAAATGCCACGACAGCCCCGGCATATTTTCTGGGTTAAGCGGTAGATAGCCCTGCGCCATTAACAGCACAAACAGGACGACAATCCCGAGCAGGTTGAGGGTCAAAATAGCCATCGCATACTGCTGCCAGCGCATCTCCGTTGTATCCAGAGCGAAGAAGCGCGCCATCCCCGTTTCGAATTTTTGCAGGAACACCCCTGTTTCGCCTTCAATCAGGCGAGTCAGCCCACTACCCAACGGCTGGGCTACGATCAGCACCGTGAGCAGCAGGCCAAAGATCAGTAAAAAAGCGTCAGCGGCCATCAGAATTCCTCCGCCTTCAACAAGGCATAAACCAGATAGACCAGTAACAGCAGCACGAGCAGGCTGCCTAAGACGATGCTGAGCGTCACAACACACCTCCGGAACAAAATAGACAGCGTGAGGGTAGAGAAAAGCAGGAAAAGAAGGTGCAAATTTCCCGTCTGTGGGCGTAAAAAAAGTATAAAAATGGGCTGAAATGGAAAGTAGACGGTGGAGATCTCCACATAAAAATATGTAAAATGTTGATATCCTTGGCTTGGTAAGGATATAGGATAAATTAATAGGCAGAGCGTGTTTTATTTATGGAGAGATATAGTAAGGTGATGAAATGAATCAGCAAGTTGAATTTTATATGGAACCTATTCGGTTTTTTAAAAACCCATTGTTTTTATCTGGATCTAAAAAATCCTCATTTAAACACGATGTGATTGCGAAAAAAGATGATGCTTTAAGGCTTATTTTTAGCCAGGACGTACCTTCAGGTTATTGGATTTGGGATGATTTTTTTTCTGGTCTAATATCAGAATTGATATTAGATGATAATTATGATTTAGCACATAAAGATATCGTTAAGAAAATCATAGCTGAGAATGATAACACATTAAAAGAAACTATAAGGAAAAGGAAAGAATATCTTATAAGAAAAAAGGCAGGACTGGCCGGTAATTCTGAGTATGATGAGTTTGTTAAGGAGGTCGGTGATGAGTGCAATTATATGTTAATGATGCTGAGTGTGCAGAGATATTTGAAAGGCGAGGGCGTTAACAATAAACTTGAGGAGTTGTTCGATATTTTTAAAATGGGTTTTTTACCTTGTGGGGTGAAGAAAAACGCTAATGAAATCGTTATTTTTGATCCATCAGTATTAACGGTTGTTTAACTCAGGGGTCTATAGTGTTTTAGGTGGTAATAATAACTATGGGTATGTATATAACTCGATAGGGGATAATAAGGTATTTGATATGGTTAACTCTAAATGGTTTATAATGTGGCTGAAATTACGGGGGGTAAATGAATTTATATAATAAGACATTGCTCAATGAGTTTTACTCTCAAAACTCTTCTAAAGAGGAGTTAATTAAGAGATTTGACCTTGGGTGCTATAGCCCTGCTGCGTTCATTTCAAAAGAAATAGACATCGCATCAAAAAAAGAAAATGCCGATGAATTAGAAGATGCGATAACGCTTATTTTTATTTTTAATGAAAAGGACATTCCTGTAGAACAGCTAAATTTTTTGTTACTTGAACACTGGCATTATAAGCATGAGGATATTGCTAGTTTGCTGCAGGACAGTAGTTCAGAAAGCAGTGTGGAGTGTTTATTTAAAGCCATTCAAGAGAATTATGAATACCTATCATTTGACGATAGTTATGCATTGGCAATAAAGTGTATATGGGCGTTAGGTAGAATAAATAACGAGAATGCCAAATCTAAATTATCCGAGCTGTGTCAATCAGATATAGAAATCATTAAATTGAATGCTGAAAACCAACTAGAGAGATTAGTAAATTCATCATTCGGTAGGCCACAAAACAAACAATAACATGTTCTGCGATAAAACATGTATGAATTGAGGGTTCTAATGATTTAGGCGGATTTTAATCCGTTTTCTAGCCATGATATATGCCACGGTCTATGGTTAAATATGATAAATTTCTTCATGCGGTAATTTATCATATGCTGCATTTAGTCTATTTGATATAACTAAATTGTGTATCTCAGTAACGTGTTCAGTTATATCGTGAATGTCAACTATCCATTCTTCTGTGTAACGTTTAACTGCCTCTCCTCGTAATCCAATTTGAATAGTACGATAATCCAATTTGTTCAACAGCAGATCACGCTCAGGATCCCATTGAATAACAACGTTGGAATCCGTGACTTTTTTCTTCCATTCATCATTGGATAGGCAACTGTCATCAGCACGATGACTAAGAACGCCTTGGTTGATAATTTCTCGGAAGCCACTGTGAGTGAGGTCTATTGCCAAAATTCGGTTCTGGCCGGGATCTTTTTTAGCCCAACCTGAACGATACATCATCCATAAAAATGAAGGTTTAATCCAGGTCATACGAGAAAGGCTAAATGGTGGTGAGATAAATTTTCCATTCGCAAGCGTACTATCCGCTATTTCATCAGAATATGCCTGATAAACACGAATAAACGAAGATGTGTAATAAGCTCTAAGCTGTTTTTGCGGAATTGTTTCAGAACTATCCATGCTATCGTCTCCTTAGAAATATAAAGTTAATTTAAATATTTATACCCCTTTTTTCAACCCTCATTGGATTGAAATGATCGGTATTCTTCTGGTTAGGCGCGTTGACTATCACCATCGCTTCGCCCACTTGAGCGTCAATGGTCAGGCGGGTGATTTCAAACGTTTGCTTTGCCATCGGAGAACGAGGGGATTGAAGAGACACCTAATATGCTAATCCGGCAATACACATGATGCTCATCCTCTTGCCCATAAATTAACTAATAGTAAGTTTATCGTTAACGTTATTGTAACTTAATGACGTGATGACGAAAAAGTTGGCGATTATTTCGTCTTTTTCTGGTCCGATGAGTAGTAAACTTTCAGGAAAGACGGTAAAATTTTAACCAATATCACAGTTCTTATTTTATCGTTATGAAAAGCGCCACTGAACAAGGGCGCTTATCCCTGAGGAGGATCGTTATGTCGCTTTATACTACTTATCCCTTGCACCGTATTCTCCTGCGTCGCGCCGCCGTGGTTGCCATCGGCGTCTTGACGTTACCGGTGATGCTGTTCCGCCGCGATCGGGCACGTTTTTACAGCTATCTACACCGTGTCTGGCTGAAAACCAGCGATAAACCGGTATGGATGGCGCAGTCCGAAGCTGCTGCCTGCGATTTTTATTAAGGCCAGCGTGTAAGATCTGTCGTGTTTATCTGCGGGATCGCAGATAAACACGAAAATAAACCATACTTCATTGATGGAGTGTCGGTTCAAGAGGTTTTGACGTTGTTTGATCTTCTCCCTTCTCGCTAGTTCTCCCTTTGTTCCTCTCCAATCTCATGATTTATTACTTTATTCTTTGCTATGACTACACTGAATCGCGGTGAAATCCGCTATGCTGGTCAGAGGGTTTGCAGAATGCCAACGCACATGCAGCTTGAACTATGACGGGTATAAGGATAAATCATGACGCTTGAACTCATCCCTGTTGGTATCAGCACCTGTCTGCTCGGTAACCCCGTGCGGTTTGATGGTGGACACAAGCGTTTGACGTTTGCTGCTGAACAGTTGGCACCCTATTTTCGTTTTGAGCCAGTCTGCCCGGAAATGGCGATTGGTTTACCTGTGCCGCGTCCGGCACTCAGGCTGGTGCGCGAAGGGGAAAGCTGCATCACACTACGCGCCAGCAATGGTTCGCCGCTGGATGTCACCCAGCAGATGACGGTGTTTTCTGCTGACAAAGTCAGTCAGCTTCAGCATTTATGCGGGTATATCGTCTGCGCTAAATCGCCAAGCTGCGGCATGGAGCGCGTGAAGATTTACGATGAAACGCAAAAGGATGCGCGTAAAAGTGGAATCGGCCTGTTTACGCAGGAGTTGATGCGGAAAATGCCCTGGCTGCCTGTTGAAGAAGATGGGCGTCTGCAAGATCCCGGCTTGCGGGAAAATTTCATTGAACGCGTTTATGCACTGCACGAACTGAATCAGCTATGGCAAAACGGGCTGAGCCGTGGCGCGCTAATTGCCTTTCATAGCCGCTATAAATTACTGCTGTTGGCGCATTCCCAGCCGGAATACCGTGAGCTGGGGCCGTTTGTTGCGGGGATCGATAAGTGGGAGTCGCTGGAGGACTACATTGTTGAATACCGGATGCGGTTGATGAAGCTGTTATCAACGCCTGCGACGCGACGTAACCACACCAATGTGCTGATGCATGTGCAGGGGTACTTCCGACGTCAACTCAATTCTCAACAGCGACAGGAACTGGCGCAACTTATCGATCGCTATCGGCAAGGTTTGCAGCCGCTATTGGCACCTATCACATTGCTAAAACACTACATGGCGGAATACCCCGATGCGTATCTGGCTCAGCAGCGTTACTTTGAGCCGTACCCGGAAGCGTTGCGCCTGCGTTATGGACACTAATTTGATCGCCTGAGGAGTTTCATGACCACGCATGTCGTCTGGCTGCGCAATGATCTGCGCGTTACCGATAATCTGGCGCTACACGCGGCCTGTCATGACCCGCATGCCACCGTACTGGCCGTCTTTATAGCGACACCAGCCCAGTGGAAAAAACATGATATGGCACTGCGTCAGGCGACTTTTCTGCTAGAGAATCTGACGTTGGTACAGCACGCGCTGGCCGAGAAAGGCATTCCGTTGCATTACCACGAATGTACTGATTTTTCGGCGTCGGTTGATTGGCTAGTGCAGTTCTGTGCACAGCAGCAGGCTACCGATCTTTTTTACAACCATCAGTATGAAATCAACGAGCGCCTGCGTGATAAGCAGGTGAAAGATCGGCTGGCTGATAGCGTGGTTTGCCATGGCTATCACGACAGCCTGTTGCTGCCGCCAGGTAGCGTGCTGACGGGCAACGGCGAGATGTATAAAGTATTTACGCCATTCCGTCAGGCCTTTATCAAACGCTTGCTGGAGGCGGATACCACGTGTGTACCTGCCCCAGACGTGCGTGGTGAGCCAATAAAGGACAAGGTGGCACTGTCGCCGTTCAGCTATCCGCAGGTTGAGGTTAATAGTGATGATTTCCCCTGCGGCGAACGTGTGGCATTGCAGCAACTACGCCGCTTTTGCCGCGAGCAGGTGCAGGATTATGATCGGCAGCGAGATTTCCCGGCGCAGCCTGGCACGAGCAAACTGTCTCCGTATCTGGCACTTGGAATCGTATCACCACGCCAATGTTTTAACCGCCTGCGTACCGAATGCCCAGAGATGCTGGAACGGCGCGAAGGCGGGGCATTTACTTGGTTTAACGAGTTGGTCTGGCGTGAGTTTTACCGTCACCTGATCGTCTCTTGGCCGCAGTTGTGTAAACACCGTCCGTTTACCGCGTGGACGCAGTGGGTGAAATGGCGGGAATCGCCGGAGGATTTAGCCGCCTGGCAACAGGGGAAAACCGGCTATCCGATTGTGGATGCGGCGATGCGTCAACTGAATGAAACGGGGTGGATGCATAATCGACTGCGTATGATCTGCGCCAGCTTTCTCGTCAAAGATTTACTGATCGATTGGCGTGAAGGCGAGCGCTACTTTATGTCGCAACTGCTGGATGGCGATCTGGCGGCGAATAACGGCGGCTGGCAGTGGGCGGCCTCGACCGGAACCGATGCGGCACCTTATTTTCGTATTTTTAATCCGACAACGCAGGGCGAACGTTTTGATCCCGAAGGTCGGTTTATTCGTCATTGGCTACCTGAACTGACCGCCGTGCCGGATAAAGACATTCATCAGCCCCATCGCTGGGCCGACAAACAACATTTTAAGCTGAGCTATCCGCTACCAATCGTCGACCACAAAACCGCCCGTCAGGATACGCTGGCGGCGTTTGAAGCGGCAAAGAGTATCGGCATGACGAATAACGATCGAGAAGAGAAGAGTAAGTATGCGTAATACGGAATTGGAAAGGGTCATTAACGAAAAGCTGAGTACGGCGGCGTTTCAGGATTACGCGCCTAACGGTTTACAGGTCGAGGGGCGTGCCGAAGTAAAACGTATTGTGACGGGCGTAACGGCCTCACAGGCGCTGCTGGATGCCGCGGTAGAAAAGCAGGCCGATGCGATTCTGGTTCACCACGGCTATTTTTGGAAAAACGAACCGCAGATTGTCTGTGGCATGAAGCGTAACAGACTGAAAACGCTGCTGCTCAATGATATCAACCTGTACGGCTATCACCTGCCGCTGGATGCACACCCGGAATTGGGGAATAACGCACAGTTGGCGGCGCTGCTGGAAATTCAGGTGCAGGGCATGATCGAACCGCTGGTGCCGTATGGCGAGCTGGCGCAGCCCATGACAGCAGAGGCATTTTGCCGCCGCGTAGAAAAACGGCTCGGGCGTAGCGTGCTGCATTGTGGGGATAATGCACCGCAACAGATACAGCGCGTGGCCTGGTGTACTGGTGGCGGTCAGGGTTTTATTGAACAAGCGGCGCGATTCGGCGTCGATGCTTTTATTACTGGTGAAGTGTCTGAACAAACGATTCATATCGCGCGAGAAATGGGGCTGCATTTCTTTGCTGCCGGACACCACGCGACCGAGCGTGGCGGTATTCGCGCGTTGGGCGAATGGCTGGCGGCACAACATGGTTTTGATGTGACATTTATTGATATACCTAACCCGGCCTGATGGGCTGAAAGTAGCGGTATCGCACATGAATGATGGTGTGTTTTGTATGTTGGCATCGTTGTTGCTTGGCTATTGAGAAGAGCATATATCAGTAAGCAACGCTAATCATTTAGCCATGTTCATCATGATGGATAAAACGCGATTCAGGAGGAAAGATTGCAACGAGCACGGTGTTATCTTCTGGGCGAGAGAGCTGTCGTACTGGAACTGGAACCGCCCATGTCGCTGGAGAGCCAGCAGCGGATATGGGGGCTTACCGAGCGCCTGAATCACCATGAGGAGGTGCTGGAAGCGATTCCGGGGATGAACAACCTGACGGTGCTGTTGGCGCATCCACAACAGGTGGCGCTGGATGCGATTGAGCGTTTGCAGAACTGGTGGGAAGAAAGTGAATCGCTGGTGTTTGATCCACGAGATATCGACATCCCCGTTGTTTATGGCGGAGAGGCGGGGCCGGATCTGGTAGAAGTAGCCGTTCACAGCGGTCTGACGGTCAGTCAGGTTGTGGAAGCGCATGCGGCCGCGCCGTATGTGGTCTACTTTTTGGGTTTTCAGCCGGGATTTGCTTACCTCGGCGGATTAAATGAGAAGCTGTATATGCCGCGTCGTGCCGAGCCACGCCTGCGCGTGCCAGCGGGATCGGTCGGGATTGGGGGCGCGCAGACGGGAATTTATCCACTGGCAACGCCGGGTGGCTGGCAGTTGATTGGCCGCACCGCATTAACGCTGTTCAACCCGCAAACGATGCCGCCAACGCTGCTGCGCCCTGGAGATAACGTTCGGTTTCTGCCACTGAAGGAGGGCGTATGCTGAAAGTTATCCATGCTGGATTACATACGTCGGTGCAGGATGGCGGTCGCGTCGGATTCCGCCGTTTGGGCATTAGTCAGTCAGGCGCACTCGATCTGCCTGCTCTGAAAATGGCCAATCTGCTGGTGGGCAACGCGGAGAACGCTGCCGCGCTGGAAATCACATTAGGTAAGTTTACCGCAACGTTCACCACTGCCTGCTGGGTGGCGCTAACCGGTGCGGACTGCCATGCCGAGCTGGATGGAAAACCGCTCTGGACAGGCTGGCGTTTCGCCGCGAAGCCGGGACAAACATTGAAAATGCGTCTGCCGCGTAACGGCATGCGTAGCTATCTGGCTCTGTCCGGTGGTGTCAATGTGCCAGAAGCATTGGGCTCGCGTAGTACCGATTTGAAAGCCGGATTTGGTGGTTTTGACGGGCGTTTATTAAGGGATGGCGATGAACTTCCGCTGGGGACGCCGATTCGTGAATTGACACGAGAAGTGGGTATCAAGCAATTGTTATTCAGCAACCGCGTGCGGGCATTACCGGGGCCGGAATATCAGGAGTTCAGCGAAGAGATGCAGGAGCTGTTTTGGCGAACCTCCTGGCAGTTGAGTCCGCAAAGTAACCGCATGGGTTACCGTTTGCAGGGGGCTGAGCTACAGCGCACTACGTCATCAGGTAATAAACCGCGCGAGTTGCCCTCACATGGGTTGCTACCGGGCGTCGTGCAGGTTCCTCACAATGGCCACCCTATCGTGCTGCTGGCGGATGCGCAGACTACGGGGGGTTACCCGCGTATTGCGAGTGTGATTGAAGCTGATTTATTTCATTTGGCGCAAATCCGGCTCGGTGAACCGATACATTTTATTCACTGTACGCCAGCTCAGGCGCAAAAAGCCGCCGAAGAACAGCGGCGTTACCTCGAACAATTGGCGTGGAGGCTGCATGATTATTGATCTGAATGCCGATTTGGGCGAGGGCGGTGAGAACGACGAAGCGTTGCTGAAGCTGGTGACGTCGGCCAATATTGCCTGTGGGTTTCACGCGGGTGATGCGCAGACCATGCGTCAGTCAGTACGCTGGGGAATAGGCTATGGGGTCGCGCTTGGTGCTCACCCCAGTTTTCTCGATCGTGAAAATTTTGGTCGCAAGGCGATGAATGTGCCCACAGAAATTGTCTTTGCGCAAATGGTGTATCAGCTTGGTGCGCTCAGTGCGATCGTTGCTGCTGAAGGGGGAACGCTGTCGCACGTAAAGCCGCACGGTATGCTTTACAATCAGGCCGCCAGCCAGCCAGGGTTAGCTGATGCGATAGCCAAGGCGGTTAAAGTCGTCAACCCGGCACTGCGTTTGGTTGGGCTGGCGGGAAGCGAGTTAATCCAAGCTGGAAAACGACTGGGGCTAGAAACGCGTCAGGAAGTGTTCGCCGATCGCTGCTATCAGCCTGACGGATCGCTGGTGCCACGCACTCAGGCCGGGGCGCTGATTAATAGTGATGAACTGGCGCTGGCGCAGACGCTGGAAATGATTCAACGTCAGCGGGTTCGGGCGATTGACGGTTCCTGGGTTAACGTACAAGCCGATACAGTATGCATCCACGGCGATGGGCAACATGCGCTGCTGTTTGCCCGCAAGTTGCGACACTGTTTTAGCCAGCATCAGATAGCTGTTGCTGCCGCGTAATCATTATTTTTGTATGACGGGGATAACAGATGAAAACCGTTTTAATCACGGCGTTTGAACCTTTTGGGGGTGAAGCGATTAACCCTTCTTGGGAAGCGGTAAAAGTCCTTCATCAGCGGGAGGTCGGCGGTGCACGCGTGGTGGCTTGTCGTTTATCTTGCGTCTTCGATTTGTCACTGGAACAGCTTTATCGTGCGATGGCTGAATGGCAGCCGGAAGTGGTGATCGCGGTGGGACAGGCAGGCGGCCGTGCTGATATTTCCGTCGAACGTGTGGCGATCAACATTAAAGATGCCCGAATTCCTGATAACCGAGGCAATCAGCCGATTGATACGCCCGTGATGGAAAACGGGCCAGCGGCGTATTTCTCGACGTTGCCTGTGAAAGCGCTGGTGCAGGCATTACGCGTGGCAGGCATTCCCGCTGCGGTATCGCAAACCGCAGGGACGTTTGTCTGCAATCACGTGATGTACGGGCTCTTACATCATCTCCATCAGCAGGGAGATGTGGTTCGTGGTGGGTTTGTACATATTCCTTATTCGCCGGAACAGTCGGCTCATCATCCCGGTGAGCCGAGTATGCCAACGTCGCTAGTCACAACGGCGCTGGAAGTGATGATCAAGCAATCGCTGGTGCAGCAGGGTGATGTGGCAGTAACCGGCGGTGCCCTGCATTAGTTTTGTTAATTACGTAATACTCAGAGCATCTGATTTTCAGGGAGTAAAGTATGCCGGAAGGACCGGAAATTCGCCGGGCGGCCGATAAGCTGGTTGAGGCAGTTGTGGGAGAAACGCTGACGCACGTCTGGTTTGCGTTTCCAGAGCTGAAACCATACGAAACAGAATTGGTCGGGCAACAGGTCAGGCAGATCGAAACGCGCGGGAAGGCGCTGCTGACCTATTTTAGCAACGATCGGGTGTTGTATAGCCACAATCAGCTTTATGGTGTGTGGCGAGTTGTGAACGCGGGGGAGTCGCCGGAAACAAAACGAGATTTACGCATCCGGTTGGAGACGCAAGATCGTGCCATTTTGCTCTATAGCGCATCAGATATTGAAATGCTGACAGCGGAGACACTTGCGACACATCCTTTTCTGCAACGTATCGGCCCTGATGTGTTGGATCTTTCTCTGACACCAGAACAGGTGTGTGAGCGTTTGTTATTACCGCGTTTTCGTCGCCGTCAGTTCAGTGGACTGTTACTGGATCAGGCCTTTCTCGCGGGGTTGGGGAATTATCTGCGCGTCGAGATCCTCTGGCAGGCCCAGTTGGCACCGCAACATACGGCGTCGCAGTTGAATGAAGAACAGTTGCAAACGCTGAGTCAAGCACTGCTGGATATTCCCCGGCTGTCTTACAACACGCGCGGCACCGTTGATGAGAATCGACATCATGGGGCAATTTTCTCGTTCAAGGTTTTCCATCGTGAAGGGGAAGGCTGTGAGCGCTGCGGCGGAGTCATTGAAAGAACCATGCTGTCATCGCGCCCGTTCTATTGGTGCCCGCACTGCCAGAGTTAGCGGTAGTAGAGGTAAGAAAATACGGTTCTGAAACAACAAAGGCCGGATAGTCCGGCCTTATTGCATAGGCTGAATGGATTAATCGTGTTTCAGATTAGACGAGAAGTCACGCTTGTCGTAGCCGGTATACAGCTGACGCGGACGGGCGATTTTGATGCCGTCGGCGTGCATTTCGCTCCAGTGTGCAATCCAGCCCACGGTACGCGCCATCGCGAAGATGACGGTAAACATGGACGACGGAATTCCCATCGCTTTCAGGATGATGCCGGAGTAGAAGTCCACGTTCGGGTACAGTTTCTTCTCAATGAAGTACGGGTCGTTCAGCGCGATATGTTCCAGCTCCATCGCCACTTCCAGCAGATCGTCTTTTCTGCCCAATTCTTTCAGCACTTCATGGCAGGTTTCACGCATAACCGTAGCGCGTGGGTCGTGGTTTTTGTATACACGGTGGCCGAAGCCCATCAGACGGAAAGAGTCGTTCTTGTCTTTTGCACGCTCGATAAACGCAGGAATGTGTTCCACGCTGCTGATTTCTTCCAGCATACGCAGACAGGCTTCGTTCGCGCCGCCATGTGCCGGTCCCCACAGCGAGGCGATCCCCGCGGCGATACAGGCAAATGGGTTTGCACCAGACGAACCCGCGGTACGCACGGTAGAGGTTGAGGCGTTTTGTTCGTGATCGGCATGCAGGATGAGAATGCGATCCATGGCGCGTTCCAGCACCGGATTCACAACATATTCTTCACAAGGGGTGGAGAACATCATGTGCAGGAAATTACCCGCGTAGGACAGGTTGTTTTTCGGATAAACAAACGGCTGACCCAGTGAATATTTATAGCACATTGCTGCGACGGTTGGCATTTTCGACAACAGGCGGTAGGCCGCAATTTCGCGGTGGCGCTCGATATTAATGTCGAGAGAATCGTGGTAAAACGCCGCCAGTGCACCGGTGACACCGCATAAAACGGCCATTGGATGTGAATCACGACGGAAACCGTGGAACAGACGAGTAATCTGCTCATGGATCATGGTGTGACGAGTCACGGTTGTTTTGAAGGTTTCATACTGTTCTACCGTTGGGGTTTCACCGAACAGCAGGATGTAACAAACTTCAAGATAATTAGATTTTTCAGCCAGTTGGGCAATCGGGAAGCCACGGTGTAGCAGGATGCCTTCGTCGCCGTCGATATAGGTAATTTTTGATTCGCAAGATGCGGTAGAGGTAAAGCCAGGGTCAAATGTGAAGTAACCTTTCGAACCGAGGGGACGAATATCAATCTCATCATATCCTAGCGTACCAGATAGGACATTTAGCTCAATCGGTTCTTTACCTTCTAGGGTAAGTGTTGCTTTTTTATCAGCCATTTACAGTCTCCTTAGCGCTTTAATTTTAAAAATTCTCACTGAAGAAATACCGTCATGCCTGTGCACCGGACGAGTAATGACCGGTGAAACTCTGTCGTGACACAGTCGTCAAATAGGATACAGAGTAAGGCGGGTAGCCGCATTCAGGATGAAAAATTCGTTCTCCAGGTAATTAACAATCTCCAGGCAATTAACAATTATCAGATAATTAATCACGTTCTGAATAGATTGTAGCCATTACCTATGACTTTTACGTGGACTCTCTTCACTGTTACATAAGTTACGCCAGTGTGGAAGTGTCCCGCCGTGCTTTAACACATCATAAGAAATTCAATCCCCTAGTTGTAATTGAAATGTTGAAGTTTTGTCAAATCAGATAATTAATTTTATATAAATTGTGAAGTTCGTGATCTAAATCACTGTTCGGGGCAAATGTCACCAAACAGTTTGTATGGGAATTGTAATGAGAATGTGAAGGACCTATACTCCCGCCAGGTCTCCGGAATCACCCTGCAGTAGGAGCACCCAGTATGAAAGGATCATGCGCTGTTTAGACACCGGAATGTCGATGTTTGAGCGCGTATCGTAAACCCATTTTCAGGGCTGCAACTTTCATACTGTCTGACCTCACATCAGGCCCGGAGGAAGAAACAATAATAAAAGCTGTGTGGGCAAATCCGTGAAAAAACAAAGACCTGTCAATCTGGAATTGCAGACGATCCAGTTTCCCGTTACTGCGATAGCATCTATTCTTCACCGCGTCTCCGGCGTTATCACCTTTGTCGCTGTCGGTATTTTACTGTGGCTGTTAGGCACTTCTCTTTCTTCAGAGGAAGGGTTCCTGCGTGCTGCGGAAATTATGGATAGCTTCATCGTTAAATTTATCGTTTGGGGTATCCTCGCGGCGTTGGCTTATCACATTGTTGGTGGTTTACGTCACCTGTTGATGGATTTTGGCTATATAGAAGAAGACCTTGCCGCAGGTAAGCGTTCTGCAAATATTTCATTTATTATTACTGTCGTGCTTTCAATTCTGGCTGGAGTCCTCGTATGGTAAGCAATGCTTCTGCGTTAGGACGCAATGGCGTACACGATTGGTTACTGATTCGCGCTTCCGCCATCGTCATTGTTCTGTATGTGATTTATATTATTGGTTTTATTGCTACGGCTGGCGACATCACTTATGAAATCTGGCGTGGTTTCTTCGCGATGGCTCTCACCAAAGTATTCACACTGCTAACGTTATTTTCCATTCTGGTTCATGCCTGGATAGGGATGTGGCAAGTGCTGACCGACTACATTAAACCGCTGGCCTTACGCCTGACTTTACAGTTGGCAATTGTGGTAGCGCTGTTGGTGTACGTCATTTATGGAACTGTTGTGGTGTGGGGTGCGTGATGAATTTGCCAGTCAGAGAATTTGATGCAGTGGTTGTGGGTGCGGGTGGCGCAGGTATGCGTGCCGCGCTACAAATCTCCCAAATGGGCCAGTCCTGTGCCCTATTATCGAAAGTGTTCCCAACCCGTTCTCATACTGTATCCGCGCAGGGCGGTATTACCGTTGCGTTGGGTAATACCCATGAGGATAACTGGGAATGGCATATGTATGACACCGTCAAAGGGTCGGATTACATTGGCGATCAGGACGCAATTGAATATATGTGTAAAACCGGCCCGGAAGCGATTCTGGAACTGGAACACATGGGGTTGCCGTTCTCCCGTCTGGACGATGGCAGCATTTATCAGCGTCCGTTTGGTGGTCAATCCAAGAATTTTGGCGGTGAGCAGGCTGCGCGTACTGCCGCAGCCGCTGACCGTACCGGCCATGCGCTGCTGCACACGCTGTATCAGCAGAACCTGAAAAATCACACCACTATTTTCTCCGAGTGGTACGCCCTCGATCTGGTGAAAAATCAGGATGGTGCGGTTGTCGGCTGTACGGCGATCTGTATCGAAACCGGTGAAGTTGTCTACTTCAAAGCGAAGGCTACCGTGCTAGCAACCGGCGGCGCGGGCCGTATCTACCAGTCCACCACCAATGCGCACATTAATACTGGCGACGGTGTGGGCATGGCATTGCGTGCCGGTGTTCCGTTACAGGACATGGAAATGTGGCAGTTCCACCCAACCGGTATTGCTGGTGCGGGTGTGCTGGTAACCGAAGGCTGTCGTGGTGAAGGCGGCTATCTGCTGAATAAGCACGGTGAGCGTTTCATGGAACGCTATGCACCAAACGCGAAAGATCTGGCCGGCCGTGATGTGGTTGCTCGTTCTATCATGATCGAAATTCGTGAAGGCCGTGGCTGTGAGGGTCCATGGGGACCGCACGCCAAGCTGAAGCTGGATCATCTGGGTAAAGACGTTCTGGAATCTCGCCTGCCGGGTATTTTGGAATTGTCGCGCACGTTTGCTCACGTCGATCCGGTGAAAGAGCCAATTCCAGTAATCCCAACCTGCCACTACATGATGGGCGGTATCCCGACCAAAGTGAGTGGTCAGGCGTTGACGGTGAATGAGAAAGGCGAAGATGTGGTGATTCCAGGGCTGTTTGCCGTGGGGGAAATTGCCTGCGTATCGGTCCATGGTGCTAACCGTCTGGGGGGTAACTCGCTGCTTGACCTGGTGGTATTCGGTCGCTCGGCCGGACTTCACCTGAAAGAATCTCTGGAAGAGCAGGGCGAAAGCCGTGATGCCAGCGAATCCGATATTGAAGCGTCGCTCGACCGCATGAATCGTTGGAACAATACCCGTTCCGGTGAAGATCCGGTTGAAATCCGCAAGGCGCTGCAATCCTGTATGCAGAATAACTTCTCGGTATTCCGTGAAGGCGATGCGATGGCGAAAGGATTGGAAGAGCTGAAAGTGATCCGTGAGCGCCTGAAAGACGCGCGTCTGGATGACACATCAAGCGAGTTCAACACCCAGCGCATTGAGTGTCTGGAATTGGATAACCTGATGGAAACGGCTTATGCAACGGCAGTTTCTGCTAACTTCCGTACCGAAAGTCGTGGGGCGCATAGTCGCTTCGATTACCCAGAGCGTGACGATGAAAATTGGTTGTGCCATTCGTTATATCTGCCGCAAACCGACAGCATGACGCGCCGTGAGGTGAACATGCAGCCTAAACTGCGTCCGGCGTTCCCGCCGAAAATACGTACTTATTAATTGCGGAGATCAAACGATGAAACTCGAATTTTCCATTTATCGTTACAACCCGGATGTTGACGATGCGCCGCGGATGCAGGATTACCAGTTAGAGGCGGAAGAAGGCCGCGACATGATGCTGTTGGATGCGCTGATGTTGCTGAAAGAACAAGATCCAACGCTTTCATTCCGTCGCTCCTGCCGTGAAGGCGTCTGTGGCTCCGACGGCGTTAACATGAACGGCAAAAATGGCTTGGCTTGTATTACGCCGGTTTCCGCGTTACAGCGCGGAAAGAGCAAAATTGTTATCCGTCCTTTACCAGGATTACCGGTTGTGCGTGATTTGGTAGTGGACATGGGACAGTTCTATGCTCAATATGAGAAAATAAAGCCTTACCTGTTGAATAATGGGAAAAATCCACCGGCGCGTGAGCATCTGCAATCGCCTGAACAACGTGCCAAGCTGGATGGGTTGTATGAATGTATTATGTGTGCCTGCTGTTCAACGTCTTGTCCGTCGTTCTGGTGGAACCCAGACAAGTTCGTTGGGCCTGCGGGGCTGCTGGCGGCTTACCGTTTTCTGATTGACAGTCGTGATACGGAAACCACGCCACGGTTGGACGATCTGGACGATGCATTCAGCGTTTTCCGCTGCCACGGTATCATGAACTGCGTCAGCGTCTGTCCGAAAGGGCTGAACCCGACGAAGGCTATCGGCCATATTAAATCGATGCTGTTGCACCGCAGCGCGTAACGGATAGCCATTACATAACGCGTTATTGCATAAAGAGTTAAGTAGTAAACATGTATCTCCCTCTGGAGTTGCTATTCTTCAGAGGGAGCGCAGGAAACCTTTAAAAACCGGCTTGCGCGCCAGAACCGGTTTTTAAAGGTTCCTTAGGGGGATGGATACTCTAAGCACGTACCGATTGTACGACAAGTGAACCGTTTGTACGGCAAACGATATACGGACACTAATTACATGTTAACCACGGCGAAAACTGAAGCTTATTAGCTTAAGGGATCATAATGCAGAACGGCGCGATGAAGGCCTGGCTGGATTCCTCCTATTTGGCGGGTGCGAATCAGTCCTACATAGAGCAACTCTATGAAGATTTTTTAACCGATCCTGACTCGATCGAACATAGCTGGCGCTCGATCTTCCAGCAACTGCCTACGAGCGGGGTCAAACCGGATCAACTCCATTCCAAAACGCGCGACTATTTCCGCCGTCTGGCGAAAGACTCTTCGCGCTTTACCTCATCAGTCACCGATCCCGATATTGATGTCAAGCAGGTCAAGGTATTGCAACTGATCAATGCATTCCGCTTCCGTGGACATCAGCAGGCTAATCTGGACCCGATTTTCCTGCGTCCTCAGGAACCGGTTGCAGAGTTGGATCTGGATTATCATAACCTGACTCAGGATGACCTACAGGAATCCTTCAACGTGGGGTCTTTTGCCATCGGCAAAGACACCATGAAGCTGGAAGAGCTGTATGACGCGCTGAAACGCACCTATTGCGGTTCTATCGGTGCGGAATATATGCATATCACCAGCACGGAAGAGAAACGTTGGATCCAGCAACGTATTGAATCGGTAACCGGTCAGCCGTCATTTACGGTAGAAGAAAAGCGCCGTTTCCTGCAAGAGTTAACCGCAGCGGAAGGGCTTGAACGGTATCTGGGAGCCAAATATCCTGGCGCCAAGCGTTTCTCGCTGGAAGGCGGTGATGCACTGGTTCCGATGCTGAAAGAACTGATTCGCCATGCGGGTGCAAACGATACGCGTGAAGTGGTATTGGGGATGGCACACCGTGGCCGCCTTAACGTGCTGATCAACGTATTGGGTAAAAAATCTCAGGATCTGTTCGACGAATTTGCTGGTAAGCATAAAGAGCACCTGGGTACAGGTGACGTTAAATATCACCAAGGTTTCTCGTCTGAATTTGAGACTGCTGGTGGTCTGGTACACTTGGCGCTGGCGTTCAACCCTTCGCATCTGGAGATCGTTAGCCCGGTTGTGACGGGATCGGTTCGCGCGCGTCTTGACCGCCTGAATAGCCAGAGTGGTCCACGTGTGTTGCCGATCACCATTCACGGCGATGCAGCAGTCAGTGGGCAGGGCGTGGTCCAGGAACTGTTGAATATGTCGACAGTGCGTGGTTATGAAGTGGGCGGTACGCTGCGTATTGTTATTAACAACCGTATTGGCTTCACGACGTCTAACCCGCTGGATATCCGTTCCACCGAATACTGTACCGATATCGGTAAAATGGTGCAGGCACCGATTTTCCACGTTAATGCAGACGATCCGGAAGCCGTAGCGTTTGTTACGCGTCTGGCGCTGGATTTCCGTAACGCCTTCAAGCGCGATGTGTTCATCGATTTGATTTGTTATCGTCGTCATGGCCATAACGAAGCTGATGAGCCAAGCGCAACGCAGCCGATGATGTACCAGAAGATCAAAAAACATCCGACGCCGCGTAAGGTGTATGCCGACCGTCTGGAACAGAATAAAACCATCACGTTGGAAGACGCCACCGAAATGGTCAATCTGTACCGCGATGCGCTGGATGCAGGCGAATGCGTGGTGGAAGAATGGCGTGAGATGGATATGCAGTCCTTTACCTGGACGCCGTATCTGAACCATGAGTGGGATGAACCTTATCCGCACGCAACGGAAATGAAACGTTTACAGGAACTGGCGAAGCGTATCAGTGAAGTGCCGGAAGGGATTGACGTTCATCCTCGCGTTGCCAAAGTTTATGCTGACCGTGCCGAAATGGCCGCTGGCAACAAACCTTTCGACTGGGGTGGGGCAGAAACGCTGGCCTACGCTACGCTGGTTGATGAAGGGATCCCGATTCGTTTGTCTGGTGAAGACAGCGGTCGCGGTACGTTCTTCCATCGCCATGCTGTCGTGCATAACCAGAAAAACGGTTCCAGCTATACGCCGTTGAATCATGTGCATAACGGACAGGGCGAGTTTAACGTCTGGGACTCCGTGCTGTCAGAAGAAGCGATACTGGCGTTTGAATACGGCTATGCAACCGCAGAGCCGCGCACGCTGACTATCTGGGAAGCGCAGTTTGGTGACTTTGCCAACGGTGCTCAGGTGGTGATCGACCAGTTCATTAGTTCCGGTGAGCAGAAGTGGGGCCGGATGTGTGGTCTGGTGATGCTGCTGCCGCATGGTTACGAAGGGCAAGGTCCGGAGCACTCGTCAGCCAGACTGGAGCGCTATCTGCAACTGTGCGCTGAACAAAATATGCAGGTCTGTATTCCGTCAACACCGGCGCAGGTTTATCACATGCTTCGCCGTCAGGCGCTGCGCGGTATGCGCCGTCCGCTGGTGGTCATGTCGCCAAAATCTCTGTTACGCCATCCGCTGGCGATCTCTTCACTGGATGAACTGGCAAAGGGTTCTTTCCAGCCAGCGATTGGTGAAGTAGAAGAATTAGATCCAGCAGCCGTGAAGCGTGTCGTGCTTTGTTCCGGTAAGGTCTACTATGATTTGCTGGAACAGCGCCGTAAGAACGAGCAAAAAGATGTCGCGATCGTCCGTATCGAACAGCTTTATCCGTTCCCGCATCAGGCTGTTCAAGCTGCATTGGAATCTTTTGCCCATGTTCACGATTTCGTGTGGTGTCAGGAAGAGCCGCTGAATCAGGGAGCCTGGTATTGCAGTCAGCACCATTTCCGTGAAGTGATTCCGTTTGGGGCTTCTTTACGTTACGCAGGACGCCCGGCGTCTGCATCACCCGCCGTTGGCTATATGTCCGTACACCAGAAACAACAGAAAGATCTGGTCGATGACGCGCTGAACGTTGATTAAATAAAAGGATAGATAATGAGTAGCGTAGATATTCTTGTACCCGACCTGCCTGAATCTGTCGCTGACGCCACCGTTGCAACCTGGCATAAAAAACCAGGCGATAGCGTCCAGCGTGATGAAGTATTGGTTGAAATTGAAACTGACAAAGTGGTGCTGGAGGTTCCTGCCTCTGAAGCGGGTATTCTGGATGCCGTGCTGGAAGAGGAAGGGGCGACCGTAACGTCTCGCCAGCTTCTGGGCCGCATTCGCCGTGGCGATAGCTCCGGTAAAGAAACCAGCGAGAAATCGCAGAGTAAAGAATCGACACCGGCACAGCGTCATACCGCTGGTCTGGAAGAAGAGAACAGCGACGCGCTTAGCCCAGCTATCCGCCGCCTGATTGCAGAGCACGATCTCGATGCTTCAACGATTAAAGGCAGCGGCGTGGGTGGTCGAATTACCCGTGAAGACGTAGATAAACATTTGGCTGCTCAGAAGAAAGATTCTGGTAAAGCGGCTAAATCTGAGGCTCCGGCGACTTCTCCTGCACCGGCTCTGGGTGCGCGTAGCGAAAAACGTGTACCGATGACGCGCCTGCGTAAGCGTGTTGCTGAGCGTCTGCTGGAAGCGAAAAACAGCACCGCAATGTTGACGACGTTTAACGAAATCAACATGCAGCCGATCATGGATTTGCGCAAGCAATACGGTGAAGCGTTTGAGAAACGCCACGGTGTGCGTCTGGGCTTCATGTCCTTCTACATCAAGGCTGTCGTTGAAGCGCTGAAACGTTACCCTGAAGTAAATGCCTCCATTGATGGCGAAGATGTGGTTTACCACAACTACTTCGATGTCAGCATTGCGGTTTCTACTCCGCGTGGTCTGGTCACGCCAGTGCTGCGTGATGTTGATGCGCTGGGTATGGCCGACATCGAGAAGCGCATCAAAGAACTGGCCGTGAAAGGCCGTGATGGCAAACTGACGGTTGAAGAACTGCTGGGTGGTAACTTCACGATTACCAATGGCGGTGTCTTTGGTTCTCTGATGTCTACTCCGATCATCAACCCACCGCAGAGTGCGATTTTGGGTATGCATGCCATTAAAGATCGCCCGATGGCAGTTGATGGTCAGGTCGTTATCCTACCGATGATGTATCTGGCGCTGTCTTACGATCACCGCTTGGTCGATGGCCGTGAGTCCGTTGGCTTCCTCGTGACGGTGAAAGAGATGTTGGAAGATCCAGCGCGTCTGCTGTTGGACGTTTAGTCCGATAGCTAGCGCCTTCTCTCGGGCGGATAACCCTGACGGTTTTCCGCCCGAAATATAGATTATGTGCTATGCAGGCCGTTTTTTCTCAACGGCGTTATCCAAATATATCAGAGAGTTTATGACGCTTTTTTCTACCGAAAAGTCGGTGATGAAAGTCGTCTGCCGACTTATCTCCAAACCTAAATGGATAGAACATCATGAATTTACACGAGTATCAGGCAAAACAACTCTTTGCTCGATATGGTTTACCGGCACCGACCGGCTATGCCTGTACTACACCGCGTGAAGCAGAAGAAGCCGCATCTAAGATTGGCTCGGGTCCGTGGGTTGTAAAATGTCAGGTTCACGCAGGCGGTCGCGGTAAAGCGGGCGGCGTTAAAGTGGTCAGTAACAAAGAAGACATTCGCGCTTTTGCTGAAAACTGGCTGGGTAAGAAACTCGTTACTTACCAAACTGACGCACAGGGTCAACCGGTTCATCAGATTCTGGTTGAAGCGGCAACTGATATCGACAAAGAGCTTTATTTGGGCGCAGTTGTTGACCGTGGCACGCGTCGCGTGGTGTTCATGGCGTCCACCGAAGGTGGCGTAGAAATTGAAAAAGTGGCGGAAGAGACGCCGGAACTGATCCATAAAGCGGCCATCGATCCGCTGGTAGGCCCACAGCCTTATCAGGGGCGTGAGCTGGCTTTCAAACTGGGTCTGAGCGGCAAGCAAGTTGCCCAGTTCACCAAAATTTTCATGGGCCTGGCGGCGCTGTTTCTTGAGCGCGATCTGGCGCTGGTCGAAATCAACCCGCTGGTTATCACCAAGCAGGGCGATCTGATCTGTTTGGATGGCAAACTGGGCGCGGACGGCAATGCGCTGTTCCGTCAGCCTGAACTGCGTGAAATGCGTGACCCAAGCCAGGAAGACTCCCGTGAAGCACATGCGGCACAGTGGGAACTGAACTATGTTGCACTGGACGGCAACATTGGCTGTATGGTGAACGGTGCGGGTTTGGCGATGGGCACCATGGACATCGTGAAGCTACACGGCGGTTCTCCTGCTAACTTCCTTGATGTTGGCGGCGGTGCGACGAAAGAACGTGTTACCGAAGCGTTCAAAATTATCCTGTCTGACGACAAGGTAAAAGCTGTCTTTGTTAACATCTTTGGTGGCATTGTGCGTTGCGATTTGATCGCTGACGGCATCATCGGCGCGGTAGCTGAAGTGGGTGTGAACGTGCCGGTTGTTGTTCGTCTGGAAGGAAATAATGCGGAGCTGGGTGCTAAGAAACTGGCGGATAGCGGCCTGAATATTATCGCCGCGACCAGCCTGACGGGTGCCGCTCAGCAGGTTGTTGCAGCAGTGGAGGGTAAATAATGTCCATTCTGATTAATAAAAATACCAAAGTTATCTGTCAGGGTTTTACCGGTAGTCAGGGGACATTCCACTCTGAGCAAGCACTTGCTTACGGTACACAAATGGTTGGTGGTGTTACGCCGGGTAAAGGCGGCACGGAACATCTGGGTCTGCCCGTATTTAATACGGTGCGTGAAGCGGTAGAAGCGACGGGCGCAACGGCATCCGTTATCTACGTTCCTGCTCCGTTCTGTAAAGACTCCATTCTGGAAGCGGTTGACGCAGGTATCGAGCTGATCATCTGTATCACCGAAGGTATCCCGACGCTGGATATGCTGACGGTGAAAGTGAAGCTCGATCAGAGCGGCGTGCGGATGATCGGTCCGAATTGCCCAGGTGTGATCACGCCGGGTGAATGTAAGATCGGTATCATGCCGGGCCATATTCACCTGCCGGGTAAAGTCGGTATCGTTTCTCGTTCAGGCACGCTGACGTATGAAGCCGTGAAACAAACGACCGATGCCGGGCTGGGTCAATCCAGTTGTGTCGGTATCGGTGGTGACCCGATCCCTGGCTCTAACTTCATCGATATTCTGAAGCTGTTTGAACAAGATCCACAGACTGAAGCCATCGTCATGATCGGTGAAATCGGTGGTACGGCAGAAGAAGAAGCGGCAGCGTACATTAAAGAGCACGTAACGAAGCCGGTTGTCGGTTACATCGCGGGTGTAACGGCGCCGAAAGGCAAACGTATGGGCCATGCTGGCGCCATCATTGCCGGTGGTAAAGGCACTGCCGATGATAAATTCGCAGCATTAGAAGAGGCCGGTGTTAAAACCGTCCGTAGTCTGGCCGATATCGGTGATGCTGTAAAAGCGATATTAACGCGTTAATTGATTATTTGATGAAACACGCTAGCCACCTTCGGGTGGCTTTTTTTTATTCAAATTTGGTCACCGAGATAATTGATGCCATTGAGTTGCACATGACTTTTCAGAATTATATTGGATGTTTATGGAGTCACGATGATTCGATCGATGGTAAGGCTAATTTATTAGCGTTTTTCGCAAATCGTGAAAAAGTATTTATCTATGTTGGTAGTTCTTTAGTTTGGTCGTGTTTTGTTCAGGTTAATAAAATTGGGAATATTTGGATGGCTTTCTGTCTTAACCCTAATGGTAATGTTTAAGATATCAGTACTGTTAGGTTAAATGTTTACCATTCTTTTTTGTCGGCTAAAAGGCCTATGACAATTAGCCTGTTTATCTTTTTACATTTCATTGATTAATCTGAGGGGTAATAAATTCGATAACGAACGCTACTACGTGGAGATAATGCATGAATGTACTCATGATTGACAGGCAGTCAATATTCATTGAAGGAATGGCATCAGTATTATCACAATTTATTCCAGATGTGAATGTTCGCGGGCTAAATAATAAAAATGAAATTGATACTACGCTAAATGAATTTCCTGCGACATTAATCTTGCTGGATGGTGATGGGGATAAAGTGGTAAGCATTGAATTGTTGGATTCATTAGCCTTACACCATCCCGATATTCCGGTAGTCATGCTGATGAATAAATGTCAGCCAACACTGTTGCGGTTGTTCCTGAACCATCGAGCTATTGCGTTTGTCAGTCGCGACTCACAGCCGGAAACCATTGCCCAGACGCTACGAGCAGCGTCGCTGGGTATGTTCTGCCTGCCGCAAGAGGGCATTACCTTGCTGGACAACGGGCAAGGTGCTCCGGCCTGCCTGAGTGAACGGCAGCGAGAAATCCTCAAGTTGCTGGCAGCAGGGGAATCCAATAAACAAATTAGTCGTCGTTTGAATATCAGTGCAGGGACAGTGAAAGCGCATCTGGAGTCGATTTTCCGCCGTCTGAATGTTAATAACCGTACACAAGCGGCAATGATGTATTCGGATGAGTAGTTCCGATCCAATTTACTTTTCTTAGCTCCAGCCTATGTCTCTTTTCCTGAGCAATAGGAGCATTATACGTGGGTATAATGCTCCTATCGTTTATTTAATGGGATAACCAGTTAAAACATACCACTTGCCATGCCTCTTATTCATAATGGTCACCGCTCGCTGATTATCAGCAATCGCAAAAGCAGGCGGGTTATTATTGCTGTCATAACCGTTACCTGCGTCACCCTTACCATCGCCCTTCAGGACCGTGTCGATCCGTTTAAACATTTGCCCATCCTCCGGCGCGTTACAGAATTCGGTGATTTGTTTACCAACATGATCCCACATCACTTTTGCCGACGTCCACGCAGAAACAACCGGCCTCTGAGGACAAGGCGGATCCTGTAACCCCTGTGTACGCTGTGCCAGCCACGTTGTATTTTTATCAATATGGCAAGCGACCAGATGCCCGTCACTCTCTGCAGCATCCTGGGCTGCAGCCCACTCTGCCTCTGTTAGCCCATTGGTTCCGGGCAGCACACACGCGGCGCCGACCTTTGCAGCCATCGCCCCCGTCGAAAATAAAAACAGAGATGCGGCAACAGCAGAAATAATGCTGTGCCTTTTAACGTTACGAAAAAAAACATGTTTAACAGACATAGTTATCTCCTATCAGTTGAATAAAAGTAGTGCGAACTTATCGCATGATGTTATATTTTTACATGGCAGAATATTTATAAAATAACCTGCCAGTAAGTGACAAATGGCCCGGTTATTTTATTGCGCAGTGAAACATTAACACTACCTGTGTTAATTATTGTGTTGAATGTGTTTTTAATAATATGGAGTTTATTCCCGTTTTAGTAAGATTGTTTATGAAGATATTATCCCTCCTGTTTTTTTTCTTTATGCGTAAAGTCCAAGAAATAACAAATTGAAATAACGACGATGCCGACATCTTTTAATATCCAAAATGGTAACTCTTGCACCATTAATACAACATTGAACAATAGATAGGGTAAGTTAAGGAAGCCCTGTGCGGTAAAGCCGAGAGCGGTAATTAATAATCCAATACGATACCACAAAGGAATATTAAGCATACGGCCGCTAAGTGCACTGATAAAAATCATTATTGCGGTCGTCATATCCACCAGAGTCAGCGCCCAAAATAAGAATTTCAATGTCATGATGACTCTTCCTGTTTCGAGCGTCGAGAAGTTCGGCGGCGTGGTGCAGCATTTCCTCCACGGACAACACGGTTTAACTCTCCGGCCACCTGCAAAATGTCATCTCCTTCGCGGCGATTGAAGAAGTTGGCCAGCCAGGCGATCATTCCAACACTGATCGCTCCAACAAAATAGCCAATCCCCATGGCAATATCGCTGTCTTGAAAGTTCATGCCCAACCAGCGCGCAATAAATCCACCCAGCATAAAGGTGGTGCTGACGCTGATAGCGCCGATGATCACTCCTGCGACAAGACGACCATGTTGATAGAGTTTTTTCGGCTGCCAGAAAAATGACACGCTTAATCCGCCAAATAGCCCAGCGAGTGCGGCCAGGGCCTGGCTTAACATTTGGATACCATCAACGTACATCATATTACCCTCCTAAACGGGTAGCCTCAGCGAATAAACTGAGGCCGCAATAGTGACTATTGGCAAGGGCGAAGCGTGATCGTCGTGGCACCGTCATCTGTTGTAAGATAGCGTATCGCGCTTTCTGGGCTGTAGATCAGTTGCTTGATACTGCGTAGACCACGCACGCTATCAATATCCGCGCTGTATAATTTGTCTTGGCTCGGCAGCGGCTTACCGGTCCAGACATCACCACCCAGTTGCTTTTTGTTCAAAGCCCAGATATTCCATAGCGAATCTTCCGCTTTACCGCTCCATCCCAGTTTGGTGGCCTGCTCGCGAGTGACGTAATCTGTTGGCAGTACACCATCTCGATTCAGGGTTTTGAGCAGCATCGTCAGTTTCTTCTCATCCTGAACGGTCTTCTTATTTTGCTCTGCCAACTGCTGGTTAGCCTCCTGCACCACCATGCTACACTGCGGAAAATCCGCGTAGGCAGACAGCGAGGTCAGCAAGCTGGCAAACGTTAATATTGGGAGATATCGTTTCATTAGTGTTCCCTTATGCATGATGATTAATGGGTGCCAGAAACAGCGTTCGTTCAGCATCACGCCGACGTGTCAGGCCAGCTAAAATTTTCCCACCCGCTTGATTCCAGCGCGGCAGTTGATCCGCCGCCTCCTGATACTGGCCTAGGTTAAGCAGGCGTAGCAATGTTGATTTCTGTAAATTGCCCAACCCGACATTGAAGGCGAAGGCCACCAGCGCATCGAACTGGTTCTGGTTCAGATCCACCGACACATACTTATGAACACCACGCTCGGTCATCCTGAGATCCGCGCGCAGAAGATCTTCCGCTTCAGCTTTACTGAGCGTTCGGGGAAAATTTTCATTGGTCAAAATCAGATGTCCGTAGCCGATGGTCCATTTGCCTACGGCATCGCGGTATTTTTCCAGACTGAGCCCTTCAAAGGACTTGATTAGCGTTAGCCCGGCGGCACCGGTGTTCAGGGGGAGGTTAGCCATTGTTATCGCTCCTGTCGATTGCTTGAGGGAGAACCAGCCTCGTGTACTCTTCAATAAGCCGCATCACACTCTCTGGCGGTTCCAATACTGTGAACTGCATTTCAATATCCACATGCCCGCTGTCGCGCCCGCTGACTTCGCGGCTTGGAGGAGACATGCTGACGTGAAAACGGCTGACTGCGTCGTCAGACGTGCCGGACAGCGCACTCTTCTGCTCCACGTCGTCAGCGCGAACGGTGAGAAAAACCTTCATTTTTTCCAGCATTAACCCGCGCGGCGTGGACAGCGCCACTAGCGGCAGTTTGAAGTAATGCTGCTCATCCAGCTCCATTTCGATGATTTTCGGCACTAACCGCCCGTCGTCGCTGTGCTCAAAAAAAGGATCCAGCGCCTGCATGTACTGATGGGCGATCAGTTGGTTTGCCGCCGATGCTGCATGCTGCATACCACGCGTAATATCTGCCAGCGTCACCGGAATGCCACCAGAGCCAGATGGCGGCGTTCCATCACCCGGCGGTAAGGGGGGATCCTGCGGTGGGTCGACAGGGGGGAGCCTAGTGCTCTCCTCTGGCTGTGGCGGCGAAGGTGGGGAATCCGCTTTTGGTTCTGCGCCACGACTGCTGCGAAACCAGTCTTTCATTGGCATAGCGTGCTCCGTGAAAAATGAGGCTGCCTGGCAGCCTCAGAGTGGATATTAGTGCGATTACGCCGAGGCTTTTTCTGCGGCGGTGAGCGTTGGGGTATAGGTATGAAGTTTTTCCGCTTCAGACGGTAGGACTGCCGGGCGCGTTGCGGCATCCGTCAGGAAATCAATCACACGCATCAGAGCTTCCGGCGGTGGCTGACGTTTTACCTGGGTATGGATGCTGTATTTCGCACGGGTATCGCTGGAGCGGGTTTGCTGTGCTTTATGCGAGACGCGTCCCGTGATTTTCACGCTGAATGGCCCCCAACCAACGGATGCTTCTAGCGATGCTTCCGCGTTGGTTTCGCTGTTGCTGGATGCGCTCTGGGAGACTTCCAGCTCGAAGTCGATAGTGCCTTCTTCGATGCTGATATTGGGGTGGGAGATCGCCGCCAGCAGTGGGATGCGCATGGTCTTTTTCATCACACCCTGGATGACGCCCTTATCATCGACCACGGTTTCGTCGTAATCAAACTGCACCGACTCCGCCTTACCATCCTTGATACATACAGAGAGCAGAAAGTCGGCGTACGCCTTACTCGCCTGTACCTGCGCTTTGATCATTGCCTGTAGTGGGCCGCCAATCATGTGCTCCAGCGGCAGTGCATTAATGACTGAACCAATAAATTGTGAATCCATAATGCATACTCCTATGGGTTGTTACGAAAATATCGCGCTGCGAATTCGCAAACCCACATTACTCGGCGATGGGGTATGAAAATATTGGCCGTATAGGGGAAGAAAACGGGGGAAATGGCATAGGGCAGAAGACTGGGGGAATGGTCAGATCAACGCTGGCACCACGTGGCTGATGTAAGAAGAGCGCCCCGTTGGGGATGAGGCCGAGATCCACCTCAAGCCGAAAATAGGTGCTGACTGGCAACAGCATGGTTAACAAAAGCGTTGTAGTGCAAGTTGTGTTGTTACATTAGGTGTGTGAAAGGAGAATTCACCTGCGGTTTGGTAAAAAATACAGCGCACTCGTCAGCAATAAAAAATAAAAATTTGACATAAAATAAAAGATGAGGGAAACGATTAAATAATCGATAACGAGAAGTAGCAATTATATTGCTGAATTAATTTTAATTAAACCTAAAAGTCACATTGCATTAACAATGAGTGTGATAAGGAAATTAATGCAACGCGACAATCACGAGAAAAGCGTTAAATTGTTTTAGATCAAAAAACGCCTCTGGATATAATTTCTGAAATAGGCTTAAATTGCGCGAGGTCAATTATCGCCTTTCATGCTGTTTGGTGGAAAAGTTGATTTGAAGCCAAAAACCTAGTCTAGGTCACGTAAAAACCTATTTATTGTAGGGGATTACAGGCGTAATATACGGTTACCTCCTTACGGGGTACGTTATTTGTAATACTTGTGATTTATCTTGAGCTTGCTGTCGGGGGACGTCACGATGTGACTGCCTTGATGAACGGTATTTTTAGCGTTTGTTACAGCCGATGTTAAAGCAATTCTTGTTGTGTTCTTTTTGGGTGTAATGGCCGAATGTTTGGCGGCTTGTCAGCGTTTGCAAGCTAATCCCTTCCTGCGAGGAGCAAGGAGTCAAAATGTTTGATGTAGTCGAACTGTCACGTTTACAGTTTGCCTTAACTGCAATGTACCATTTTCTATTCGTACCATTAACGCTGGGGATGGCGTTTTTGCTGGCGATTATGGAAACGGTATATGTGCTGTCCGGCAAACAAATCTATAAAGATATGACTAAATTCTGGGGCAAGTTATTCGCAATTAACTTTGCTCTTGGGGTCGCTACCGGATTGACCATGGAGTTTCAATTCGGGACCAACTGGTCATATTTCTCTCACTACGTCGGGGATATTTTCGGCGCGCCGCTGGCTATTGAAGGCTTGATGGCATTCTTCCTGGAATCGACCTTTGTTGGCTTGTTCTTCTTCGGCTGGGACCGTTTAGGAAAAGTGCAGCATATGGCCGTTACCTGGCTGGTCGCATTGGGCTCTAACTTCTCTGCACTGTGGATTCTGGTCGCCAATGGCTGGATGCAAAACCCCATCGCATCAGATTTCAATTTCGAAACCATGCGTATGGAAATGGTGAGCTTCGCTGACCTAGTGCTGAACCCGGTTGCTCAGGTGAAATTCGTTCACACGGTGGCAGCAGGTTACTGTACCGGCGCGATGTTCATTCTGGGCATCAGTTCCTACTATCTGTTGAAAGGCCGCGATGTTGCGTTTGCCAAGCGTTCATTTGCTATCGCAGCAAGCTTCGGTCTGGCTTCTGTTCTGTCCGTTATTGTACTGGGTGATGAATCCGGTTATGAAATGGGTGACGTGCAGAAAACCAAACTGGCAGCGATTGAAGCCGAATGGGAAACACAACCGGCTCCCGCATCCTTTACGCTGTTCGGTATCCCGAACCAGGATACGATGGAAAATAACTATGCCATCAAGATTCCTTACGCTTTGGGGTTAATTGCCACGCGTTCTACTGACAAAGAAGTCACCGGTCTGAAAGAGCTGATGGCGATGCATGAAGTGCGTATTCGTAATGGTATGCAGGCTTATCACCTGCTGGAAGAATTACGCGCAGGCAATACCGACCCTGAGGTTAAAAAAGCGTTCGAGCAGTCTAAGCAAGATTTGGGCTACGGACTGTTGCTGAAACGCTATACGCCGAAAGTCTCTGATGCGACGGAAACTCAGATTAAACAGGCGGTTAAAGATTCTATCCCACGCGTTGCGCCGCTGTATTTCTCTTTCCGTATCATGGTAGGCAGCGGCATTCTGATGCTGTTGATCATTGGCCTGTCTTTCTGGACTGTTCTGCGTGGCAAAATTGGTCAGAGACGCTGGCTGCACCGCATCGCACTGTATGGTATTCCGCTGCCGTGGATTGCTATCGAAGCCGGCTGGTTTGTGGCTGAATATGGCCGCCAACCTTGGGCCATCGGTGAAATCCTGCCAACGGCTGTCGCGACCTCATCGCTGACAGCAGGGGATATTCTGTTCTCAATGGGGCTGATCTGTGGTCTGTATACGCTCTTCCTGGTTGCAGAAATGTATCTGATGTTCAAATACGCACGTCTGGGGCCGAGCAGCCTGAGAACAGGGCGTTACCATTTTGAACAACCTATAGCGGCTGCGCAGGAAGCACGGTAAACAGGAGTCCACTATGTTTGAATATGAAGTCTTACGTTTTATCTGGTGGCTGTTGATCGGTATTTTACTGATTGGCTTCGCTATCACGGATGGTTTTGACATGGGCGTGGGCATTCTGGTCCGTCTGATGGGGCGTGGGGATACCGAACGTCGTGTCATGATAAACAGCATTGCACCACACTGGGACGGTAACCAGGTCTGGCTAATCACCGCAGGTGGCGCGTTGTTCGCGGCCTGGCCGATGGTTTACGCCGCCGCGTTCTCCGGTTTCTACATTGCTATGATTTTGGTACTGGCATCACTATTCTTCCGTCCTGTCGGCTTCGATTACCGTTCAAAAATTGAAGATCCGCGCTGGCGGGGAATGTGGGACTGGGGCATCTTCATCGGTAGCTTTGTCCCGCCGGTTGTCATTGGTGTGGCGTTTGGCAACCTGTTGCAGGGTGTACCGTTCCACGTCGATGAATATCTGCGTCTTTACTACACTGGAAACTTCTTCCAACTGCTGAATCCGTTTGGCTTGTTGGCTGGTGTTGTTAGTCTGACAATGATTCTTACTCAGGGTGCAACCTACCTGATGATGCGGACCACGGGCGACCTGCACGTGCGTTCCAAGTCCGCCGCGCAGATTTCCGCGCTGGTGATGATGGTGACGTTTGCTCTGGCTGGCGTCTGGGTGATTTACGGTATTGATGGTTATGTGGTGACGTCGGCGATTAACACCGCGGCTGAGTCTAACCCACTGCGTAAAGAAGTCGTTCAGCAGGCGGGAGCCTGGTTGGTCAACTTCAATAACCATCCGGTGTTGTGGGCTATCCCAGTGCTGGGCGTGGTGTTGCCAGTGCTGACTACCCTCATGGCGCGTGCAGAGAAAGGAGCGTGGGCATTTTTGTTCTCTTCTCTGACTATCGCTTGTGTGATTCTGACTGCCGGGGTTGCCATGTTCCCGTTCATTATGCCGTCAGTCACCGTGCCTAACGTCAGCTTGACGGTATGGGATGCGACATCAAGCCTGCTGACGTTGAAAGTGATGACCGTAGTTGCGATGATTTTCGTTCCTATCGTGCTTTCTTATACCGCATGGTGCTACTACAAGATGTTCGGTCGTATTACCAAAGAGCAGATTGAGCAAAACACTCACTCTATGTACTAAGTAAGGAGCTTAATTTATGTGGTATTTTGCCTGGATACTCGGAACGCTTCTTGCTTGCTCACTGGGGATCATCACGGCCCTGGCTATCGAGCAGAGTGAGGCAAGCAAAGCGGTTGAAGACGATAAGCAATGAATGATCTGGCCGATAGACTCTATCGCCTGATGGATAAGAGCCCGTTAAGGGCTCTTTCCCTTATCATGGCGTTGCTACTGGCTGGCTGTGTATTCTGGGATCCGACGCGCTTTGCTGCGCGGACCAGTGAACTCGCGGTTTGGCAGGGGCTGCTGTTGATTTGGGCCGTTTGCGCTGGCGTTGTCCATGGCGTTGGTTTCCGTCCACATCGCCTGCTTTGGCGCGCGTTTTTCGCACCACTTCCCGCCTTTGTGATCCTGTGCGCAGGATTGTACTATTTCTTTGGTTAAAATAGTCTCCCATTCCATTTAGTTATGGGTTGCTTGCGACCCATAATTATTTTCTTTCCGCTGTCACAATCCATTCCAAACCTCATTTCTCTTGCGTATAGTAGCGAGGTTTAATGCATTACCGGGATGTAGAGTGAGTAATTCGTTGTTTCGCTGGCCAGTTCGAGTCTACTTTGAAGACACTGATGCAGGTGGCGTTGTCTACCATGCGCGCTATGTTGCCTTTTATGAAAGGGCAAGAACCGAGGCATTGCGGGAGCGCAACTTTCATCAGCAAGCCTTGCTAAGTGAGCATGTCGCGTTCGCTGTTCGTCGGATGACGGTGGAGTACCTTGCTCCTGCGCGCCTCGACGACATGCTGGAAGTGCAGAGCGAAATTGTCTCGCTTCGTGGCGCTTCTATGACTTTCGCACAGCGTATTCTCAATGCTCAGGGCACCCTGCTAAGCCATGCTGAAGTTTTGATCGCATGCATCGATCCACATCAAATGAAGCCAATTGCGCTTCCTAAGTCTATTGTCGCGGAGTTCAAGCAGTGACTGACATGAACGTTTTTGATTTGTTCCTGAAGGCAAGCCTTCTGGTCAAACTAATCATGCTGATTTTAATCTGTTTTTCTATCGCTTCCTGGGCGATCATTATTCAGCGTACCCGAATTTTGAATGCGGCGACGCGTGAGGCTGAGGCATTCGAGGACAAATTTTGGTCGGGTATCGAGTTGTCGCGTCTCTATCAGGAAAGCCAGACTCGCCGTGATAGCCTGACTGGCACTGAACAAATCTTCCATTCTGGTTTCAAAGAATTTGCGCGGTTGCATCGCGTTAACAGTCATGTGCCGGAGGCGGTCGTCGAAGGTGCATCCCGTGCGATGCGCATTTCAATGAACCGCGAATTGGAAACGCTGGAAACGCACATTCCCTTTTTGGGCACCGTGGGTTCCATTAGTCCGTATATCGGTCTGTTCGGTACCGTTTGGGGGATCATGCATGCTTTCATCGCGCTGGGTGCCGTGAAGCAGGCAACCTTACAAATGGTTGCTCCTGGTATTGCAGAAGCGTTGATTGCCACGGCAATCGGTCTGTTTGCGGCGATCCCTGCGGTCATGGCGTATAACCGCCTTAACCAGAGGGTAGGTAAACTGGAGCAGAACTACGACAACTTTACCGAAGAGTTCATCGCGATCCTGCACCGTCAGGCGTTCTCCAGCGACAACAGCAAGTAATCAGGGGGGATCATGGCACGAGTACGCAGAGGTCGTCGTGAGCTGAAATCCGAGATCAACATTGTTCCGCTACTGGACGTGCTGTTGGTACTGTTGCTGATTTTTATGGCGACAGCACCGATTATTACGCAGAGCGTTGAGGTTGATCTGCCGGATGCGACCGATTCAAAAACGGTCTCCAGCAACGACAATCCGCCCGTGATCGTAGAGGTTTCAGGCATCGGGCAATATAGCCTGGTTGTTGAGCAAAACCGTATGGAACAACTTCCGGCAGAGCAGGTGGTTGCTGAAGCGCAATCACGGCTGGCAACTAACCCCAAGACGGTATTTTTGATTGGTGGCGCGAAGGATGTTCCTTATGATGAGATCATTAAAGCGTTGAATTTGTTACATCAGGCTGGCGTAAAATCCGTTGGTTTGATGACGCAACCGATTTAAATGAGTGCATCACGGTAATGATCGTTAAGCCTATTTCTGGCAACACTGTTTTTGGGAATCGCTTGTGCTAAAGGCAAACGAACAAAACGATAAGCTGAAACGCGCCGTTATTATCTCGGCTGCTCTGCACATCATACTGATTGCTTTGCTGCTCTGGAATTCATCGACGCAAACGATGGATGCTAGCGGAGGCGGCGGAGGCTCGTCAATTGATGCAGTGATGGTCGATCCGAGCGCAGTGGTAGAACAGTATAACCGCCAACAGCAGCAGCAGACCGATGCGAAACGTTCTGAGCAGCAGCGTCAAAAGCAGGCTGAACGGCAGGCCGAAGAGCTTCAGCAGAAGCAAGCCGCTGAACAGCAGCGGCTGAAAGAGCTAGAAAAAGAGCGTCTGCAAGCGCAGGAAGAAGCGAAAAAGCAGGCTCAGGAGCAGGCTGAACAGCGTAAACAGTCTGAAGCGGCGGCACAGCAAGCTAAGGAACAGCAGAAGCAGGCAGAAGCCGCTGCGGCAAAAGCGAAGGCTGAAGCTGAACAGCAGGCGAAAGCGGCAGCGGACGCTAAAAAGAAAGCGGAAGACGAAGCGAAGAAACAAGCTGCTGCCGCCGCTGCTGCTAAGAAGCAGGCGGAAGAAGAGGCCAAAGAAAAAGCCGCTGAGGCTGCTAAGCAAAAGGCAGCAGAAACGGCGAAAGCAGAAGCGGCAGAGGCAGCAAAAGAGGCTGAGCAAGCGAAACAAAAAGCGGCGGCTGATGCAGCGAAACAAAAAGCTGACGCTGATGCTGCGAAAAAAGCAGAAGCCGCCGCCGCGGCTAAAAAAGCGGCTGATGATAAAAAGAAAGCAGCAGCAGAGGCTGCTAAGCAGGAAAGTGCCGTTGATGATTTGCTGGGCGGGCTGGCTTCGTCGAAAAATGCGCCGAAGTCTGGCGGCGGAGCACCTGCTGGCGCGGGTAACAATAAGAAGAGTGGTGCATCAGGTGCAGCGCTCGATAGTTATGGTGGTCAGGTACGTTCAGCCATTCAGAGTAAATTTTATGACTGGCAGCTCTACAAAGGGCGTACCTGTACACTACGGATTAAATTGGCGCCTGATGGCTTGCTGGTTGATGTCACGGCTGAAGGCGGCGATCCGGCGTTATGTCAGGCGGCTATTGCGGCTGCCAAACAGGCCAAAATACCGAAGCCACCGAGTACGGATGTTTATGAGGCTTTCAAAAATGCGCCAATAGACTTTAAACCGCAGTAACCGGGCTGTTTACCCAATAGATTTAAGATTATGACGATGGTAAATGAACCAGGTTATGTTGTTTTGTTGACATTGGTTTGTTTTTGTTAAAATTCTGCTAATTTATCGTAGACTTCGTGTCTGGATAAGGGAGATGAGATGAAGCAAGTACTGAAAGTTGCAGTAAGCTTTTTAATGCTGTGGGCAGCGGTGCTGCACGCGGAAGTACGTATAGAGATTACCCAAGGGGTGGACTCTGCGCGCCCAATCGGTGTGGTTCCGTTCAAATGGGCTGGGCCGGGCGCTGCACCTGAAGACGTAGGCGGTATCGTGGGTGCTGATTTACGTAATAGCGGTAAATTCAACCCGATCGACGCAAACCGTATGCCACAGCAACCTGCAACGGCATCTGAAGTGACGCCTGCCGCATGGACGGCGTTGGGTATTGATGCGGTGGTTGTTGGTCAGGTTCAACCGAGTGCCGATGGTAGCTATCTGGTTTCTTACCAACTCGTCGATACGTCGGGTAACCCGGGGAACGTACTGGCTCAGAACCAGTTCAAAGTAACCAAACAGTGGTTGCGCTATGCCGCGCATACAGCCAGTGATGAAGTGTTTGAAAAACTGAGTGGTATAAAAGGTGCGTTCCGTACCCGTATCGCTTACGTGGTTCAGACCAACGGTGGTCAGTTCCCTTATGAACTGCGCGTTGCCGACTATGACGGCTACAACCAATTCGTTGTTCATCGTTCACCACAGCCGCTGATGTCTCCGGCCTGGTCCGCCGACGGTAGCAAACTCGCCTATGTCACGTTTGAAAGCGGTCGTTCTGCGCTGGTTATCCAAACGCTGGCCAATGGCGCGATCCGTCAGGTTGCTTCCTTCCCGCGTCACAACGGTGCGCCTTCTTTCTCTCCTGATGGCAGCAAACTCGCATTTGCTCTGTCTAAGAGCGGTAGCCTGAATCTGTATGTGATGAATTTGGGATCGGGTCAGATCAGTCAGGTGACGGATGGCCGCAGCAATAACACGGAACCAACCTGGTTCCCAGATAGCCAAACCTTGGCCTATACTTCAGACCAGGCTGGTCGTCCTCAGGTTTACAAAGTTAATGTTAACGGCGGTGCTCCACAGCGTGTGACCTGGGAAGGTTCTCAGAACCAGGACTCTGATGTGAGCGCCGACGGGAAATTTTTGGTAACGGTGGGCTCGAATGGTGGGGCTCAGCATATTTCCAAACTGGATCTGGTAACGGGTGCCGTACAAGTATTAACGGACACGTTCCTGGACGAAACGCCAAGCATCGCACCAAATGGCACGATGGTGATCTACAGTTCTAAACAAGGGCTGGGTTCAGTGCTACAACTGGTTTCGACCGATGGCCGTTTCAAAGCGCGTCTTCCGGCTACTGATGGACAGGTTAAATTCCCTGCCTGGTCGCCGTATCTATAAGTACAAATATGTACAATAAACTCGTCAAAGGACATAAGAAATGCAACTCAATAAAGTGCTGAAAGGCCTGATGTTGGCTCTGCCGGTACTGGCAGTGGCCGCTTGTAGCTCCAACAAGAATGCGGACAATGACCAATCTTCCATGGGTGCTGGTAACAACGGCATGATGGACGGCGGCAACATGTCTTCTTCTGAGCAAGCTCGTTTGCAGATGCAAGAATTACAGCGCAACAACATCGTTTACTTCGGTCTGGATAAGTATGATGTTAGCTCTGAATTTGCTCAGATGCTGGACGCCCACGCTGCATTCCTGCGTAGCAACCCGTCTTACAAAGTGACTATCGAAGGTCACGCGGACGAACGCGGTACGCCAGAATACAACATCGCTCTGGGTGAGCGTCGTGCCAATGCGGTACAAATGTACCTGCAAGGTAAAGGCGTCTCTTCCGATCAGATCTCTATCGTTTCTTACGGTAAAGAGAAGCCAGCCGTTCTCGGCCATGACGAAGCGGCTTATGCCAAAAACCGTCGTGCCGTTCTGGTATATTAAGAGAATCGCATGAGCAGTAACTTCAGACGTCACCTGTTGGGTCTGTCGTTACTGGTTGGCGTAGCGGTCCCTTGGGCCGCTACTGCCCAAGCGCCAATCAGTAATGTCGGCTCAGGCTCGGTCGAAGACCGTGTCACTCAATTGGAGCGTATTTCTAACGCTCACAGTCAGCTTTTAACTCAACTTCAACAGCAGATGTCTGATAATCAGCGAGATATTGACAGCCTCCGCGGGCAGATTCAGGAAAGTCAGTATCAGTTGAATCAGATCGTTGAACGACAGAAACAGATCTATCAGCAAATTGATGGATTAAGTTCGCAATCATCTTCTACACCGACGACAGGTAGTGCGCCTGCCGCTGCTGTGGGTACTGATACCGGTGCGGCCAACACGGCTGCACCGGCCAGTACGGGTGATGCGAATAGTGATTACAATGCCGCAGCCGCGCTCGTGCTGGAGAAAAAACAGTACGATCAGGCTATCAGCGCATTTCAGGCATTCGTCAAGAAATATCCGGATTCAACCTATCAACCTAATGCCAACTATTGGCTTGGTCAGTTGAATTACAATAAGGGGAAAAAGGACGATGCTGCGTACTATTTCGCCAATGTTGTTAAAAACTATCCCAAGTCACCAAAAAGTTCCGAGGCGCTGCTGAAGGTTGGGGTGATCATGCAGGAAAAAGGTCAGGCTGATAAAGCCAAAGCCGTTTACCAGCAAGTTGTAAAAATGTACCCCAATACGGAAAGTGCAAAGCAAGCGCAAAAGCGTTTAGCCGGATCGTAATACCGTATTAATTGGCACAAAAATTGCGCATCATGAGCGGTTTTTGTGCCTAAACGTCTTAAGAGTAAGCAATTAAACAGTTTTTTAAGAAAATAGGTTGCGCTGAAAATTTAAATCAGTAATATGTGCCGCCGTTGCCAAGGCAAACAGTGAAACGCTAAAGCAGCATGAAATTGGGTCGTTAGCTCAGTCGGTAGAGCAGTTGACTTTTAATCAATTGGTCGCAGGTTCGAATCCTGCACGACCCACCAATTTCAAATGTAGTGTCATTTAGTATCAAGTAGTTCCGCATTGCGGGTCGTTAGCTCAGTCGGTAGAGCAGTTGACTTTTAATCAATTGGTCGCAGGTTCGAATCCTGCACGACCCACCATCTTCTAGTAATTAGTCGTACCATTCTAAATTAAATAATCCAGCTTCTCCTATTACCAACATAACGAATACCGTGATTTTTAATCAATTGGTCGCAGGTTCGAGCCGAGCGAAGCGAGACAGCAACGCGTTAGCGTTGACCCCGAAGTCTGAGCCAGACAGAACGATCCGCCCTTCAGCCATAGATTTCCTTCCTCGAATAAATTCACGTTAAGGCGGCTATCGCACATACATGTCGATGCGATAAAACCCATTATCATTCCCTGCTCATTGAAGCTTTGCGGTATATTAGGATCTTTATCCCTCTCTATCGACTGTATAGCCCATCAGGAACTGTTTTCTAAACCTATCGAGCAGGGAGGAGTCATTGCCACAGGGAAGCGCACGTCGCCCTGTTTAGGAAAGTATATGATTGGTCCGTTGATTAATGGTGCCGCTATCTTGATTGGTAGTGGCCTAGGCATTGCTTTGCGTCGCTTTATTCCCCAACGCTTACAGGATGGCCTGCCTCCGGCGTTTGCGATGGTATCGATTGCAATGGGTATTACGCTGGTTGTTAAAGTCCAGCAACTGCCAGCCGTGGCGCTGGCTATCGTGATTGGTGTTGCATTAGGTGAACTGCTACGCATGGAGTCGGCCGTGCAGCGTGCTGGCATGATGATTCAGAAAGGACTAAATCGCGTTCTGCCCGCACAAGAGCACCGTTTGCCGCAGGATGTGTATACGCAAAATTTTACCGCGCTAATCGTCCTGTTTTGTGCCAGTGGTACAGGCGTGGTAGGGGCGTTGACGGAAGGGTTAACTGGTGATTATCAACTGCTGATCATCAAATCTGCTTTGGATATTTTCACCGCATTGATTTTTTCCATCACGCTTGGCCTTGCTGTGATGTCGATTGCGATACCGCAGATGATTGTCCAGACGCTGTTGTTCTTCTCCGCCAAATTGATTATGCCCTTTATGACAGAGGTCACGATGGGTGATTTTTCTGCCTGTGGCGGGATTATCATGATTGCGGTAGGGCTACGGATTGCGCAGATCAAATCATTTGCGGTGGTTAACTTTCTTCCCGCTTTGGTTTTGATTATTCCGCTCTCTCTCTATTGGCATCGGCTCTTCGCCTAAAGTGCAACGTCGGATTAGCGGTTGACGATCGAAGGCATGTTGCCGCTAAAAATTTGTATAACTTCCTGGTCGGTAAGCGGCACATTTTTGCTACATACATAAATATGCTTTCCTTGCGGGCTGATACTTTTGGCTAGCTCTATGTAGCTGGCAAACTCTACTTGGCTATGGCCGCCTTCATTCATCTCCATGGCATGGATGATGACGTTGTGTGAGCAGAACAGATCAATCAGTCGTTTGGCTGCCACCTTACGTGTGAGTCGATCCAATAGCTTCATTGCGGGAATCATTTGCCCGAGCAGTAAGCGTGTGGTTGTAAAAGGCACTTCTGATTGCTCAGTCACCTCTTTTTTCGTGTCCACATTTCTGACCGTCAGGGTATCGCGATATATTCTGATATAGAGACTGGCCATGCCATTTATCTCCTTGTCTCTCTTCTACGGATAATACCTTTCACGCATTTTATCTCATTATTTTAAGCATAATAAACAAAATGGTGGGTAATTTGGAAAAAATACCGCGACTTTGCGGCGTGTTTTCGGTATTTTGTTTAGGATAAAAAACTCCGATGCCGATGCTAAATCAGTGTTAGGTGTTGCAACCCGAGTTGTCATCGTGGAAATCCATAATGAGTATTTTTTTTGATAGCAATGAGACCATTTATCCCTTTCCGCCAAAGCCCAAGCCATTGTCGGCTGATGCAAAACAGCACTATCGTAGCAGGATAAAGGCACTGCTGCGGGAAAGAAACGCGGTCATGGTTGCTCACTACTATACCGATCCTGAAATTCAGGCGCTGGCGGAAGAAACGGGCGGCTGTGTGGCAGATTCGCTGGAAATGGCGCGCTTCGGCAGTACCCATGCAGCGTCGACGCTGTTGGTGGCGGGGGTTCGGTTTATGGGAGAGACGGCCAAGATCCTCAACCCAGAAAAGACGGTTCTGATGCCCACATTGGAAGCTGAATGCTCGCTCGATCTCGGTTGCCCCATTGATGAGTTCAGCCGTTTTTGTGATGCGCATCCGGATAGAACCGTGGTGGTGTATGCCAATACTTCAGCGGCGGTGAAAGCGCGTGCAGATTGGGTTGTCACATCCAGCATCGCGGTGGAGTTGATCGAACATCTGGATAGTCTGGGAGAAAAGATTATCTGGGCACCGGATCGCCATCTGGGAAGCTATGTGCAAAAACAGACAGGGGCGGATGTCTTGTGCTGGCAGGGCGCGTGCATTGTGCATGACGAGTTTAAAACGCAGGCGCTGCAGCGAATGAAGATCCTGTACCCCGATGCGGCGATTTTGGTTCATCCAGAATCACCACAGAGTGTAGTAGAGATGGCTGACGCCGTTGGGTCAACCAGCCAGTTGATTCAGGCGGCGAAAACATTGCCACAGCGCGAACTGATTGTGGCGACCGATCGTGGCATTTTCTACAAGATGCAGCAGGCCTGCCCGGAGAAAACATTACTGGAAGCGCCGACTGCGGGGGAAGGAGCAACCTGCCGTAGTTGCGCTCACTGTCCGTGGATGGCGATGAATGGGCTAGAGGCGATTGCTAACGGTCTGGAGCAAGGTGGCGATGCACATGAGATTCATGTTGATGCAACCCTGCGAGAAGGCGCGTTAATCCCGCTGAATCGCATGCTGGATTTTGCGGCTTCGCTAAAATTGCGTGTGAAAGGGAATGCCTGACGGGGATCCCGGGTAGTTTGATAGAGGTTTCTTACAATAATTGAGACAGGGTGGTGAGATGGATTTTTTTAGTACCAGTAATATTTTAATTCATATCCCTTTTGGCGAAGGGGGATACGATCTTTCCTGGATTGAAGCGATCGGCACGCTATTTGGTTTGCTGTGTATCTGGTTCGCGAGTCAGGAAAAAAATATCAATTATCTGTTTGGGTTGATTAACGTCACGCTGTTTGCGGTGATCTTTTTCCAGATCCAACTGTACGCGAGCCTGTTGCTACAAATTTTCTTTTTCGCTGCCAATATTTATGGCTGGTATGCCTGGACGCGTAAGACCGATGCGCAGGAAGTGGAGTTGCGTATCCGCTGGCTGCCGGTGCAGAAGCTGATTGGCTGGTCGGTGGCCTGTATTATCGCGATTGGCCTGATGACGTTCTACATTGATGCGGTATTTGCGGTGCTGACGCGTATCGCTGTTTCTGGCATGCAGGGGCTCGGATTGGCGGTGCAGATGCCTAATCTTCAACCAGATGCGTTCCCATTCTGGGATTCCACCATGATGGTGTTGTCGATCGTGGCGATGATCCTGATGACGCGTAAATACGTCGAGAACTGGCTGCTGTGGGTGGTGATTGATGTGATAAGCGTGGTGATTTTTGCTTATCAGGGCGTGTATGCGATGGCGGTAGAATACGCGATCCTGACGCTAATTGCCCTGAACGGTTCCTGGTTGTGGATTAAGAGCGCGCAGGAAAATCGCGTCAGTACGGTTTCAAACGGCGCATAATCCAAACTTAATGCTTGTGGTGGTGGCCTTCTGCATCATGGCTTTCCTGATGAAAAGAGCAGTGGTCATCATCACAGCGTTGATATTCCATCTGAACCGTCGCGTGTTCAATCTGATACTGCTTCAGTAAATATTCTTGGATACGTCTTAACAATGCATCGTGATCGTGAGGTGGGATCACTTGTGCATGCAGCGTCATCATGGTTTTTTCACCAACCTGCCACAAATGAACATGGTGGATATTCCTGACCTCGGGGATATTCAGCGTCAGATCTTTCTGAAGAACCTCAACGCTGAGTTGGTTCGGTGTGCCTTCTAGCAGTTCGTGAATACTTTCTTTCAATAGTGACCATGCACTGCGTAGCACCAGACACGACACCAAAACGGAGAGAATCGGGTCGATAGGCGTCCAGTTGGTATAAAGGATAATAATGGCGGCAGCAATCGCGCCGACGGAGCCTAGTAGATCGCCTAGCACATGCAGGGCCGCGGCACGGACGTTAATGTTTTTCTCTTCGCTGCCGTGGTGTAACAGCCAAAACGCCACGATGTTTGCCAGCAGCCCGGCAATGGCGACAAGCAACATGGGGACGCCAGCAACGGGCTGAGGGTCATAGAAGCGTTGAATGGCTTCCCAGAAGATGAAGGCGGTAATCAGTATCAACGTTAGCGCGTTCACAAAGGCGGCGAGGGTGGTGAGCCGTAAATAGCCGAAGGTATGGCGTGCATTGGGCTTACGCTGAGCGAAATGTACCGCGACAAGGGCGACGAATAGCGCAGCGGCATCCGTCAGCATATGACCCGCGTCCGCAAGCAGAGCAAGGGAACCGGACAGCAGACCGCCAATGACTTCTGCCACCATAAACGTGGCGGTAATGATAAATGCGGCCAATAGCCGTTTACTGTTGCTGGATCCCGTGTAGCTGTGATTATGTGCCATAAATTGCCCTAAGTTGCGTTGCTATCCTGCGTTACTGAAACCCGACAGAGAAACCTATCCTATCGCTCGCTGGCCTGCCGATTAGGCTATTTTCTGGTGAAAATAGGACGGATGCGGCATCTGAGAGCATTTGATCGCGCAAATCCTACTGATTTCAGCGCCCCGATAACACCAGCTTGACATATAATAATCAATCTTCAATATGAAACATCCCGTTTTTCAGGCCGCCCGCACAGGTGGGATGGCGCATATTGGATGGGGTTAACATACCGTTTCGGAACCGATGGATTTATTTATGAATTACCAAAATGACGATTTAAGAATTAAAGAGATCAATGAACTTTTGCCGCCGGTTGCTTTGTTAGAAAAGTTTCCAGCCACGGAGAAGGCCGCGGAAACGGTATCGTTCGCGCGTACAGCCATCCATAAAATTCTTAACGGCAATGACGATCGCCTGCTGGTGGTGATTGGCCCTTGCTCGATCCACGATACAAAAGCGGCGAAAGAGTACGCCGCGCGTCTGCTGACGTTGCGCAATGAGCTGAGCGACGATCTGGAAGTAGTTATGCGGGTTTATTTTGAGAAGCCGCGTACCACAATTGGCTGGAAAGGGCTCATCAACGATCCGCACATGAATAATAGTTTCCAGATCAATGATGGTTTGCGCATTGCGCGCCAACTGCTGTTGGAAATTAACGATATCGGTTTACCGGCTGCGGGTGAGTTTCTGGACATGATTACCCCGCAATACATGGCGGATTTGATGAGCTGGGGCGCTATCGGCGCTCGCACTACGGAATCTCAGGTACACCGTGAGCTGGCATCTGGCCTGTCATGTCCTGTTGGCTTTAAAAACGGCACCGACGGCACGATCAAGGTAGCGATTGACGCAATCAACGCTGCTAGCGCGCCACACTGCTTCCTGTCTGTCACCAAATGGGGTCATTCGGCTATCGTGAATACCAGCGGTAATAACGATTGCCACATTATCTTGCGCGGCGGTAAAACGCCGAACTACAGCGCAGAGCACGTTAAAGACGTGAAAGTTGGTCTGGAAAAAGCCGGTCTGACCCCACAGGTCATGATCGATTTCAGCCACGCGAACAGCAGTAAGCAGTTCAAAAAACAGATGGAAGTTTGTACTGATGTCTGTGGACAGATCGCTCAGGGCGAAAAAGCGATTATGGGCGTGATGGTGGAAAGCCATTTGGTTGAAGGCAACCAGAATCTGGAAAGTGGTGAGCCGCTGGTTTATGGCCGTAGCGTGACCGATGCTTGCATTGGCTGGGAAGATACGGAATCTCTGCTGCGCCAGCTAGCGTCTGCTGTACGCGAACGTCGCAGCAAGTAATGCCGAATGGCGTGCTATCCGGTACGCCAGTAAAAAAAACGGCAGTGAAAGTCTTGAGTTTTGTGTTCGTGAAAACGCAAACCGGACCAACACTGCCGTCAATGATGAATGCTTATCTAGTGACGTCTTGCATCAAGGCTAAACTTGCTCGGCCCAAAAGCCACAATTTGTAGCAGTCCCCCTACAATGATTATATTTTTAAGAAAGTTAATCATCGCGTTCTGGTCTGCAAAATTATGATGGAAAAACACCGCGGTGGCGACAGTAAAGGCGGATAACACGAGAGCAACCACGCGCGTGCGGTAACCAATAAGTAAAAGAATTCCTCCGCCGATTTCGACCAATAAGGCGATCAAATAACCGAGAAGAGGAAAGGGTAAACCGACCGAGGCGATGTAGCCTTGGGTGGCTTCTGATGCACCGATTTTGCTCAGGCCACTCAGCACAAAAACAAGTGCAATAAGTGCTCGGCCGATTGCTGAAATGATTGAAGCATTCTTTTCCATGGCGATTTCCTTTCTTGGTCTGTTGGCATTGTTAGGCTTCTAATGTTGCAATGCTGAGCTTTGCCTGACTAATGATGGCGGATTTAGTCTCTTCATTTCCCTGGCCTAAGCCTTCGGCGCGGATGACCGTTACATCGGTCAGGCCGATAAAACCAAGTACAGCTTTCAGATACGTTTCGTGATGCTCAAGCGTGGCGGTAGCATCATCACTACTGTAGGCTCCGCCGCGAGTTGAAGCGATAAACAGTTTCTTTCCTTTCTGTATTAGCCCTTGCGGTCCGTTGGGCCCGTAAGCAAATGTGCGTCCGCCGATAACGACACGATCAATCCAGGTTTTTAGTTGGGAAGAAACGGTAAAGTTATACATGGGAGCACCAATGACAATGATCTCGGCAGCAAAGAGATCGTTGATATAAGCATCGCCATGGGCAATTTCGTCGCTCAATTGCGGATCGGGATTGCCACCACCGCGAATCACGGCCATATACGCGCCAGAAAGATGGCCCACAGCATCTTCGACAAGATCGCGATAGACGACCTCGGAACCTGGGTGTAATTCACGCAGCCTTGCGACAATATCGGCGGAAAGTTGTCGGCTGACGGAATAGTCGCCGAGTATGCTGGAATCGATATGAAGAATTTTCATAAGGTGACTTCCTGACTGGTTTCGTAGCATAACGAATAAGCACAACGATCAGGCACCGATCGTTTCCATGTCAGTATATTTGCGCCAAAGACACGCGAAAACCCGATATTTTCCGAACGAACCCATCGGTTTCTGCGATAGGTCGGTGTTAGCCTGAACGCTTTTTTGAGCGTTTATTGGCCAGCGATTGCTTCTCCATGAAGGCTTTTCAGACGGTCAAGGAACCAACGCCCGGCAGGGCCGGGGGGCGCTGCTGTTCGGTAGATGGTGGACATGGGAACAGCGATGCCTTCTGGCGGGACATCCTCAAGCATCAGTTCAACTAATTCTCCCTGTGCAATGTCGCGCTGTACCACGTGTAATGGCATACCGCCCCAGCCTAGCCCGCTAAGGAGAAAGGCGTGCTTGGCAAATAAGTCTGTGAGTCGCCAGGTCGATGAGGACATAACGGCGTATTCAATCCCCTCGGATAGGCTTGTTCGGTCGGTAAGGACAAGCTGCACGTGCTTTATCAGTTCCGACTTAGGGATAAATCCCCTGAATGCGGCAAGTGGATGATTGCGTGAGGCGACCATAACCAGAGTGATACCCGCAAGATGCTCGGTGCTCAGCGAGGCAAGTGCGCTCGGCAAGGCGGCGACAGCACCGATGGCGGCTGTTCCGTCGAGCACGCGATGATAGGTTGCTCCCAGCGCCTCGACGAACACCCGAAGAGGCGTGCCGGGAAAGCGCTGTTTGAATTCGTTTGCAATAACAGCGACGGTGGCAATAGGAAACAGTACATCAACGACGACAGAAAGCTCTGCCTCCAATCCTTCTGATAACCCTTTCGCCCGTGCTTTCATGAAATCGACAGAGGTTACGATGCCGCGTGCATCGGCCAACAGGGCTTGCCCAGCCGGAGTGAGTTTGGGATATCGCCCGGAGCGATCAAATAATTGAACGCCCATCTGTGCTTCGAGGTTACTTACCAAATCACTGATGACCGATTGCGCGCGATAGAGTTTGCGCGCGGCGGCAGAGAAGCTCCCTTCATCAACCGCAACGATGAATGTTCTTAATTGATCAAGCGATACTCCATTTATCATACAATGTCGCCCTCGTCTTTTTATCAATGAGGCATTGATTGTGAATGTCGGTGCTAAAGATTATGAAATAAAAAACCCGGCACAGAGCCGGGTTTTTTATTTCAAAGGTAAATTACTTCGCTTTACCCTGGTTCGCTACTGCGGCAGCTTTTGCGGCGATTTCATCCGCGTTGCCCAGATAGTAACGTTTGATTGGTTTGAAGTTCTCGTCGAACTCATATACCAACGGTACGCCAGTTGGGATATTCAGTTCCAGAATTTCGTCTTCACCCATGTTGTCCAGGTATTTCACCAGTGCACGCAGTGAGTTACCGTGAGCCGCAACGATCACACGCTCACCGCTCTTGATGCGTGGCAGGATGGTTTCAGTCCAGTAAGGCACAACGCGTTCGATGGTCAACGCCAGGCTTTCAGTCAGTGGCAGCTCTTTATCGCTCAGAGCAGCGTAACGCGGATCGTGGCCTGGGAAACGTTCGTCATCACGTGTCAACTCTGGAGGCGTGATTGCGAAGCCACGACGCCATTGTTTAACCTGCTCGTCACCGTATTTCTCAGCGGTTTCGGCTTTGTTCAGACCCTGCAGCGCACCGTAGTGGCGCTCATTCAGTTTCCAGGATTTCTCAACTGGCAACCAGGCTTGATCCAGCTCGTCCAGTACGTTCCACAGTGTGTGAATGGCACGTTTCAGCACGGAGGTATACGCGAAATCAAAGGCAAAACCTTCGTCTTTCAGCAGTTGACCTGCGGCTTTGGCTTCTGAACGGCCCTTGTCGGACAGATCAACATCGTACCAGCCTGTGAAGCGGTTTTCGTTGTTCCACTGGCTCTCACCGTGTCTTACCAGTACTAGCTTAGTTACAGCCATAGCTAAACTCCTTCCTATCCTAAGATTTCTGTGATAACTGATTTCATTATAGGGGTGGAGAACGGTTATCGGCAATCGATAGTCGATGGCAAGCGTGATTTATCCGCAGGTTATTTGCGTAAAATCACGCTCGGGCTTTACCGTTTCAGCAAACCAGAATCTCCCTTGTGCAATAACAGGTAAACCGCCGGAATCACCAGCATTGACAGCAGTGGAGCGCTTACCATGCCGCCAATCATCGGCGCGGCGATCCGCTGCATGATTTCGGCACCGCTGCCGCCGCCCCACATAATGGGGAGTAGCCCTGCCATAATCGTTGCCACGGTCATCATTTTCGGCCGCACACGCAGAACGGCACCTTCGTGAATGGCATCCATCAACTGTTGGCGCGAAAGCGCCTGACCCGCCACACGGTGCTTTTCGACCGCATGGTTGAGGTACAGTAGCATGATGACGCCAAATTCGGCCGATACCCCCGCCAGTGCGATAAAGCCCACTGCACCAGCGACAGAGAGATTATAGCCAAGGATATAGAGCAGCCAGACGCCGCCAATCAGTGCAAAGGGCAGCGTAGCCATAATCAGTAAGGCATCTTTGATGCGATTGAAGGTGACATACAGCAGCACAAAAATGATCAGTAGCGTGAAGGGGACGACAACCTTCATTTTCTCCGTAGCGCGCTCCAGATACTCAAACTGACCGGACCAGCTTAACGACACGCCTTCCGGTAGTGTGACTTGCTGGGCGACGGCTTGCTGCATGTCTTCAACGGCGGATTTCAGATCGCGGCCGCGCAGATCGACATAAATCCAGTCCGACAGTCGACTGTTTTCGCTTTTCAACATGGGCGGCCCTTCGCTAACGCGAACATCAGCCAGTTCAGCCAGTGTGACTCTGTTGCCACTGGCGGTCACGATGGGGAGGTCACGCAACTTTTGTAGTGAATCGCGTAATTCACGCGGGTAGCGGATATTGATGGGGTAGCGCTGACGGCCTTCAATGGTTTCGCCGATATTTTGCCCGCCAATTAGTGTAGCCACCACCGACTGCAATTCCTCGACTGACACGCCGTAGCGTGCGGCACGCTGACGGTCGATATCAATATCGATATAGCGCCCTCCGGCTAACCGTTCAGCCAGCGCTGACGTCACGCCTGGAACCTGTTTTACCACCTGTTCGATTTGCGCGGCAGTACGTTCGATATCCTCCAGATTATTGCCGTTAACCTTAATGCCCACCGGACTTTTGATACCGGTAGCCAGCATGTCCAGCCGGTTGCGAATCGGCGGCACCCACACGTTGGCAATACCCGGCAGGTTGACGGTGCGATCCAGTTCGGCAACCAGCGCGTCCATCGTCATACCTTCACGCCACTGATCGCGAGGTTTCAGCCTGATCGTGCTTTCCAGCATGGTGAGCGGTGCTGGGTCAGTCGCCGTGTCGGCACGGCCTGCTTTGCCGAAGACCGATTCGACTTCGGGCACCGTTTTAATCAACCTGTCCGTTTGTTGCAGCAGTCGGCCTGCCTCCCGTGCCGAGATACCGGGTAGGGTAGAGGGCATATACAGTAGGTCGCCCTCATCCAGCGGCGGCATAAATTCGCTTCCCAAACGGCTGAGCGGAAATAGCGTCAGCAACAATAGCAGAGCAGAAACCAGCAGCGTGGTCTTCGGGTAGCTCAGCACTTTTTGCAGCACCGGATGATAGAGCGCGATCAACCAACGGTTAATTGGATTCGCCTGTTCGTCGGGTATCTTTCCGCGAACGAAATACCCCATTAACACCGGCACCAGCGTAATCCCTAACCCAGCGGCGACGGCCATGGCGTAGGTTTTAGTAAAGGCCAGCGGTGAAAACATGCGGCCTTCCTGCGCCTCCAGCGAGAACACGGGCACAAACGACAGCGTAATGATCAGCAGGCTGCAAAACAGCGCGGGGCCCACTTCCACTGCCGCTCGTTCTGCTAACTGCCACCACTCGTTATTCTGCGGCTGTTTCCCCGGGTTTTCATGTCGCCACTGTTCAATGACTTTATGCATGTTTTCTATCATCACGATGGCGGCATCCACCATTGCGCCGATGGCAATCGCGATACCGCCCAGCGACATGATGTTAGCGTTCACCCCCTGATAGCGCATGATGATGAATGCCCCCAGAATCCCCAGCGGCAGGCTGATGATCGCTACCAGCGCCGAGCGGAAGTGAAACAGGAACAGGGCGCAGATGACCGCGACGACAGCAAACTCTTCCAACAGTTTGAAGCTCAGCGTATCGATAGCGTGTTCAATCAACTGCGAGCGATCGTAGGTTGGCACGATCTCCACGCCCGCAGGCAGGATTTTTTGTATTTCCTGTAACCGCGCTTTGACGGCATGCAGCGTATTCAGCGCGTTTTTGCCATAACGCATAACGATGATGCCGCCAGCGACTTCGCCTTCACCATTCAGTTCGGCGATACCGCGCCGCATCTCCGGACCTTCGCGAAGCGTTGCCACATCTTGCAATAGCAGGGGAATGCCGTTGCGGGTGGTAATCACTACATGGTTAAAGTCTTGCGCGGTTTTCAGATAACCCGTGGTGCGCACCATGTACTCGGCTTCACCTAACTCCAGCACTGAGCCACCGTTTTCCTGATTAGCCGCCTGAACGGCACTGACTATCTGCTGATGGGTGATGCCCTGCGTCCGCATGCGTTCCGGGTCAACGACGATCTGATACTGTTTGACCATGCCGCCCACGCTGGCGACTTCTGCCACGTCCGGCACAGTTTTCAGCTCATACTTCAACAGCCAATCCTGAAAGCCGCGCAGGTCGGCCAGACTGTATTTACCGCTGCGATCGACCAGCGCGTATTCGTAAATCCAGCCGACGCCGGTGGCATCCGGGCCGAGTGAGGTTTTGGCCTCGGCAGGCAGGCTGGATTGCACCTGACTGAGGTATTCCAACACACGAGATCGCGCCCAGTAAGGATCGGTACCATCTTCAAACAGCACATAGACGTAAGCGTCGCCGAACATGGAGAAGCCCCGTACCGTTTTGGCACCCGGCACAGAAAGCATGGTGGTCGTCAGCGGATAGGTCACCTGATTCTCCACCACCTGCGGTGCTTTCCCCGGATAGCTAACGCGAATGATGACCTGAACGTCAGACAAATCGGGTAGAGCATCCAGCGGCGTTTTTTGTAGAGAAAGTAGACCCCACGCCGCCATGAACAGTGCTGCCAGTAAAACCAAAAGGCGGTTTTTGAGCGACCAGCGAATCACATAGGCAATCATGGATGACCTCCGTGTTCGGCGTGCGGATTGTTAGCGGGCAAAAAATGCAGAATGTGAATCCCGCTGTCATCCATAGTGAACTGGAAATTGACGGTGTTGCCGATCTCCACACCCTGTGGTAACCCTGATGACGGCAGTGTGAAGTCCATCGTCATTGGTGACCAGTTGAGCGCTGGAACGGCTTCGTGTTCAATGGTGATTTGGTTGCCGTTTCTCGCTTTGATTACTCCCTGCGTTTGATAGCCAACAGGAGTTGCAGGCGTTGCTGATGCCTCAGTATCAAACTGCGGTAAGGCGCTGCGCAGGCTGGCTTCGGAGTCAATCAGGAACTGACCGGAGGTGACCACACTGTCGCCTTCTTTCAGTCCATTGATGATTTCCACCCAGTCGCCCAACGACGCGCCCGCAGTGACGTGACGCGGAGTGAAATGGCCGTTACCGTCGCTTAGCAAGACACGATTTTGGCTACCGCTGACCAACAACGCCTCTTGCGGGATCGCCAGACGCGGCTGTGCCTGAGCGTGAGAAAGTTGTACGGTCAGGTACATGCCGGGTTTAAGCTGCTGTTGTGGGTTGTCGAGTATGACGCGTGCTTTTAACGTGCGCGTGGTGCTATCCAACACGGGCAGCAGTTCGCTGATTTTGCCGTGGAAGATTTTACCCGGCCAGGCGTTACTGGTAGCGCTGATGTCGCTGCCGATCGTTAACTGCGCGGCCTGCGCCTCGGGATAATCGACATCAATCCAAACCGGATTCAGGCTGGCAATCTCGAATAGTGGCTGAGCAGGGCTCAGTTGCATGCCTTGCCGCACTTCTAGTTTGTTTACGTAGCCATCTTCAGGTGCGGTAATCGCGATCCTATCCTGCGGTTTGCCGCTACGCTCTACCTGCCGAATAATGGCTTCCGGCATGAAGATCAGTGCCAGTCGCTGGCGAGCCGAGTGGGTTAGTCCTTCGTCGCCTAGTTGTCGTACCGCCAGATATTCGTGCTGTGCCGCTGCCCAGGTTGGGTTCCATAACATGGCTAGCGTCTCGCCTTTTTTTACCTGTTGTTGCAGCGCGTTGACCGTGAGTTTTTCAACAATTCCCCCGCTAGGCGCGACCAGCGTGCGCAATCCGCGTTCGTTGAGTGTGACGGTACCGTAACCCGTTGTGCGATCAGCAATTTCGCGCATTTCCGCGCGAGCTGTGCGAACGCCAAGGTTTTGCTGCTGACGCGCGCTGACGGTGACTCCGCCATCTTCCTGCACGTCATCGGCATAGCGGGGAACCAGTTCCATATCCATAAAGGGGGATTTTCCCGGTTTGTCGAAGCGTTTATCCGGCACCATAGGATCGTACCAATAGAGAACTGGCCGTTCTGACTCTGCAGTAGGGGGAGAGTGTGATGTTTGCTGTTTACCCACCAAATAGCCCACGCTACCCGCGCCGAGAATAGCCAGTGTAATCAGGCTAAACATCAGTGATTTTTTCATTACTTTTTTGCTCATCGCGTAGGGTTCCCTTGTGGCGTCAGGTAGCGAATAGCGGCCCAATATTGAGCCATCTCCCGTGCGGTATCCTGGACGGCAATCCGACTTTCGAGTAGCGCCCGGCGGGCGTCCAGTACGGCAGAAAGATTACTGCTGCCGGATTGATACTGAGCCTGAATCAGTTTGATGCGCTGCTGTTGTAGCGGGAGGATCTCGTTGCTCTGGCGTTGCCAGCGTGACTGTGCTGCTTGATATTGAGCAATCAGCGTATCGAGCTGTGCCTGATGTTCTCGCTCGGTGAGCAAGACTTTGTCGCGCGCTTCCATACTGCGCGATACGTCTGCAGCGTAGTCTTTATCCTGACGTTTGGATGTGAACAGCGGCAGATCGACCGTCACCATCATGCCCGCCATATCGTCGTAATCATCTCCGCGTTTCGCGTAATAGACTTCAACATCAACATTGGGGATGGCGGCAACGGCTGACTGTGCCGAGCGGGCCTGAGCCAGTTCGGCTTCACGCTGTGCCTGTTGCATTTCGGGATGCTGATGAATGGCGTTGCCTAACACCTCTGGTGAGGCGGGCAAGCGTTCAAAGCGGGGCAGTTCGCCGTTCACGTTGATGTCCGCGATACCGGTAAGCTGCACCAGTCGGGCGTGCGCGATGCGGGTATCTCGCTCGGCATCGGCCAGTCTGTCCTGCATGGCCGCCAGCGCCAGGCGGGCATCCAGTACGCTACTGCCCTCACTGCCCGCCGCAACACTCGCTTTTTGCGAGGCGATCTGCCGCTGGCTTTCGCTTACCAGCGCCGTGACCTCGATTAACGCTTTCCGTGAGAGCGCCAGATCCAGCCATGCCTGCGCCGTTTCTCGTTGCAGGCGAGCGCGAATACTTTCGCTATTACTTTGCAGCGCATCGGCTTCTACCCGAATGGCCTGCGCCTTGCTATCACGCTTACGGCTGCTGACATAGGTTTGCATGACGCCGATACGTTGCATCGTCATACCTTCCCGCGTGAGTCGGCTACCGTTGTTGCCGCCCAATGGCAGGTTCTCGACGCCAAATTTCAGTTTGGGATCGGGGAGTTGCGTGGCGGAGTCGGCCATGTTTTGTAGCGCATTAATCTTGTGTTGATTGGCTGACAGATCGGCGGAATAACGTTCCGCCGCCTGTAAAGCCTGATCAAGACTCAGTCCTGCCGCAAAGACGGCGGCAGGCAGCCACAGCAACATTGCCAGACACGCGCGCGCGGCGTCGTGTTTGGATAAGTTCATGATGTGCTCCGGTTAAGGCTGCTGTGGCGTAATCGCGGTCAGGGTGTAGCCGCTGTCATGCTGGACAAAGCTGAACGTAACCGGTGTGTTGACAGCGAGTGGTGTTATTTCGCGAGTGGATGGCAGCATAAATGCCATTGTCATCGCGGGCCATTTTAGGTCGGCAACCGGGGCGTGAGAGAGCGTGACGCTGTCGGCGTTCCACTGCTTAACAACCCCGGTAGTCTGATAAACGGCAGTGGCCGCAGGGGGATTGGTATGCATCATCGCGTGATGCTGGTGGTCGTCTGCCCACACGGGGAAGAGGAAGGAAGCGACGAAAAAAAGCAGGCTGCTGATCATAGCCGTGTAAGTGATACGCATAAAAATAATCCCAATAAAAATAATTGATAAACAAGGTGTTACGCCGATTGGCGCAGAAGTTATCAATAGCTTGGGCTATTCTCTGAATCGACAGAAGCGGATCTCAGCCGGCGGGCCAGCGGCAGGGGGGGAGAACCAGATATCGCATGCCTGATTCAGCGTGACAGAGTTATCCGCTAATACCAGCTCGCTACTGACAGGCAGCGCTAATAATGCCAGCGATCCATTATCCTGTTTCACGCTATCCGGCACGCAGTGCTTTTCACACAGCGGCGTTTGCTGGTCTACTGCGTAAGACGCTTTCGCAGCATGGTGAGCGTGAGAGGATAACGGCTGAACGTCAGCCTGTTGCAGGTGGGCCTGATGCTGGATCGCGGGGGATGCCTGACTAAGCGTCATGTCGCATTGATGACCTGCGATAGCCAGTTGTGCATTCAGGAAAAGCCAACACAGTGCCAATAGCCATCCCCACCTGCCTTTATGGCGCAGATGATGAATGAGTAATGGAGACCGTGATGATGCGGACATGGCATTTCCTTTTTGGATGTCGTGGCAGTGTAAGCGTCTGGGCAGGAAGGGGGCAAGTGGGGAATGGCATAGTTTTGTAAAGTCGTTTTGTAAATTGGCAGATAGTCACCTGCCAATGTTATCAATGAGTTAATTACATTTAATCGTTCGGTTACTGGATGAGGAACTGGTACGTGGTATCCGAGCGATAGACTTTCCCCGGTTTCAGCCAGCAGTCAGGCTGCGGCCAGTCTGGGTGGTTCGGGCTATCAGGCAGGAATTCGCTTTCCAGCGCGACACCAGCATAATTTTCATACTGACCACCGTCCCGTGAGGGCGTTCCAGCCAGAAAGTTGCCGCTATAGAGTTGTAAGGCGGGAGCGCTGGTGAAAACGCTCATCAGCACGCGACCATCAGATGACCATAGATTGGCCGCAGGGCTTTCGCTGGAACCACAGGTGCGATGCAATAAGTAGGCATGATCGTAGCCGCCGACGGCCATTTGAACGCCGTCACGCAGGAAATCTTCTTCCAGCGTTTTCGGCTGGCGGAAATCCATTCCGGTCGCGTTTACCCGTGTCAGATCGGCGTTAGGGATGCCCGCGCTATTGACTGGCAAATAATAGTCGGCAAACAGTTGCAACTGGTGCTTACGCACATCGGTTAGCGCGCCATCAAGGTTGAAATACGCGTGGTTGGTCAGACAGACAGGGCAGGCTTTTTCTACCGTTGCTTGATACGAGATTTCCAGCGAATTATGCTCGGTCAGTGCGTAGGTCACCTGTACATTGAGATGCCCCGGATACCCTTGATCGCCATCTGGCGAGTGCAATTGGTAAGTCACTTGCGTCGCATCGTGACTGGCAATTCGCCAACGGCGGGCATGGAAACCTTCTGGACCACCATGCAACTGGTGTTCATTCTGATTCGGAACCAGATGAAAGGTTTCTGTCTCTTGGCTGAATGTGGCTTTGGCTATGCGGTTAGCATAGCGACCAATTGATGCGCCGAGATAAGCCGTTTGTTGCGGGTACTGTTCGGGCGAGGCGCAGCCCAATAGCACTTCTCGCACCTCACCCTCTGGTAGAGGGAGTTCACAGGAAAGCCAGGTTGCGCCCCAGTCCATTAGGCAAACACGCATACCCGCCTGGTTTTGCAAGGTCGTTAATTGAAACGGCTGACCATCGGGTGCCAGCGTGCTACGACTTTCATTCAACATGACTTGCTCCTGTAGAAGCCCTGACAAGATAGAGGGTGGTGATGCATGTAATGCTGGGGAAGGCGGCTGAAATCAGTTTGCTGACAAAGTACGCCGAGCGGTGATAATGGGTTTGTCGACGGTCTGAATCAGCTTCTCTTCCCTTACTCTGTCACTCGACGTGAAAAAACGTCGTTATGCTTCTTCGTACCCATTAGGGTGGTTGGATTGCCAGCGCCAGGTGTCCTGTGCCATTTCTTTTAATGAGCGCGTGACTCGCCAGTTAAGATCTTTCGCCGCACGTTCGGCATCCGCCCAATAAGCAGGTAGATCGCCCTGACGACGCGGAGCAAAATGGTGAGGCAGTGGTTTACCACAGGCTTGGCTAAAAGCTTCCACAACCTGTAATACACTGTAGCCTACGCCTGCTCCGAGGTTGTAAATGTGCACACCCGCACGGTTTGGCAGGGTATTCATGGCGGCGATATGGCCGTCGGCCAGATCGACGACATGGATGTAGTCTCGAACACCAGTACCATCAACGGTAGGGTAGTCATTACCGAAAATCGCCAGCGAGTCGCGACGCCCGACAGCAACCTGAGCGATGTACGGCATCAGATTATTGGGAATACCCTGTGGATCTTCGCCCATCTCACCAGATGGATGTGCGCCAACTGGGTTGAAATAGCGCAACAGCGTAATACTCCATTCTGGCTCGGCATGCTGTAAGTCTTGCAGGATTTGCTCAACCATCAACTTGCTGCGGCCATAAGGGCTAGCAGGGTGTCCCGTTGGGAAACTTTCCTGATAAGGTGTGTGTGGTTGATCGCCATAGACAGTGGCAGAAGAGCTAAAAATCAGATTTTTCACGCCTGCTTTCTTCATCGCCTCAACCAGCACGAGCGTACCGTTGACGTTATTGTCATAGTAACTCAGCGGTTCACGCACGGATTCCCCCACCGCTTTTAAGCCAGCAAAGTGGATGACAGAATCAATAGAATGTTTAGCGAGAATGTCGTCCAGCAGTGCGCCGTCGCGGATATCTCCCTGATAAAAAATGGGCGATTTATCGGTTAAACGTGTAATGGTTTTAACGACGCTAGCCTTGCTATTGCACAAGTTATCGAGAATGACGGGAGTGTGCCCGGCTGCCAGCAATTGTACACAAGTATGACTCCCTATGTAACCGCTACCACCAGTGATGAGAACGTTCATAATGACCTCTATTATCGCAATGCTGCAAAATAACATGGCTAGATACTGAAAAAGGTGATCTACAGCGAGAATCCGCCTCTGTTATCGATGATTTTTTTACAAATAAACTCAGTGAAGCGTAGGCTATAGTGTAAATGAGCCTGGTCTTCTACCCTACATTTTATTTTGTGGTAGCGTTATCATCCCTGTTTTCAAGCGTTATTTACATAACTCGTCAATCTGGTAGCGATAGATGTCGTTGTACGGAACGAAAGTGAGCCGGTGTGTGATGCACTCGGGCGCATCTTCCGCGTGGTGGGAGACAAAGAGTAGCTGTGTTTCCCCTTCGCCAATCAAGATATCCAGCCAGCAGCGTACCAACTGGCGATTGAGCGGATCGAGCCCCTGCAAGGGTTCGTCAAGAATGAGCAGAGCGGGGTGCTTGACTAATGCACGAGCAATCAGCGTCAGGCGTTGCTGACCCCAAGAAAGCGACTGAAACGGCGTATCGGCAATAGCGCCATTGAGTCCAAGCAGGGTAAGCCACTGTTCGGTTAGATGGTGCTGACGGTCGGAGACAGCCTGATAAATACCGATAGAGTCAAAGAAACCAGACAGGATAACGTTACGCACGCTAGTGCTGACGCGGTAGTCCAGATGGAAACTGCTGCTGACATAACCGATGTGGCGTTTGATATCCCAGATGGTTTCACCGCTGCCGCGTTTACGACCAAATAGGGTGAGGTCATTGCTGTAGCCTTGTGGGTGATCGCCGGTAATCAGGCTGAGCAGTGTCGATTTTCCTGCGCCATTTGGCCCGACAATCTGCCAGTGTTGACCGGACAAGACCTCCCACGTTAGTTCGTGAAGAATAGGGCGATCGTTGTACTGTACCACGCCGTTGCGCAGCAGAATGCGTGCTTCATCGGTGGGGAGTGTCATATATTGAAGCGGATGTTCGGGTTCTGGCAGCGAACTTCCAGATAGCTTTTCGCTAAAAGCGAGCTGGGCCACCAGCGCCTCTGAGAGGATCGCTTCACGCTCGCCAACGCGGGTCAGCGTACAGTCTGCCAGCACACCAACATGGTTGATAAAATCAGGGATGTCGTCAAAGCGGTTGAGAATGAGCACCAGCGTATGGCCGCTGTCTGTCAGTTTCCGCAACTCATCGGCAAGCTGCTGGCGGGAAGCAACGTCTAGTCCGTCAAAAGGCTCATCAAGGATCAGCAGATCGGGGTGAGGCATGAGCGCCTGACAAAGCATCGCCTTCCGAGTTTCCCCCGTAGAGAGGTACTTGAAGCGACGCTCCAGCAAATGCGTAATGCCAAACTGGTGTGCCAACTGTTGGCAACGTGCGGGATCGCTGAGGCTATCCTGAATCACTTCTGCCGTGGTGCGCCCGGTGTCATCTTCGCCTTCACTCAGCATGTCGGTATTATTACGCTGCCACTCGTCGGAAACCAGTTTTTGTAATTGTTCAAACGACAGACGAATAGGACGTTCGAATCCTGTGGTGCGTTCACCATTCAAGAGAGGCAGCTCGCCCGATAACGCCCGCGCCAGTGCCGATTTACCACTTCCATTGGCCCCGACAAAGGCCCAGCACTGGTTTTGTTCAAGCGTCAGTTCGTCCAGACGCAGCATGCGGGTATCGCTGAGACGAAATAGCCCCTGCGTGATTTTCAACAATGACATCTTCTATCCTTAGTCAGTGGCCTATGGTATTCCCGCGCGATTAACAAAGCGTGGCGATGATGACCCGGTCGGCATTAAAACAGGCCTTCACGTCCGTTCCCTGCTGTAGTTTTTGTTGCTCAAGTAAGGTATTCGGCACCATGGCGCACAGGGTTTCGCCTCCGTTGAGCGTAATCAAAAGTTCGCTGTTCTCCACACCCTGCTGAATGGTCTGAATCCGCCCCGGTAGGACGTTATCAACGGCGGGCACGGTAGAGGTGGCGGCGTATACATCGATCCAAGGTGCTTTAATCAGTGCCAGTACCTCTTTCCCTTTCTGTAATTGCAGACGTTCCGCGCTTTGCTGCGTAATCAGTACGCTGATCGTTGTTTTACCATCGGCGAGCAAAATATCCAGGTGTTGTTGTACCTGTTCTTCACCGCGTGCGAGCACGGTTCCAAAAAACTGGTTACGTGCGCTGGTTTGCAGTGAGAAACGCGCGATAGCTGCCAGCAGGCTATCCAACGGCAGCCCGTCTTCCTGCAATACATCAAAGGCTTTTTGCTGAATCTGTGCGAGCAAATCGTACAGTTGGAGAAGACGTTCGCCATAACGCGTGAGTTGCGCACCGCCACCGCCTTTACCGCCGGTCATACGCTCGACGATGGTTTGCTCGGCCAGTTGGTTCATCTCATTGATGGCATCCCATGCGCTTTTGTAGCTAATCCCTGCCAGTTTGGCTCCCTGGCTGATTGAACCGGTATGACGAATTTGCTTGAGCAATTCAATACGCCGCGGATCGGCGAATAAACGCTGTTGGAGTTTCAGGGTGAGAAGAATTTCAGCCTGCATAGTGAGAGCACCGTCGGTGAGTTTAATTCTCTGTATTGTCGCTATTTTCTTCATCAGGGGCAAATCGCACAAATAGACGCACTATTTTCTTTTACTGCGGTAGACTACATCACAATTACGACGATCTCGGTTTACAGTGAAATAGCGCATTGTACCCTAGATAATTCGGGTTGCGTGAAGGCGGCAACCGCGTGAATCTCCAGGAGCTTACACAAGTAAGTGACTGAGGTGAACAAGGGCGCCAACGCACAAGCAGCTTGAAGTATGACGGGTAGAGACGGGCTAAAGTAGCGTTACCGTTGCAATAAGTGAGGTAAGCATGTTGGAGTTGTTGAAGAGCCTGCTGTTTGCAGTTGCCATGGTTCCGGTGATGATGGTGCTGATTATGGGCTCAATTTATTGCCTGGGCGAAGTATTTAACGTGTTGTCCCGCATTGGTCATTCTGACGGTCAGCGCGCAAAGAACCAGCACTGATTCACGATCCTTTTCTATTTTAATGTCCGGCGTTTGCCGGACATTGCTTTTCTACCCCCTAGATATACCCTAAATAATTCGAGTTTCAGGCAGGCGGCAAGGGAAGGACAAATTTGTCGGGAACGAATTTGACCAGCCAGCGGCTGGCCTCCGGTGAGAGACAGGATGTCTCTCATTTCATCCCGATGAGCTTACTCAGGTAAGTGATTCGGGTGAGTGACAAATCTACCAAAGGCAGATTTGAACGCTGCTTGCAGCGGCCCCAACGGGGCGAGACACACATCAGTGTGCCGAGTAGCGCAGCCAACGCACATGCAACTTGAAGTATGACGGGTAATCTACCTCTTTAAAGCACATGACACCGCTTCATGATTCGTTATATCATTATTTACACAACGATAATTGTCAGGAGACAAGAATGAAGCAGCAATGGTTAAAATGGTTTGCCGCATTGACCCTCAGTGCAGGAATGGTGCTGCCCGCAGCAGCAGAAGATAAAGTCACAGTGTTTGCCGCGGCATCACTCACCAATGCGTTGCAGGAGATCGCTGCGCAGTATCAGAAAGAGAAAAAGGTTGCTGTCGTGGCGTCTTATGCCTCTTCCTCAACGCTGGCGCGCCAGATTGAACAAGGTGCACCTGCCGATCTGTTCATCTCCGCTGACCAACAGTGGATGGACTACGCGCAGGATAAAAACCTGATGGATACCGCCACGCGTCACACGCTGCTGGGCAATGAGTTGGTAGTGATTGCGCCGAAGGCGAGTGCGCAGAAAGATATCAACATTGATGAAAAAACCGATTGGAAAAGCCTGTTGAAAGGTGGTCGTCTGGCCGTTGGTGACCCTGATCATGTGCCTGCCGGCATTTATGCTAAAGAAGCCTTACAGAATCTGAAAGCTTGGGATGAACTCTCCCCGCTGATGGCGCGAGCTAATAACGTGCGTGCGGCCATGGCTTTGGTTGAGCGTGAAGAAGCGCCGCTGGGTATTGTTTACGGTTCTGATGCGGTTGCCAGCGACAAAGTTAAGGTTGTTGGTACGTTCCCAGCCGCGAGCCACAAGCCTGTTGAATATCCGATGGCGGTAGTAAAAGAGCATAAAAACCCTGCGGTTACCGGCTTTTATGACTACCTGAAAACCCCGGAAGCAGCAGCAGTGTTTAAACGTTACGGCTTTGCACCGCGTTAACGATGCTGAGTGATTATGAATGGCAGGCTATTGAGCTGAGCCTCAAAGTATCCGTTGTGGCTGTGGCTTTCAGCTTGCCGTTTGGGATACTGATGGCGTGGATTTTGGTGCGCTGTCGGTTCCCCGGTAAATCGTTGCTGGATAGCATTATCCATTTGCCACTGGTGTTGCCGCCTGTGGTCATTGGCTATTTGCTATTGGTGGCGATGGGAAAACGTGGCGTAATCGGTTCCTGGCTCTATGACTGGTTCGGCTTCAGCTTTAGTTTTAGCTGGCGCGGTGCCGCGTTAGCGTCTGCGGTAGTCGCGTTTCCGCTAATGGTCAGGGCGATTCGTCTCTCGCTTGATGCCGTCGATATACATCTGGAACAAGCTGCCCGAACTCTGGGTGCCTCGCCTTGGCGCGTGTTTTTCACCATCACATTACCTCTTTCTTTTCCCGGAATTGTGGTTGGAACCGTATTGGCGTTTGCTCGTTCTTTGGGCGAATTTGGTGCAACCATTACGTTTGTTTCTAATATCCCCGGTGAAACCCGAACTATACCATTGGCGATGTATACCCTGATTGAAACCCCCGGTGCGGAGGCTGATGCAGCAAGGCTATGTATTATTGCCATCGTCTTGTCGCTGGCTGCGCTGATGGCATCGGAATGGCTAACAAACTGGAGCCGCAAGCGGTTGGGGGGATAATGCTACAACTCGATTTTCATCAACAACTGGGTAGCCTCGAACTCCATGTTCAGTCTGAACTGCCTGCGAACGGTATTACCGCTATTTTTGGCGTGTCTGGAGCAGGAAAAACCTCACTGATCAACGCGGTTGTTGGCCTGACTCGGCCCGATGGCGGTCGGATTGTGCTTAATGATCATGTGCTGGTGGATACGCAGCAGCGTGTTTTCCTCCCACCAGAAAAACGACATATCGGTTATGTGTTTCAGGATGCCCGCCTGTTTCCGCATTATCGCGTGCGTGGAAATTTGCGCTACGGTATGGCTGAAAAAATGGCATCGCAGTTTGATGACATCGTCAATTTGCTGGGTATCGAACATTTACTGAACCGCTATCCACTGACGCTGTCTGGCGGAGAAAAGCAGCGTGTTGCGATAGGTCGGGCGTTGCTCACTGCGCCGGAATTGTTGCTCATGGATGAACCACTGGCGTCGCTGGATTTGCCGAGAAAGCGTGAACTTTTGCCGTATTTAGAACGGCTGGCGAAAGAGGTCAATATTCCGATTCTGTATGTTAGCCACAGTCTGGAAGAAATTGTCCGGTTAGCCGATCATGTTGTGGTGCTTGATAAAGGCAAAGTGAAAGCACAAGGTTTGCTGGAGGAGGTGTGGGCAAGTAGCGCACTACGTCCTTGGTTACCAAAAGACGAGCAAAGCAGTATTCTCAGTGCGCGCGTGTTGGCTCAGCATGAGCATTACGCCATGACGGCATTGGCATTAGGCGACCAGCAAGTGTGGGTCGGTAAAGTCGAGTTGCCGCAGGATGCCGCATTGCGTATTCGCGTGAATGCTGCCGATGTCTCTCTGGTGCTACAGCCGCCAGAAAAAAGCAGTATTCGTAATGTACTGTGTGCCAGCGTGGTGGAGTGCATTGATGTCGATGAACAGGTTGAAGTGAAGCTTGCGATCGGCCAGCAGACGTTGTGGTCCCGTATCACGCCGTGGGCACGGGACGATCTCGCGCTTCATCCAGGGCAAGCGCTCTATGCGCAGATTAAGAGCGTGTCGATTACGGCGTAAACACAGGCTGAGCGATAGGGAAGTGCTCCATATCGCTCTATTCACCGCGTTAATTTCGCCAGTATTCTGTGACTAAGGTAACAGAATACATATTGAGAGTGATTTTCAATTCGTTTTTCCTACCGTATGAACAGGGTAGTCAGATAAATTATCCCCGCGTTATTATTTTTTCATCATAAAAAGTAATCGATTACTTTTTGTTTTCACCTGTGCTACGGGATAAAAATAGGAGAAGGACATGCCTGCTATGACATTGTTGCGCCGTGCGTTTGCGATACCACTGTTGTTGATGGTTTCATCAGGTCTGGCGCTTGCCGAGCGTCCAGCAGAAAATCAGAAAATCGCGTTGCAAATGTATACGCTGCGTAGCGTGAGTACGCTTGATGAGCAATTTTCCATGGCGCACAACGCTGGCTTTAAGGCGGTTGAGTTAGTGGGGACGCACGGTATTAGTGCGCCAGAAATGAAGGGGTTGCTGGGAAAATATCAGTTGAAAGCCATTGCGGCGCATGTCCAGTTTGGCGAGCTGAAAAGTAACTTGTCTGAGGTTGTGGCCTTTAACAAGGCGATAGGCAACCGCATGATTATCGTGCCATGGCTCAATGTTGAAGACCGACCGAATAGCGCAGAGGGATGGCAGCGCTTTGGTGCGGAAATGAACGATCTGGGGCGTGAACTGAAGAAGCAGGGCATGCAGTTGGCTTATCACAACCATAATTTTGAGATGAAGAAGTATCGCGGTAAAACGGCGCTGGAAATTATGTTAGATGCCGCAGAGCCAGAGAACCTGATGCTGGAAATGGATGTCGCTTGGGTATCCCGAGGGGGCAGGATCCTGCGCGCCTTCTGCGCCAGTACAAAGGCCGTATCTACTCGATTCATGCGAAAGACAATACTTCCATCGGTATCCGCGATGATGAAATGAACTTTGCCCCACCGGGGGAGGGCATTTTGGCGTGGGAAGAGATTATCCCTGCGGCGGCTAAAGCGGGTACACACTGGTTTGTTGCTGAGCATGACTTGCCGAAAGATCCACAGGCCATTATTTCTGCTGCCTATCAATCGCTATATGAAAAGCTGAGCAAGGTGAAAAGTAAGTAAGAAACAGAAATATCAACCTGCGGTAAACTGGCCGCAGGTTGTCAGAAGTAGCATCGCGAAAGGTGAATATAGCGTGAGTTAGCTGGATGCCCGCTCGACAAATGTCCATTCCAGTAAGCGCTTTTCTGTTGCGCTGGCAGGCTGGTCGATCTGTTGCAATAGCAGTTTCACGGCTTCTCTGCCGATATGCGCAGACGGCTGCTGAATAGTGCTGAGCTGGGGAGAAGTGATGTAGCCCAGCTCCGAGCCGTCGAAACCGATGACGGCAATATCCTGCGGCGCACTCAGTCCCGCCTCGCCGATTGCCGACAGTGCGCCGGCGGCCAGCGTATCGGACACCACAAAAACGGCATCTGGCCGATCCGGGGCGTTAAGTAGCTCGTTCATTGCTGCTTTTCCACCCTGGTAGCTCAACGCGCTGGCGTATTCTACTTTGCCATAATCAAACGCATTCTCCGCGAGAGCATCGCGATAACCTTTCTCTCGTTGCTGGGCGTAGAGGTAATTCATATCGTGGTTAATCATGGCAATACGGCGGCGACCTTTGCCAATAAAGTGATTAATCACAAAACGAGATGCTTCTGCGTTATCAATACCAACGGATGAAATAGCCGACGTATCGTCATGCTCGGCGCACTGGACCCAAGGCGCGTTGCCAATCATGTCCTGAAGCGCAGAAAGCGTCGAAATAGCGTCCATGGTGATCACGCCATCGACCATTTTACCGGACAGTAGTTGCAGGCTGGAGTGGGCGCGAACGATATCGGCACCTGAATTACACAGAAGGATGCGGTAGCCATTTTCTTCCGCTTCCGCCTCAATGCCTTTCACCACATCGGCGCAGAAGGGGTTGGCAATGTTGGAAACCATGACCAATAACATCTGGCTGCGCGCGGTACGTAGCTGTCGGGCCAGTAAGTTCGGCTGATAATTGCTGCTTTTTATCGCATTGAGAACACGTTCCCGGTTTTGCGGCTTCACGGTGCCAATGTTGTTCAACACCCGTGAAACGGTGGCGACCGAGACTCCAGCTATCCGTGCTATTTTTTGAATCGACATAATTCAGAAGGCACTCACGCTACTTATGCTTGGCTGAGCAGATTACCATAAATATCTCTGGCTGCATCCCGCAGGCATCGCCCCTGCGGGATGAATATCATGGGCTCTGATACCTTATTTGGCGACCTTCACCCACATTTGTTGCTGATGGCTTTGCACGATGGCGTCAATGATAAACATGATATTCGCACCGTCGTAGAAGGTAGCAAAATTGAACGGATCGACGCCCGGTTGCTTGCCATCGCGCAGATAGCTGTAAAAATTCGCCATCATATTCTTGAACGCATCCGGCCAGCCCTCGATATGCCCGCCGGGGAAATGGACGGCGGCGGCGGCTTCTGGATTCAGCAACGCCGGATCGTCCGACAACAGTTGATTTGGCTTATCACGATGGCCAATCCATAGCTGCTGAGGCGTTTCCTGATCCCAGACCAGCGATCGTTCACTGCCATTGACTTCAAACGTCAGGCGGTTTTTCCGGCCAGCGCTGACCTGAGAAACGGTAAACGATCCGCGGCTGCCATCATCAAAACGTAGCAACACGGTCGCGTAATCCTCGGTTTTAACCGGTTTTTCGTCGTACTCCGGTGGTGTATCGGATGAGGAGAACGTAGCTGCGCCGTTCCGATTGGATTTTCGGATCGGATGGACAATGGCGAAATCGGCGAAAACCTCGACAATTTTCCGACCGGAAATAAACTGCACCGTGTCGCACCAGTGCGAGCCGATATCAGCTACCGCACGGGAAATGCCGCCGTACTCCGGTTCAACACGCCAGTTATAATCAGTGTCGTGCAGCATCCAGTCTTGCAGATAGCCGCCGTGCACCGCAAAAAGTCGGCCGATCTCCTGGCGCTTAATCATGCTGGCAGCCTGCTGGACCATGCCAAACTGGCGATAGACAAAGCTGACGCCGTGAACAACGCCTTTTTCTTCCGCCAGCGCCACCAGCTCACGCGCTTCTTCGCTGGTCATACACAGCGGCTTTTCCGAAAAGACGTGCTTGCCGGCCTGAATAATCTGCTTATTGATCGCCGCATGGAGATGGTTTGGCGTACAGTTGTGGATCGCGTCAATATCTGGATGGTTTAACAAATCAGCGACACTGCCGTAGGCGTGAGGGATATTCAACTGGTGGGCTTTCTGCTGAGCGACATCCAGCGAGTTTTCTGCCAGCGCTACCACGTCAACAAAGCCGAGGCGACGAATCGCTTCTATATGTGCTGGGCCAATAAAACCGGAACCAATAATGCCAACGCGGATCATTCTGCGCTCTCCTCTTTTAATCCCAACATTTTTCTTACCAATGGACGATCGTCGCTGGTGGCGGCGAAATCGTCAAAAGCGCGCTGAGCGACGGGAATAATATGGCGCTTGATAAACGCCGCGCCTTCTTTCGCCCCGCAGTTACTGTCTTTCAGGCAGCATTCCCACTCCAGTACCGCCCAGCCGTCGTAATCGTATTGGGCAAGTTTGCTGAAGATAGCGCCAAAATCGATCTGACCATCCCCCGGTGAACGGAAGCGTCCGGCGCGTTCTGCCCATGACTGATAGCCGCCATAGACGCCGCTTTTGCTGGAAGCGGTAAATTCCGCATCTTTCACATGGAACGCTTTGATTCGTGCATGGTAGCGATCGATAAAGCCAAGGTAGTCCATCTGCTGCAAGTGCATATGGCTCGGATCGTAAAGAATGTTGGCACGCGGGTGGTGATTGACGACATCAAGGAAGCGTTCAAAGGTTACGCCGTCGTGCAAGTCTTCTCCGGGGTGCAGCTCGTAGCACACATTTACGCCGTGCTCGTCAAAACAGTCGAGGATCGGTGTCCACAGTCGGCCTAACTCTTTAAAGGCCTCTTGAATCAGGGCGTCTTTACGCGGTGGCCAGGGGTAAAAGTAGGGCCAGGCCAGTGCGCCGGAAAATGTGGCGTGTGCGTTGAGCCCCAAACGTGAAGAGGCTTTTGCTGCCCGTTTTATTGCTGCTATGGCCCACTGTTGCCGAGCTTGTGGATTGCGGCGGTAGGCTGGTGGGGCGAAATCGTCGAATGCATCGTCATACGCAGGGTGAACGGCGACGAGCTGTCCTTCCAAATGAGTCGACAGTTCGCTGATAGTCAGCCCGTGCTGTGCCAATAGACCTTTTACCTCATCACAGTACGTTTGGCTGTCGGCGGCGGTGGCGAGATTGAATATATGCGGATGGTTACAGGGGATTTGCAGCGCTTTAAAGCCCAATTCGGCTGCCCAGTGCGCCAGATTTTCCAGCGTGTTAAAGGGAGCCTGATCGCCAATATACTGAGCGAGAAAAATACCCGGTCCTTTTAACGTTTTCATTATTACCTCCTTTGGCAACGGGGCGGTGGCCATGAATACCGTTGCACTGATTGCGATAGCAGTAGCGGAGAATGTGTAAGGATGAGGTGCCATAGGCGACCTCATCCTGTTTTCTCCTTAAATAATCCGTATCAGATGGTTAGGTGCGCTCTTCTTTATATTTGAAGGAGAAGAGGAAAATGACGGCGATAATGGCCGCAGCAACCGCAGGGATCCACCAGAACGTCGCCCAGATTTCGGGGGCGTTTAACGTGCCGTTGTTGAAGAGACGGTTATAAATCGCGCCGGAAACCTGTGAGCCCAGCAGCATGCCGATACCGTAGGTGAACAGAACCACCAGACTTTGTGCCTGACCTTTGATTTTCTCTCCAGCGATACGGTCGGTGTAGATGAAACCAATGACGAAGAAGAAGTCATAGCACACACCGTGTAGCAGGATGCCGATGTAGAGCAGCCAGCGTGTTTCTTCATTCACGCCCATGGCGAAGAGGGCATAGCGCACGAACCATGCCACCATGCCAATGAACAGCATGTATTTTACGCCCAGCTTTCTAAACAGCAGTGGGATGATCAGCATAAAGACGATTTCTGACATCTGGCCAAACGACATGGCAGTGCTGACGTCACTGATACCCGCGTTGCTCAGGAAGGAGGCGGTGTAAGCATAGTAGGTGCCCAGCGGGATGGAGATCAGCATGGCGCAGATGGCAAATACCAGAAAGTGGCCTTTCTTCAGCAGCGCGAACGCATCAGCGCAGAACAGGTCGCGTACTGCCAGTGGCAAGCCTTTTGCTGGCGCTGGCGTATGCGGCAGCGTCAGGCTGTAGGCTGCCAGAATGGCAGAACACGCGGCAGCGACGTAGAAAATATTGACGCTTGCGGAGATGCCCGCTGTCCCGATGCAGACACCGGCGACGATCCAACCGATGGTGCCGAAGACCCGCACAACCGGGAAGCTCTTCTCACTGTTAGTCAGATTATGGAACGCGATGTTGTTGGTTAATGCCAGCGTTGGCATAAAGCACAGCGTGTAGGCGAACAGCAGGATCAGTAGCTGTGAGCCATCTTCATTGATCAACGCGGTCGGTACAAACCATAGGATGACGGCGCCGATGAGGTGCAGCAGCGCCATGACTTTTTGCGATGGGAAGAAGCGGTCAACCACCATGCCCAGTACAAATGGAGAAAGGATCGAGGCGATCGGCCCCGCAGAGAAGGCGTCGCCAATCATGGCGGCCAAATTATACTGTGTCATAACCAGGCCAAGGGTGACTGACCATGAACCCCAGATGAAGAACTCTAAGAACATCATGAGCGACAGTCTGGGAACCACGAAGGCCGGCTGTAACGATTTGGTAGCTGTGTTTTCAGATGAAGAAACCATGCGGTATCCCTCTTAAAAGTAATCGATTACAATTTGTGTTTTAAGAATGTAATCGATTACTTTTAACTTAACCGCAGCTTTTAGCCATAAATGAGATCCTTATCACTAGAAAGTTATATAGCCATGGCGTAACGGGCTGTTTTCGCGCAATGATCGGGTATCTGCTTTGCTTGAGGGGAAAAAAAGAATGACGCACTTTGTTTTAGTGGGCGATGTCGGTGGCACCAATACGCGTTTGGCACTGTGTGACGCCATAACGGGCGGATTGTCGCAAATCGAAACGTATTCTGGGTTGGATTTTCCTTCTCTGGAAGGGGCAATCCGTGATTATCTCGATTCTCGGCAAGCCACGGTGCAGGATGCCTGTATCGCGATTGCCTGCCCGATTACCGGCGACTGGGTGGCGATGACGAACCACACCTGGGCATTTTCCATTGCTGAAATGAAAGCAAGTCTGGGTTTACGCCATTTTGAGGTCATCAACGATTTTACCGCCGTTTCCATGGCGGTTCCGGTGCTGGGGCGTGAGAGTTTGCTCCAGTTCGGTGGTGGGGAACCGGTGCCGGGTAAGCCTGTTGCCGTGTATGGCGCAGGTACCGGGCTGGGGGTTGCTCATCTGGTTCATGTTGCCAATCAATGGATCAGCTTGCCGGGTGAAGGTGGGCATGTGGATTTTGCGCCGAATAGCGATGAAGAAGACAACATTCTCTCTGTTTTGCGCCAATCGTTAGGGCATGTTTCTGCTGAGCGCTTGCTGTCTGGACAGGGGCTGGTGAATATCTACCGTGCTGTGGTTCTGTCTGATGACCGCACGCCGGAGGCGCTGGAGCCGAAAGATATTACCGAACGAGCCGTCAATAATACGGATGTGGATTGTCGGCGTGCGCTATCGCTCTTCTGCGTCATTATGGGACGCTTCGGTGGCAATCTGGCGTTAAATTTAGGCACATTCGGCGGCGTTTATATTGCTGGCGGTATCGTACCGCGCTTTCTGGAGTTTTTTAAAGCCTCTGGCTTTCGGGCTGCTTTTGAAGATAAAGGGCGGTTTAAAGGCTATATGCAGGATATCCCCGTGTACCTGATTACCCATGAACAGCCGGGATTAATGGGGGCGGGAGCTTACCTGCGACAGGTGTTGGGCAGCGCGCTGTAAGTCAGTTTGATAGTCGAACGCAATCAGGAACAGGCCTGATTGCGTCATTATTGGTTATGCCAGAATGCGGGTGCGGATAACCTCTGCGATGCTGGGTTCTTCATTGCTACCAATCACCAGATCGGCCCGCGCCTTGATTTCATCGGCGCTGTTGCCCATGGCAACGCCCAATCCAACGCCTTCCAGCATACTGATATCATTAAAGTTATCGCCGAATGCCACGACGTCTTTCATACTGATGCCCTGTTCGCCAAGCCATTGCTGGAGCAACTTACCTTTGCTGTTGCCGGTTTGGGCGATATCAACCTGATCCTGCCATGACCACTCACAGGCCAGCCCAAGCTGCTTTTCCACTTCTGCGGCGAAATGGTTCAGCGTGGGGATATCGGTATGCGTGGTCGCAAATTTCCAGATGGCGTGGGAGTCTTCCGTCTGGCGCAGCAGATTTTCCACCTGTGCAAAACGAGGGCGCTGCTGTTCCGGCAGGTTAGCAGCCCATGCCAGCGTGCGAACCACATGTCCCGTAGAGTACTGATAATACATATCGTCATCAGCATACATCAGGCCATGAATATCAAATTCCTCTAGCAGTGCGATGACATTTTTTGCCTGTTCGACAGAGAGTGGATTGGTATGTGATGCTCGGCCCTGCTGGTAATCATAGACATAGGTGCCGTTGCAGCAGATCGCAGGCGTATCCAACTGTAATCCCTGATAAAAAGGGTGGATCGCTGAGTGGTGTCGTCCCGTGACGATCATCACTTTAATGCCTTGCTGACGGGCTAGCGCGAGTGCGCTAAGGGATTCGGGGAGGATTTTTTTCTGTTGATTCAGCAGAGTACCATCAAGATCAAGCGCAATTACTCGGTAGGTCATCGTTGTCTCGCAAATAAAAAGGTGGGTATCGAATGAGCCTTACGATAAAGGACACGGCGAAAAATAGACAGACAACAATGGGATAAATGTGTCTCACGCCATGTGATGAGGAAGCGTCGGCGCTGCGAGGAGAAATGAGGATAAATGGACGGTTTGACAATGCCACTGTCTATTTTCTATGCTTTCAACAGGTTATCATCTATTTTTTAAGCAATTGACCACAACGTCGCTTTACAACGCGCGGCGTACTGTTTATAGTGCGCGTCATTGCGGAGGAGTGGCCGAGTGGTTGAAGGCACCGGTCTTGAAAACCGGCGACGCGAAAGTGTTCTAGAGTTCGAATCTCTACTCCTCCGCCAAAAAAAATTCAACGGGTTAGCTTAGGCTAGCCCGTTTTCGTTTCTGATTTCGTTCCGGCAAAATTCGGCCTCAAAACCCTCAATTAACCAACTCCGCTTTTCACTGGCATTGATGCTGTTAATGTGACCCCAGGTAATGCCCCCAGCGTTAACTTTATGAACCTCTGGTATACCAAAGCTGCATTTGATCATGCATTCTATAACTAAACGATGGAAGAGGCGTCACTCGGTTATTTGCGGCGAATGAAAAACCGAGCACGTAAAGACGGGAATCGGCGTTTCTGGTAGGAATCTGGTGATACCACGCCAGACTGATCGCTGGGTTTAAGTAGAGCATTTGGGGATTAACATGACTAGAGATAAGTCGCTTTCTGGCGTTGCGGGTTGGCTTAGGTTTTTAGTAATAATAATTTTTATTGGTGGGGTATTGCACATCTTAGTTAGCATCGGAGGCTTAGAGTGGAAAGACCTTGAAAGAGAAAGCCCTGAGTTAATATATCACTCTGGATTTCAGAATTTTCAGATGGCTGACAGAGTGGTAGATTTTTTATCTGGCGCCGTTTTGCTTTATGCTGGATTTCTTCTTTTAAAGAGAAAGGTTATTGGCACCGTAATATCTGTAAAGCTGATTATCGGTGTTATTTTTCCTTTGCTTATTCTGGTTAGGTATATTGTATCCCCTTATTTATTTTTAGGGATGCCCCCAGCGAGGCTTTAGCGGTCGACTCTGGCATACCTAAAGACATCGCCAGAACTTTCATTTGGGCGGCCATTTGGGTGTCGTATCTACACCGATCCGATAGAGTAAAGAACACATATCAATAGTCAGAAAACCGACCACCCATCCATAGCATCATCGCCTCATGTTTATCATGGGGCTTTTTATTATGTACTGACTCGTCCTGAATAGCGTGACACGCTCCAGTCTTAAATTCAGAGGTTGATGCTATCACATGGTGGTTTCATCCTGATTCATCAAGCCAAAAAGTGATGGAACTGCGCTTAATGAGAGCTTTGTTGTAAGCTTCAAGTTGGTGATTCTGAACTTTCGTTTAGCCACGTGTTGCCCATCATCATACAGAAGGTAGTGATTTTGAAAAAAGAGTGTGACATCCGAATGGTAATGGTATTACCCAGCAGATGCTAATGACGGAACGTCAGAGGGAAGTATTAAATTCGTAAAGCGTTGGCGAAGAATATCAAGGTCGTTCATTATTTAAAGATTCAGAACCATGAATCTTTATTCAGCCTGCAACCCTGTAGTAAACAGGATAGCAGGCTGATATGTTCATCAGATCTCAAAATCTTCCAGTTTTTTACCGCTCTCAAGCGCCGCAGCAATCGCTTTAGGAGTACGGCCCTGACCAGTCCATAACTTTTCATTGCCATTTTCATCAACATATTTGTATTTGGCAGGACGAGGTTCACGTTTGGCTTTTGTTGATTTGTTAGCCGAAGGGGTACCGAGAAGTTCAGACGGATCGATACCATCCTCAAGAAGTTGAGCACGAAGCGCATCAATTTTAGCCTGACGTTCAGCATTTTGTTGCTGTGTACTGGCTTCTTCTTCGCGGCGATCTTGAACGATGACCGTAAGTTTTTCTAGCATTTCTTCCAATGTTGCCAGATCGATTTCACGCGCTTGAGCACGTAGAGTACGAATATTGTTTAATACTTTTAAAGCTTCACTCATGATTTATTATCCTGATGGTTATTTATCGAATTAATCATAAATGCTATGCGTTAATTTAGCAACATTAAAAAATAAAATAATACATCAAAAACTTGTCAACAAAAAATAAAGTGGTTATCTCCGGAGGATACATAAAAATGTCAGGCGGTATTATGTCATTCAATAAAAAAGAGTGAGTGTTTATTAATCGTAAGCTGTTTCCCAAGGCTAGTTCCATCAGTTGATGGTGTTTTTAACGCACCGATAGGTAGCGCGTATTCGTTGGAGTATAGTCAGATATACGCCAAGGCTAGTGTTCTAAAGCTCATCTTAAAAAAGATGTCTGATAAATCTTGTGCAATATTAGCAACGTAATTAGCGGGGAAATATTTTGAAATATTGAACAACAATCAATAATGTGCCGTTATCGCCGCTTGCTTATCGATCCACATGGGACGGAAACTGTGTGGTAGTCGATAAAACAGTAGCACTGTAAAAATCAGGAAAAGATAACACGATCATATTTTAACAATCGGTAACAGGAATGATTAAATGAAGATGCTTTTTAGATTACTAGATGACTGGCCTGAGAATGTAAAAGAACTGAAATCAGCAAAATATGATCAAAATGAAATCCCTTGATGTGGTAAAGAACGATTCTTTTTACATGAATCCATCAGCGCAACACGTTTAGGCCAGCGTGTTTCACGCTGACAAATCGCTTCTATTTTATCTACCAATTGATGCGCTAATGCATGTTCGATAACTTCTTGCTGATGTGATTTCACTTGCCCAATCATGGACAGTGGCTCCTGTGCTGGCGTTGGAATACCTTCACCGCTGGTGAAGGCCATTCATTATTGCTGCACCATCAACGCCCGTTAGCTAAATCAGTCATTACGTAAATCAATAGTAGCCTTGCAATGTCACTGTAGAATAGAGTGATTGGTCATCTATGGTATACCGCGCGTCAGGTTGAGCCAGTTCGCTATCCTTTCAATGAACCTCTACCTCTTTTGAGCCTTCCTGCGCCACCACATTCGAGTGAAATTAAGGAGAATACGATGCAGCAAGTTGTTTATGTCGCCAGCCCGGAAAGCCAGCAAATCCATGTTTGGCAGCTCGGTGTCCAAGGAAATCTGACATTATTGCAAACCGTTGAAGTGCCGGGACAGGTTCAGCCGATGGTGATTGCGCCGAATAAGCGCCATCTGTATGTCGGGGTTCGTCCTGATTTCAGGGTTCTGAGCTATCGTATTGATGCGCAGGGTAAATTGACGGAGGCGGGTGTCGCCTCTTTGCCGGGTAGCCCGACGCACTTGTCGACCGATAACGACGGACGTTTCCTGTTCAGCGCGTCTTACAGCGGCGCTTGCGTTAGCGTTAGCCCGATTGATGCTGACGGCATTGTCGGCGAGCCGATTCAGCAACTGGATGGATTGGAAGGGTGTCACTCTACCAATATCGATCCAACCAATTCCGTGGTGTGGGCTCCGTGTTTGAAAGAAGACCGTATTCGTTTGTACGATCTGGCGGCGGCAGGTGAACTGAGCGTACATCGTCAAGCAGAAATGACAACGGTAACGGGGGCGGGTCCGCGCCATATGGCTTTCCACCCGAATCAGCGCTTTGCTTATTGCGTGAATGAACTGGACAGCTCGGTAGATGTGTATCAGTTGGATGCAGCCAGCAGCGACGTGCAGAAAGTGCAAACGCTGGACGCCATGCCTGCTGGTTTCAGCGATACGCGCTGGGCGGCAGATATTCACATCACGCCGAATGGCCGCTTCCTGTACATCAGCGATCGTACTGCCAGCCTACTGAGCGTTTTCCACGTGTCTGAAGATGGTAGTTCGTTAACACTGACCGGCCATCAGCCGACCGAAACGCAACCGCGTGGTTTTAATATCGATCATACCGGTGAGTTCCTGATTTCAGCAGGGCAGAAATCTCAGCACATCGAGGTGTATCACATCGATCAGCACACGGGCGATCTGCAACCGCTGGCACGTTACGCCGTCGGCCAAGGGCCAATGTGGGTGTCGGTGCTGGCGCTGGATTGAGTCGGTATGCTCCCCTATGAAGGGGAGCATAATGGCTTATTGGGTGAGAAAATCCTTTACGTCTAGCAGTATAAACTCATTATCATCCGCCGCATTGGGCTGACGACTGGATGAGAATGGGAAGTTATTGTCATTGCCGACGATGATATGGTGGGCATCAACAACATCGACGTTTTCGATCGTCATAAACGGGAAGGTGAATACACCCTGCGTTAGCGGTTTACGTGCCAGATGGTTGGGATCTTGAATGTTCATGAGGTCGAGGTAAGCTGATTTATCGACAGGTTTACCCACATTGTCATCTGAGAACCCCACTTTGTAGATTCGCTTAAAGCGGGCCGGTGCGCTGAAACAGTCCGTGGTGGTTGCACCTGCCTGACAGGCTTTGTCCATTGTGCCTTCGTTGCTGTCACGTTCGATGATTAACCCCTGCCTATCGTCAATCATGTTGAAATCGCCGATCGCGTTCTGGTTATCTTCCAGCACGTATTGCCAGCTACGACCTGTCCAGATTTGTTTTTTAACATCAAACTCCAGAACGCGCAGATAACGTTTACCCGCGATATTTTCATACTCTTGGCGTGCGCTGTCCCATAATGCGCCTTCCAGCAGTGGGTACAGTTTTGAACCATCTTTTGAGACCGCCATGCCTTCAAAACCTTTCGAGCGAGACACCTGAAAGCTCGGTTTGCCGCCTGGCGTACCGGGGGAAGGTTGTGTTGCATTGTCTGGCGATTTCACCATTTTGCCATCAACATAGGTATCGAATACCGCTTGTACTTTTCCTGTCAGGTCCGCTTTGATGAGATAAGGGCCGAACTCCTCACCAACCCATAAGCTGCCATCTGCAAACTGAAAACTTTCCGGGTCGAAGTCGGCACCGGTAAGGTAACGCTTGTCTGAGCTTTCGTTGACGATGTGGAACGGCACACGTTTATCGGGATCGTGCAGGAATACCGTTTCCAGTCGACTGGCGGTATTGTTCTTAAAATCCATTTGGTAGTGGTTCAGGTACAAAAGTGAATCGGGGGAGTTCACTTTGGTGCCATAACCGTTGTCTGTCAGCACCCAATAGGTGCCATCAGGCATGTGTTTAATTCCGGAATGGCCTTGCAGCGGTTGTCCTTCAACGGGAAGTGCAAGCCCCGTTAGTCGATCCGCCGATTTTGCCGGCACGCTGTTTAACGCCGTGACGCGTGAGCCTGTCGTGTATTTACCGCTGACTTTCATGTCCGCAGGGGCATCATTGGGCGCGGGAATAAAAGATTTTACGGGTATAACCACGTGGCCCGCCAGTTCAGCCGGAGAGGCAGTGGCTGCCGATGTCTGCGTGGCAAATGAATGATTCAATCCCAGAAGTGTGAAAAGTGCCAGCGTTAGCCAACGGAGGGGGAAACGGTGATACGTTCTCATTACGATTCCTTTTTGGGTCATGGTGAATAAGCCGTAAGGTTAGCCACTATAGAAATCGACAATGACAGTAGTATGAAAACAGGCGCGGCATATTGATGCCACGCGTAGGGGGGAAGATGATGCGAGGGAGCTTAGCCCCGATATTCGATAATCGACAAACCTGCGTTGTAATCCGTGCTGTAGATGATGCCATCGGCATCAACAAACACATCGCAGGACTGAATAATCTGCGGTCTACCGGGGCGTTTATCGACCATTGTGGCTGGTGCCGCAGGCACTAATGCGCCCGTTTCTTTCGGCTGATACGGGTTACTGATGTCGTAAGCCCGCACTCCGGCATTTTGATAAGTGGCGAAGATTAGTGATGAGCTGATGAAACTGCCAGGCCGGTTTTCATGCAGATTATGTGGGCCAAAGTGTGCGCCTTTCTTCACGTAATCCGTCTCTTTTGGCTGTGGACAGGTGGCGATGCTCACTGGATTGCTCGGTTCACGAATATCGAACACCCAAATCAACTTCTCGCCATCTTCCTGATTATCCAATACTGCTTCATCCAACACGATCAGCAGATCGCGATCCGGCAGCGGCAGCGCCGTGTGTGTGCCACCGCCAAACGGTGGACTCCAGTTGCGGTGGCTGATGAGTTGTGGGTTGGTGCGATCGCTCACGTCCAGCAGCGTCAACCCTCCATCTCGCCAGCTTCCGTAGGCGGTGTCGCCGCTGATGATGGCATGGTGCAGAGCATAACGTTTGCCCTCTGGCCAGCTTGCGGTCTCCCCACCAGCGGTGTGCATTCCGGGTAACCAGTAACGGCCAGCGACTTCCGGGCGCTGCGGATCGGCTAGGTCGATAGTCAGAAAGATATAGTCGCTGTAGCCATCAAGCAACGCGGAGACATAGGCCCATCGCCCGCCTACGTACCAGATACGGTGAATGCCGATGCCGTCTAGTGGCAGGAAGCTGATTTCGCGTGGTTTATCCGGCGTCGAGATATCGAAAATCCGTAATCCGGCGCTCCAGCTTTTGCCTTGTTGTTTGGTACTGACCGTGTCGGCGACGGAGCGGGTGTAATAGACCTTTTCCTCAGCAAAGCTGGCGTCGGCAAATAAGTCGCGTGCATTGACGACGAGTAGCAGGTCATCGTGGGTTTGCAGATGGATATTCCAGGTGCCGGGCGGGGCGGCAATAAACCCCGCTGGCTTCGGATTCTTGGCATCGCGCACATCCACAATCGACACGCCTTGTGAAACCATATGCCCGATGTAAGCGTAGCCGCGATGGACCATTACCTGCACGCCATCGGGTCTGCCGCCTTGATCGCTGTGTCCAATCAGCCGCATATTGTGGCTGTAATCGGGTGTGGGCAGAGGTGTCGAGGCCATAAGTTATCTCCGTATTATTTCGCCTGTTTGGCTTCCAGTGTAGCAAACCATGGTGCGATAAAATCATCCGTATGGCCCCAGCCTGGGATGATTTTTGCCAATCCGGCGACGTTGACTGCACCCGGCTGGCTGGCTAACAGTGCCTGTGGAATTGCGGCTGCACGGAACTCGTAGGTTGCTGGCGTCGGTTCACCGGCAATCTTGTTGGCAACCAGACGCAGATTCACTTTACCGATCAATTTAGGATCGACGGCCACGCTGACTTTCCACGGGCTGCTTGCTTCGCGCATCAGTTGTAAATCCTGATTGGAAATGTCGATGCTGTACAGTTTGATTTCAGTCCGGCCATTTTCTTTCAGAGCTTTATAAGCACCCTGGCTGAAGGCATCCCACGAGCCCCAGATCGCATCGATTTTGCCTTTAGGATATTTCGCCAGTACTGCGCCGACCTTATTGGCAGTGTCGCCCTGTACGTCAGAAGACACGGCACCAATTGATTCCAGCTCTTTGATGCCAGGGTTGGCTTTCAGGATTTGTTGATAAGCAAGCTGACGGCGTTCCATCGGCGGGAAGCCGGCGACCCACAGTTTGATGATGTTGGCGTTGCCGTTGAAATCCTTTACCAGTTGGCCGAGTGATTCGTTAGTGAGTGAGGCGTCATCCTGCTGGGTGACGGTCACACCTGGAATCTCGCCGTTCACGGCGGTATCAAACACGGAAACGGCAATGCCGCTGTCGACGATGCGTTTAATCAAATCGGTAGAGTAGGGATCGCGACCCTGCGACAGGATGATGCCATCATATTTCTGGCTAATCGCCTGATTCACGAAATCTTGAAAACGGGCATCATCGCCGTTGCTTAGGAACGTGCTGACCTTGAAGCCCAATTTTTTGCCTTCTTCGAGCACGCCGGAAACGAACTGGGTCGTGTTGTCATCCGATCCCAGATTACGGATAACGGCGACACGAACCGGGCCATTATGATTGGCGATCGCTGCCGGAACAGGGGCAATGGTGGCGTTCTGATTCGCCAGTGCTGGTAATGCTGTCAGTAAGCTCAGTGCAAGCAGGGCAGGCGTAAATTTCTTCATTATCAGCTCCATGGCGTTTTATAAATTGATGTTGTGTCGATGACAGTATTGTTATGTTGTCTGCGTCACTACTTTATAGCTGTCTTTATGTCTGGATGTCTATTTAAAAATAATACTGCATCATAGCCGTCGAGCGATAGCTGAGAAAGAGGGGAGAGTTATGACGTTTGGATTTAAGTTATAACGATTCGTACTGACTGCGAGTGAAAAGAAAAATGCCCGCGAGGCGGGCATTTAAGGAGCAGGTATAGTGAAGAGAGAATGAATTATTTCTTCGTTTCTTTCTCTTCCATTTCACGCGCCCAGCGCGGGTGGTGCTTACTCGCCCAACGTTTGGATACTTTGCCTTCAATCATGCCTTTAATCGAACCTTTAACCCAGAATGCCATATACATATGGATCAAGATGGCATGGATTAGCACGATAGCTGCGGCCGCGTGAATCAGAATGGCGTAGCGCACGATATCAATCGGGAACAGGTGAGCAAAATAAGGACGCCACATGATAACCCCGGTGATCAGCAGAACCAGCGTCAGCCCCATGATGCTCCAGAACATCATTTTCTGGCCTGGGTTGTATTTACCCACCTGAGCCACTTCGTGTTCATTGCCTTTCAACACTTCAATAATGTTGAGAAACCACGGCAGATCGCGCTTCTTCGGAATGTTATGACTAACAAAGCGGAAGAACATCGGAATCAGGCAGATGACGATCAGCACGCCAAAAAACGGGTGCAGAATACGTCCCATCTGCGGCGTACCAAATGTCTGCGTCAGCCATTGCAGGGTCGGGAAGAACAAGGCAATCCCTGAGAGTGCGACCAGGAAAAAGCTAATCACCACAATCCAGTGACAGATGCGATCGATAAACTTGGTACGCAAAATCATTTTTGGTTTACTCATGTTTGTCTCCCCCTTCTTTGTCTTCTCCCTCGTTTTCATGCTCCATTTCCTCGGTGTTTGGACCCACACCAATGTAGTGGAACATTAACCCGGCGAACGTGGCGACAAACCCTAACGCAGAGAGCGGTTTCAGAATGCCTTTCCACAGATTGACTGGCGTAGAAATTTGCGGGTCATCCGGCAGGTTGTGATAGAGCGATGGTCTGTCTGCGTGGTGCAGAACATACATCACATGCGTACCGCCTACGCCCTGCGGATCGTAAAGACCCGCGTGCTCGTAACCACGGCTTTTCAGGTCGGCAATGCGTTCTTCCGCCAGATGCTTCATTTCTTCTTTCGTACCGAAACGAATAGCGCCTGTTGGACAGGTTTTCACACAGGCTGGTTCTTGCCCAACGCTGACCCTGTCGACGCACAGCGTACATTTATAGACGCGGTTATCTTCTTTATTCAGACGAGGAATATTGAACGGGCAACCGGCGATGCAATAGCCGCAGCCGATACAATTTTCAGACTGAAAATCGACGATACCATTGGCGTACTGGATGACTGCTCCCGCGGAAGGACAGGCTTTCAAACAGCCAGGATCGCTACAGTGCATACAGCCATCTTTACGGATCAGCCATTCCAGACGATCGTTCTCTTCCACTTCGGAAAAGCGCATCAGCGTCCAGGATTTTGCGCTCAGATCCGCGGGGTTATCATAAACCCCGAGGTTATGGCCGACTTCATCACGAATGTCGTTCCACTCTGAACAGGCCACCTGACAGCCTTTACAGCCGATACAGGTGGTAACATCGATCAGTTTTGCCACTTCGCTTTTGTCATTACGCACATGCGGAGGCGGTGTAAAGCCGTTGGTGGCCGAACGTTTGATAATATCTTGTGATTGCATTGACATAGTTGGCTACCCTTACACCTTCTCTACATTAACCAAAAACGCTTTATATTCAGGCGTTTGTGAATTAGCGTCGCCGACGCTCGGGGTGAGTGTATTAGCCAGGAACCCTTTACGCGTGGTTCCCTCATAGCCCCAGTGGCAGGGAATACCAACGGTTTCCACGCTGCGTCCGGCAATTTCCAGCGTTTTGATACGCTTGGTTACTACCGCTTTGGCTTTGATGTAGCCACGCTGGCAGGAGACTTTGACTTCATCGCCTGCTTTAATGCCTTTGATCTTCGCCAGATTTTCGCCAATCTCCACAAACTGCTCGGGCTGCACAATTGCATTCAGACGCGCGTGTTTCGTCCAATGGCGGAACAACTCCGTAATAGCGTATGTTGTGGCTACGTAAGGGAAATCCTTTGCGGTGCCCATAGTCTTCGCATCACGGGCGAATAGGCGCGTCACCGGGCTGGAAATCACCGAAGGGTGTAGTGGGTTAGTACCGATAGGTGACTCGACCGGCTCATAGTGCTCAGGGAATGGCCCATCTACCAGTTTGTCTGTGGAGAACAGACGCGCCAGACCTTCCGGTAGCATAATGAACGGCCCTGTGTCTGCGCCCGGCGGCACGGTGGCGGCGAAATCTGGCACATCAATGCCTTGCCATTTCTTGCCATTCCATTCCAACAGTTTACGCTTGCTGTCCCACGGTTTACCTTGCAGGTCGGCGGAGGCGCGGTTGTAGAGGATGCGGCGGTTTTGTGGCCAGGACCATGACCAGTTTGGTGTGCAGCCCAGACCGGCATCAGCATTGTCGCGTTTATCCATCTGGTTACCGGCTTCCGTCCAGCTACCGGCGTAGATCCAGCAGAAACTTGACGTTGTACCGTCATCACGCAGTTGTGAGAAATCAGCAAGCTGCTGGCCTTTTTTCAGGATCAGTTTACCGCTGTCGTCGTAAATGTCCGCCAGCGCCATACCGTTGGCTTCGCGGGCGATTTCTTCCGGTGACGGATCTTCCGGGTCTTTATAGTTCCAATTGATGTTCATCAACGGATCGGAATAAGCACCACCTTCTTCGTTATACAGTTCACGCAGGCGCATCAGCAGTTTGCCGAGGATTTTCCCGTCGTGGCGGGCTTCTCCTGGTGGCTCAGCCGCCGCCCAGTGCCATTGCAACCAGCGGCCCGAGTTGGCGATAGAACCATTTTCTTCGGCAAAGCAGGAAGAAGGCAGACGGAAAACTTCAGTCTGAATGGACTTCGTATCAACATCATTGAATTCGCCGTAGTTTTGCCAGAACGTGGACGTTTCGGTGACCAGCGGATCGATGACAACCATATACTTGAGTTTGGAGAGTGCTTCGGTCGCTTTGTTCTTGTTGGAAAACGCGGCAACAGGGTTAAAGCCCTGAACGATGTAGCCGTTCATTTTGCCTTCGACCATCAGCTCGGTTTGCACCATAACGTCGTAGCTACGATCCCACTTCGGCAACCAGTCATAGCCCCAGTTATTCGAAGCCTGTGCGTTATCACCATAGAAGCTCTTCATCATACTGATAAAGAATTTTGGCGTGTTTTTCCAGTAGTTAACCTGATCGGGTAGTACGGCGGTTGGCGTGATTTGTCCCAGATAGGTTTTCAGATCCGGCTGTTTTTCTGACGGCAGGGGCATATAGCCTGGCAGATTTGTCGTCAGTAGCCCGAGGTCGGTATAACCCTGAATATTGGAGTGACCGCGCAGGGCGTTGATACCGCCACCCGCCATACCAATATTGCCCAGCAAAAGCTGGATCATACCTGCTGCACGGATGATTTGTGCACCGTTGGTGTGGTGCGTCCAGCCCAGCGCGTACATAAAGGTTGCCGTTTTGTCTGGCACACAAGTTTCGGCCAGCGTGCGGCAAATTTCTTCATAGTCTTTGGCTGAGGTTCCGCACAGGGACGTCACCATTTCAAGCGTATAGCGGGAAACGTGTTTTTTCAGCAGATTCCAGACGCAGCGCGGGTGGGACAGCGTATTATCGCGCTTGGAAAAACCGGATTCATCAAGCTCATACTGCCAACTGGATTTGTCGTACTGGCGTTTTTGTTCGTCGTAACCGCTGAACAACCCTTCGTCGAAACTGAAATCATCACGCACGATCAAGCTGGCGTTGGTGTAAGACACCACGTATTCGCGATGAATTTTATTGTTCGTAATAAGGTAGTTAACGATGCCGAGCAGGAAAGCAGCGTCTGAACCTGCGCGAAGCGGAGCATAAAGATCGGCAACGGCAGCGGAGCGGTTAAAGCGCGGATCAACAACAATCAGTTTCGCATTGTTATGCGTTTTTGCTTCAACGGCCCATTTGAAACCCACCGGGTGTGCTTCTGCCGGGTTGCCGCCCATCACGATAATGACGTTGGCGTTTTTGATATCCACCCAGTTGTTGGTCATTGCGCCGCGGCCAAATGTTGGTGCCAGTGCGGCGACGGTTGGCCCATGACATAAACGGGCCTGACAGTCGATAGCCACCATGCCGAGTGCGCGGGCAAATTTCTGGTCGAGAATACCCGTTTCGTTGCTGGCCGCAGAAGAGCACAACATACCGGTAGTCAACCAGCGGTTGACGGTTTCGCCTTTCGCGTTGGTGCGTTGGAAGTTGGCGTCTCGGTCTGCTTTCATCAGACGTGCGATACGTTCAATCGCGTCGTCCCAACTGATTCGTTGCCACTTGTCTGAACCTGGCGCGCGGTATTCCGGGTAGAGCAGACGGTTTTCGCTGTGGATGTAGTCGACCAGGCCCGCACCTTTCGGGCAAAGGGAGCCACGGCTGACCGGATGGTCTGCATCGCCTTCAATGTGAAAAACGGAGGGTTTTACGTTCTTTGCACCATCGCCCAGGCTATACATGAGCACACCACAACCGACCGAGCAGTATGTACAGTTGTTACGTGTCTCTTTTGCTCGCAACAATTTGTATTGACGCACTGATGCCATTGCTTCTGTGGGTGTAAAGCCCAATACCGCGAGAGTGGTTCCAGCCATCCCTCCCGCGCAAACTTTAAAGAAACCTCTTCTATTGAGTTGCATTAGTTTCCCTGTGTAATTATGTGTCATTTTTGTTGCGAGCAATTTAACAACACATAAAATGTGGGCTTTGCGCAAAATCAAAATTTACGTATTTAAATGCCCATTACACCTACAAAGAGGTATATTTTTTATTCGTTATATATTGTAATGCATAACGGTTTTGTTATTTCATGGTTACAAACTATGCAAAGTAACGAGGCTGTTGGAGGGAGATCGACCGGTATTTGTGGAGGAATTGTTGCAAAAAAAAAGCCGGATAAGAATCCGGCTTGGTGGGGTTGTTATTTGACCTGCATGCCAGGCTGTGCGCCGCTGTCTGGACTCAGCAAGAAGATATCTTTCCCGCCGGGACCCGCAGCCATCACCATACCTTCCGATATGCCGAAGCGCATTTTACGTGCAGCCAGGTTGGCGACCATCACGGTTAAACGGCCTTCCAGCTTAGCCGGATCGGGATAAGCCTCACGAATACCGGAGAAGACCTGACGCGTTTCGCCGCCCAGATCCAACGTCAGACGTAATAACTTGTCAGAACCCTCAACAAGCTCGGCCTGTTTAATCAGGGCGATCCGCATATCGACTTTGGCAAAATCGTCAAAGCTAATGGTGTCCTGCACGGGGTTGTCTGCCAACGGACCGGATACGGTTTTTTGCGCGGTGACCATGTCTTCTTTAGAGGCATCAACCATTGCGCTGACTTTATCCAGATCGATGCGATTGAACAGTGCTTTGAATGGACTGACCTGATGGTTCAGCAGCGGAGCGGCGATCGCATCCCAACTCAGTTCCGTATTCAAAAATGCTTCGGTACGCTGTGCTAGCGAAGGCAGAACCGGCTTCAGGTACGTCATCAATACACGGAACAGGTTGATGCCCATTGAGCAGATGGCTTGTAGGTCGGCATCCCGACCTTCGGCTTTCGCCACTACCCACGGTGCCTGCTCGTCAACATAGCGGTTGGCAATATCCGCCAACGCCATGATCTCACGAATGGCACGCCCGGATTCACGACTGCTGTAGGCTTCCGCAATACTGGTGGCGGCGTCGGTGAAGGTTTTGTACAGCTCAGGATCGACCAGCGTGTCTGCCAGTTTGCCGTCAAAGCGTTTACTGATGAAACCCGCATTACGCGATGCCAGGTTCACGACTTTATTCACAATGTCCGCATTCACGCGCTGGACGAAATCTTCCAGATTGAGGTCGATGTCATCAATGCGAGAAGACAGTTTGGCTGCGTAGTAATAGCGCAGGCAATCGGCATCCAAATGTTGCAGGTACGTGCCCGCTTTAATGAAGGTGCCGCGTGATTTAGACATCTTGGCACCGTTGACCGTGACATAGCCATGAACGAACAGGTTCGTCGGCTTACGGAAACCGCTGCCTTCCAGCATAGCCGGCCAGAACAAGCTGTGGAAATAAACGATGTCTTTACCGATAAAGTGGTACAAATCTGCATCTGAGTCTTTCTTCCAAAAATCATCAAAATTCAGATCGCCACGTTTGTCGCACAGGTTCTTGAACGAGCCCATGTAGCCGATTGGCGCATCCAGCCAAACGTAAAAATATTTGCCCGGCGCATCAGGGACTTCAAAACCGAAATATGGCGCATCGCGGGTAATGTCCCACTGTTGCAGGCCCGAATCGAACCATTCCTGCATCTTGTTGGCAACCTGCTCTTGCAATGCGCCAGAACGTGTCCAGGCCTGTAGCATGTCGCTGAACGCAGGCAGATCGAAGAAGAAGTGTTCTGATTCGCGCATCTCCGGCGTCGCGCCAGAAACCGCAGACTTCGGTTCGATCAGCTCTGTTGGACTATAGGTTGCGCCACACACTTCACAGTTATCGCCATATTGTTCGACCGCCTTACATTTCGGGCAGGTGCCTTTCACGAAACGATCCGGCAGGAACATGCCTTTCTCTGGATCGTACAACTGGGAAATCGTGCGGTTTTTAATAAAACCGTTCTCTTTCAGACGACGATAAATCAGGCCTGACAACTCACGGTTCTCTTCGCTATGCGTAGAGTGGTAGTTGTCATAACTGATATTGAAACCGGCAAAGTCCTGTTGATGCTCCTGACTCATTGCCGCAATCATCTGTTCTGGCGCAATCCCCATCTGCTGTGCTTTCAGCATGATCGGCGTGCCGTGGGCGTCGTCCGCACAGATGAAGTGAACCTGGTTGCCGCGCATTCGCTGGTAACGAACCCAGATATCGGCCTGAACGTGTTCAAGCATATGACCGAGGTGAATCGAACCATTAGCGTAAGGCAGCGCGCACGTTACCAGAATTTTCTTTGCGACTTGAGTCATGGGGAACTTGCTTTCTTTTGTGAATAGAGGGAGATCGATGTTAACCGATAGCGCCTTGCTGCGTAAACCGCTGGCATGCGTAAAAACGGCAGGAAACAACATGGCAGATTCTATTTTGCGTAGCGTTTCCACGTTTTTGATGCCGAAGGGCGTCAGTGGGCGATGGCTCTGATATGCTATACACAGTCTCAACGGTCAAATATGAGAATTTCAAGGAGCCGGAATGAACGCGACAGTCCCCGAACAACGTCCTGAAGCACTACGTGCGATGGTTACCGGGGTTTTATCTACTTTTCAGCACCCGACACTGAAAAATAACCTGACGACACTGAATGCGCTGCGCCATTGTGCCTTGCTGGATAATGTGTTGCACCTCGAACTAACGATGCCGTTTGTTTGGCTGAGTGGTTTGGCAGCTTTAAAAGAAACGGTTAGCGATGAGTTATTACGTTTATCGGGCGCAAAGGCGGTTGAATGGCGCTTGACGCACGATATCGCTACGCTGCGCCGGGTGAACGATCAGGCTGGCGTGAAGGGCGTGAAAAACATCATTGCCGTCAGTTCTGGGAAAGGCGGAGTTGGCAAATCCAGCACGGCGGTCAACATGGCGCTGGCACTGGTGGCTGAAGGTGCCAATGTGGGCATTCTGGATGCCGATATCTACGGCCCTTCCATTCCTACCATGCTGGGTTCGGCCAGTGAGCGCCCGACTTCGCCGGATGGTCAACATATGGCACCGATTATGGCGCACGGCCTGGCAACCAATTCGATTGGTTATCTGGTGACGGACGATAATGCGATGGTGTGGCGTGGGCCGATGGCCAGCAAAGCGTTATTGCAACTGTTGCAGGATACGCTTTGGCCGGATCTGGACTATCTGGTGTTAGATATGCCACCGGGTACGGGGGATATCCAACTGACGCTGGCGCAGAATATTCCCGTCACTGGTGCAGTTGTTGTGACGACGCCACAGGATATCGCGCTGATGGATGCCATGAAAGGCATTGCAATGTTTGAAAAAGTCAGCGTGCCAGTACTGGGTATCGTTGAGAATATGAGCGTCCATATCTGTAGCAACTGTGGTCATCTGGAGCCGATCTTCGGTACGGGCGGTGCGCAGAAATTGGCGGAAAAATACCACTGTTCTCTGTTGGGCCAGCTTCCGCTACATATCTCCCTGCGTGAAGACCTCGATCGCGGCGAACCGACGGTAGTCAGCCAGCCAGACAGCGAATTTACTGCTTTGTACCGCGAACTGGCGGGGCAGGTTGCCGCCCAGCTTTACTGGCAGGGTGATACTATTCCTGGAGAAATTTCTTTCCGAGCGCTGTAACGCTTCTATCAATGCCGGGCATTGTCCCGGCTTGTTGAATATGTCAGTGCCTTGTTTCCTCTGACGCAATACGTGGAAAGGGTGGCGTGACTGAGGCTAACTCCCTATAATTACACGTCAAAGCGCCTGTTGGCGCATTCCCCTCTCTTTTATTTATGTTAATCAGGTCGTTAATACCATGACTGATCAGTCTCACCAGTGCGTCATCATCGGGATCTCTGGGGCATCCGCTTCGGGTAAAAGTCTTATTTCCAGCACCTTGTATCGCGAATTGCGCGATCAGGTTGGTGATCAGCATATCGGGGTGATATCTGAAGACAGCTATTATAAAGATCAAAGCCACCTGACCATGGAAGAGCGGGTAAAAACCAACTATGACCACCCAAGTTCGATGGATCACAGCCTGCTTATTAAGCATTTGCAAATGCTTAAAGCGGGTCAGGCTATCGAAGTCCCGCAGTACAGCTATGTCGAGCACACCCGCAAGCAGGAAACGGTGCATATTGAGCTGAAAAAGGTCATTATCCTGGAAGGTATTCTGCTACTGACGGATGCACGTCTGCGTGATGAGATGAATTTCTCTATCTTTGTCGATACGCCGCTGGATATTTGCCTGCTGCGCCGCATGCGCCGCGACGTTAATGAGCGCGGGCGCTCAATGGACTCGGTGATGGAGCAGTATCAGAAAACCGTGCGCCCGATGTTCCTGCAATTCATTGAGCCTTCTAAGCAGTATGCCGATATTATCGTGCCACGCGGCGGGAAAAACCGTATTGCAATTGATATTTTGAAAGCCAAGATAAGCCAGTTCTTTGAGTAGTGGATACCTTGACTGATTCACGTTGTACTGCTAATGCGCTCTAACGTGATGTTATACGGGTATGGATGAGGTTTATCCGATAGATACCGGTGTCGAATGGAGAATAAGATGAGACTGTGTGACCGAGACATTGAAGCCTGGCTGGATGATGGCCGACTGGTGATTACGCCCCGCCCGCCAACGGAGAGGATCAGTGGCGCGACCGTTGATGTCCGTTTGGGGAATCAGTTTCGCGTCTTCCGCGGACACACTGCGGCGTTCATTGATTTAAGCGGCCCGAAAGACGAAGTCAGTGCGGCGCTGGATCGCGTCATGAGTGATGAAATAAATTTGCCGGAAGGCGAAGCGTTTTTCCTGCATCCGGGAGAATTAGCGCTAGCAGTAACGTTTGAGTCCGTCACGCTGCCGGATAATTTGGTAGGTTGGCTGGATGGTCGTTCCTCGCTAGCTCGTCTGGGGTTGATGGTTCACGTCACCGCGCACCGTATCGATCCCGGTTGGCAAGGAAGAATTGTGCTGGAGTTCTATAATTCAGGCAAGTTGCCGCTGGCGTTACGGCCCGGCATGATGATTGGCGCTCTGAGCTTTGAACCTCTTTCCGGGCCGGCTGCTCGCCCCTACAACCGCCGTCAGGATGCTAAATATAAAGATCAACAGGGTGCGGTAGCGAGCCGGATCGATAAAGACTGAGCGTTTGGCAATAGGCCTGTAACGTAAAAATCAGGCAGTCGCGCGTTTCGCAATGAGGATGGCATGAGAAGATTTCTGACGACGCTGGCAATTCTGCTTGTGGTGCTGGTGGCAGGAATGACGGCCTTGGTCGTACTGGTTAATCCCAATGACTTCCGCGCTTACATGGTGAAGCAGGTTGAGGAACGTAGCGGCTATCGCCTCCAACTGGACGGCGATCTGCGCTGGCACGTATGGCCGCAACTGAGTATTTTATCCGGCGGTATGTCACTAAGTGCGCCGGGCTCTAGTGCGCCGATTGTTAGTGCTGAGAATATGCGCCTTGATGTGCAACTGTGGCCGCTGCTATCGCACAAGCTGGCAGTCAAACAGGTGATGCTGAAAGGGGCTATTATTCGCCTGACGCCGGAAAGTGAAGCTAGGCAGGCCAACAATGCGCCCATTGCTCCAGCGGGATCGCAGGCTCCATCCGAAGAACGGCGCTGGCGTTTGGATATTGATAAGATAAAAGTCGCCGATAGCCTGTTAATTCTGCAACGCAGTAATAATGAACAGATTAATGTTCGCGATATTAATCTTGCGATGGAGCAGAACAGCGATCGCCAGATTAACATCGAGTTATCGAGTCGTATCAACCGCGATCAGCGCGATATCGCCTTCTCTCTCGCAGCAGACGTCGATCTGTTGCGTTTCCCCCAGCAGGTCAATGCCACTATCACCAAACTGGATTACCAGCTCCAGGGCGCTGGAATACCGACAAGCGGTATCAGTGGAACGGGAAGTGTTCAGGTCAGTTATCAGCAGCAGCCTGAAAAAATCACGTTTAGCCAGCTTGCACTCAATACCAATAACAGCCAGTTGTCGGGGGCAGGTAGTGTGACTCTGGGTGATATTCCCCATTACGAGCTGGATTTGTTGTCTGAGAAGCTGGATCTAGATTCTCTGCTGGGGATTGCGGCGGTAAAAGAAAATAACGCGCCTACGGTGGCTGTTAAACCATCCCCCCCCGTCATTTCAAATGAAGGTGAAGCGGCCAAGCCAGAAGATAGCTTACAGCGATTCACTGCGCGTCTGTCGCTACAGGCCGCATCACTGATTTACCGTGGCCTTGATATCCGCCAATTCATATTACGGGCAGATAATCAGCCAGGGCTGCTCGATGTTTCGACCTTAAGTGGCGAGCTGGGTAGCGGGCATTTCTCATTGCCGAGTAAAGTTGTGACGAAATCATCAACCAATATTACGCTACGACCCGATCTCAAGGATATTGAACTTTCTCAACTGATGTCAGCTTTTGAACTACCCAACCAGACGGCGAGTGGGAAGCTGTCGATGACAGGACAATTCAGCGGCAATAGCTTTGCGTTGCCTGCTCTGCTCCAGCAGTGGCAAGGAACGGCGGTGCTGCAAGCCAATAATGTCCGTTTGCAGGGCTTGAATATTCAGCAAATGGTGCAAATGGCTGTGGCACGTAGCAACGGCAATGTGCGCGGTCAAGAACGCTATGAGCGCTATACCGAACTGCAACAACTGACCGGAAAAATACAGTTGAACGCAGGTAAGTTGCGCCTTACCGATCTTAATGGCCGCTCAGAGCTGCTGTCGCTAAGCGGTGTCGGACAATTCGATTTGCCGGCTCAGACGTGTGATGTCAACGTGAATGTCTCTATCACGCAGGGGTGGCAGGGTGATGAGCAACTGGTCAGCGTGTTGAAAAACACAGCGATCCCATTACGTATCTATGGCGAGTGGGATAAATTGAATTACCAGTTACAGGTGGATCAATTACTGCGTAAGCGCCTACAGGACGAGCTGAAGAAACGCTTAAATGACTGGGCCAGCCACAATCAGCAAAACCAGAAGGGCAAAGATTTGAAGCAGTTGCTCGATCGTCTTTAATGTCCAGAAGTACTGCGTCCTAGGCCGATTTGCTGATTCCTGTCAGCAAATCGGCGGCTTCTTCTTAATGTATCCCCTTAATTTGTCACCCTTCCCCAGACAAACTTTGTGCCCAATGTCTCTTTTTTAACTCGGCATAGTAATATTTTTCTCTTTTTTTATTTTCTAAAGCAGTAAACTTCGCTCCCTATTTTCGGGGCGGAGCCACTCCGCTGCCGGGAAATTTCTGTCAGGTAATTTATTACTCAGGTATTGAAATCCACTATGCTCGAACTTTTGATTGGTGTTGCTGTAACGATTCTGGTCGGTCGTTACATTATAAAAGGGTATTCCGCGACCGGCGTATTGTTGGTGGGAGGCCTGTTACTCTTGGCTATCAGTGCCATGCTGGGGAAAAATATATTGCCAGCCAGCGCAAAGGCGACGGGCTGGAGTGCTACAGATATTGTTGAATATGTAAAAATTTTGCTGATGAGCCGTGGTGGCGATCTTGGCATGATGATTATGGTGCTATGCGGTTTCGCCGCGTATATGACCCACATTGGTGCCAATGATGTCGTCGTCAAGCTGGTTTCTCGCCCGCTTAAAATGATTAACTCGCCTTATTTGCTGATGATTGCAGCCTATTTTGTCGCTTGTCTGATGTCGCTGGCGGTGTCATCGGCTACTGGGCTGGGGGTGCTGTTGATGGCAACGCTGTTCCCTGTCATGGTGAACGTCGGCATTAGCCGTGGCGCTGCTGCTGCAATCTGCGCTTCTCCTGTGGCGCTGATCCTGTCGCCGACATCGGGCGATGTGGTGCTTGCCGCGCAGGCATCGCAGATGAAACTGGTTGATTTCGCCTTTAAGGCTACGCTGCCCATTTCCATCATAGCGATCGTGTGCATGGCCGTTGCCCATTTCTTTTGGCAGCGCTATTTGGACAACAAAGCGAATGTTAGACATGAGATTCTGGATGTCAGTGAGATCACGACGAATGCCCCGCGTTTTTACGCCATTCTGCCGTTTACGCCGATCATGGGCGTTCTGGTCTTTGATGGCAAATGGGGGCCGGAGCTTCACATTATCACCGTACTGGTTATCTGTATGGTGTTGGCCGCAGTGCTGGAATTTGTTCGCTCGTTCAATGCGCAAAAAGTGTTTGATGGGTTGGATGTCGCTTATCGTGGCATGGCAGATGCCTTCTCTAGCGTTGTTATTCTGTTGGTCGCGGCCGGCGTCTTTGCTCAGGGGCTTGGCACGATTGGCTTTATCAGCGGACTGATTGGCCTCGCGCAGTCATTTGGCAGCGGTGGGTTGGTGATTATGCTGGTGCTGGTGGTCATCACGATGCTGGCCGCGATGACCACCGGTTCGGGCAATGCGCCGTTCTATGCGTTTGTTGAGCTGATTCCAAAGCTGGCGTCTCAAATGGGCATCAACCCAGCCTACCTTGCCATTCCGATGCTTCAGGCTTCCAATTTGGGCCGTACCATTTCTCCGGTATCCGGGGTAGTGGTTGCGGTAGCTGGGATGGCGAAAATATCGCCGTTTGAGGTAGTAAAGCGCACATCGGTTCCCGTGCTGGTTGGGCTGATCGTGGTGGTGGTTGCTACTGAAATTATGATCCCTGCCTGATAACAGATAGTAACAGCCCCTACCGTTTTGGAAGGGGCTGTGAGTAGGAATATGGTGTCGGCAACGACACTACGCCTATGTCATCACACTTCAAAGTCAGTCTGTGGTTCGTTGCTTGGGGTGATGTGGACTTCCACAATACGATGGCTTTCCACCGCCAAAATAGTGAACTGGTAACCATCGATTGATAGCGTATCACCCACCTGTGGAATTCGCTGCGCGTGTTCCATCAGCAGCCCTGCCAACGTGTAGTATTCACGTTTTGCATCCAGCGCCAGCGGAACATACATTGTCAGGTCTTCCAATGGAATATAGCCATTTACGGTCCAACTGCCATCATCATTTTGCTGAATACTGTGGCGAGCATCGCGATCTTCTCCTTCGCGCGGTAAGTTGCCCGCGATGGTTTCCATCACGTCACTCAATGTGACAATCCCTTCCATCGAACCAAACTCATCAACAACAAATGCAAAATGCGTTCTTCCTTCTCTAAACTGTTCCAGCGCTTGTAAAAGCGAGAGTTGCTCAGGGAAAACCAGTGGCTGACGGATCAGAATACGTGGGTTAAATGGTTCGCGGTTTAGCTGCTGCTGGAGTAAATCGGCAACATTTATGATGCCTAGCGGCTCGTCAGAGGTATTGCTGTCAGTTACCACAAGTCGGGAGTGCTGGTTGCTGGTTAACAGTTTAGCGAGCGCCTCCTGCGTAATATCCAGCTCAACCGACTCGATATCATGCCGCGACGTCATGATGCTGCTGATAGTTCGCTGAGCCAGTCCCAATACCCGCTTTATCATCCGGCGTTCCTGAATATTGAAGACTTCCTGACCTGACCGGGTATTGTCTGCAATCATCGACGAGTTTTGATTGTCCAGCTCAGCTTCTTCATGGTTGCCGCGCAAAATGCGCAAAACGACCTCTGCAGTACGCTGGCGTAGTGGAATAGAAGAAGAAAGAAAACGTCGGCGGTTAAACAGGGAAACCTGATTCAGCATCTCAATCAGTACAGAGAAGCCTATCGCAGCGTAGAGATAGCCTTTGGGAATGTGGTAACCAAACGCATCCGCCACCAGGCTAAAACCAATCATCAGCAGGAAGCTGAGGCACAGGATAACGATGGTCGGGTGTTCAGCGACAAAACGGGTCAGTGGTTTACTGGCCAGCAACATCAGGAAGATGGCGATCGTCACGGCAGACATCATGACCAGCAGATGGTCAGTCATGCCGACAGCGGTAATCACGGAATCCAGCGAGAATATGGCATCCAGTACCACAATCTGGGCGACTACCGGCCAGAAACGTGCACCTTTACGTTGGGCTTGATGCTCCTCATCTTTTCCTTCGAGGCGCTCGTTGAGCTCCATGGTGGCTTTAAAAAGCAGAAATAACCCGCCAACCAGCATGATGACATCGCGAGCACTGAATGTGTGCCCAATAAACGTGAAGAGAGGGGTAGTTAACGACACCAGCCAGGAAATGGAAGCCAGCAGGCCCAATCGCATAATCAGGGCAAGTAACAGACCGACGACTCTGGCTTTGTCACGCTGCTCTTTTGGGAGTTTCTCAGCCAGAATGGCGATGAAGATAAGATTATCAATGCCCAGAACCAGTTCCAGGACAACCAGCGTGGCCAACCCGGCCCATATCGTTGGATCAGCGATCCACTCCATAGCTATTTTTTCACCTTTAAATGAACGTAACCTTAATAGCGTATCAGGGCGCGTGCAGATGAACCAGAATTTGCGGGGATATTCTTTATAGTAAGAGTGTCTCATGGGCAAATACCGAGCAGATAGATGATCTGATAGGCATTATCATTTTCTTGACTCCGAAAAGTATGTAGCTTGGTAGTCTGGTTGGTTAAAAAAAAGACAATAAGCAGGGTTTTAAGAGTGATGCATAAGGTGTCGCACGTTATTGTTTGATAGAGCGGGTATACAGCGCATAGAATAATGTGCCGAGTTAGCAAGGTTTTACGACAGGGATGTGCGTAGTCTTATTCTGAAAAGCCTCTTCCAAGCCATCTTACCCTTGTGCTATTTACGCCGTCGCCAATACTATGGGGGAGTTTAGCTTTTTTATTTAGATAAATTTATATAAATAAATACATTTAATTTTCATTTTTTTTGTCAATCAAAACAGTTAATTAACATAAAATTTGAATGTTTACACATGAGCAGAGGGCTTACGGAGTCAGGGGTTGTCCAGAGGGTGGTGTTCCATACGTTGTTTGACAGCGCATTGGTAGCTATAAGCCAAGGGCGGTAGCGTGCCTAAAGCAAAACATTCACATAACAGGTTGATGATGGTGCAAAAATGCAAGAATTCATGGTGATCTTCCTGAGTGCTTTTATTGCATTGTTCTTAGCAAGAAAAGTAGCAATAAAAGTCGGGCTGGTGGATAAACCTAACGAGCGTAAGAGGCATAGCGGCCATATTCCGCTTGTCGGCGGTGTTTCTATTTATATAGCCCTGTGGGTGATGTATGCATTTGATCCAGAGTGGCTCCCTCATTTCTCTCTCTATATGATTTGTGCGACGGCATTACTGATAGTCGGTGTGCTGGATGACAGATTTGATCTTCCCGTCCTTCCCCGCGTTGGTTTGCAGGCATTGGTGGCGGGTCTGATGATGTACGCAGGGCTATATCTGGTGTCCTTCGGCAAGATATTATTCGGTTATGAACTGCTTTTAGGAATTTTCGGTTATACGGTTACGCTTTTTGCGGTGTGGGGAGCGATCAATGCTTTTAATATGGTTGACGGTATTGATGGCTTACTGGGCACACTTTCCTGCGTAACATTTGGTGCTTTGGCGGTAGTCTTTTACCTTGACGGGCGACACGAACTTGCACGGTGGAGTTTGTGCTTATTGGCTGCGACGTTACCCTATATTTTGTTAAACCTTGGTGTGCCTTGGGGAACCAAATTTAAAGTGTTTATGGGGGATGCAGGTAGTACTCTCATCGGTTTTACTGTTATCTGGTTGTTGATTTTGGCTACGCAAGGCAATGAGGCCGTGATTCGCCCAGTGACAGCACTGTGGTTAATCGCCATTCCCTTAATGGATATGGTAACGATTATGGTACGTAGAGTTCGTAGAGGGGATAGCCCGTTCAAGCCTGACCGAGAGCATTTGCACCATATATTGATGCGCGCAGGCCTAACGCCAAGACAATCGCTCTTGGCGATTATTATTGTCGCAGTGACTTTGGCCGCTATTGGTATTGTTTGTGAGTTAAGTGGTATAACCGAATCCGTTATGTTAAGCGCATTCCTTGTCGTTTTTGTTGGCTATTTTTGGGCGATTACACGCATATGGCGCTTACTGACGTGGATAAGGCGAGCCGATCATGAGACGCTTAGTATTGCGGAGAAAATGGAACAACGGCGCTAACAGATAAATTAACAATTTTTTACGCTTTAGATTGTAGGTTTGCTTCACTAAACGTCCTATATAATGACTTAATATTTTGTAGGGATTTGCACGATTTTTAATCAAAAAGATGGCATGAACAGGATGATAAAGCACAAATTTAAATTGATACCAATGATGGTATCACTCGCTTTGCTGAGCGGGTGTACCTTAATTCCAGGTAGCCATCTTTCTACGAGTGGCAAAGAGGTTATTGAACAGCAAGACGCTGATTTTAATATTAATAAATTGGTCAATGTCTATCCGCTAACGCCTTATTTAGTGGATAAAATGCGCCCGAAACCGCTGATTGCGCAAACTAACCCCGCGCTAGAGCGTGAACTGCAACAGTATGAATACCGTATTGGCATCGGTGATGTCATCATGGTCACCGTGTGGGATCACCCTGAACTCACTACGCCAGCAGGGACATACCGCACCGCCGCAGATACGGGGAACTGGGTGCATTCCGATGGCACTATCTTCTACCCCTATATTGGTAAGGTGAAAGTTGTAGGTAAAACGGTTACTGAGGTACGTGAGGAAGTTACGTCCCGCTTGGCTACTTATATCGAATCCCCACAGGTTGATGTAAGTATTGCCGCTTTCCGTTCTCAAAAGGCGTATGTGACGGGGGAAGTGAAAACCTCTGGTGAACAGTCTATTACTAATGTGCCACTAACCATTCTCGATGCGATTAATAAAGCTGGCGGGTTAAGTGACGATGCAGACTGGCGTAATATTGTGCTGACGCATAATGGTCGAGAAAAACGCATCTCTCTTCAGGCGCTGATGCAAAACGGCGACCTCTCTCAAAATACGCTACTGTACCCTGGCGATATCCTTTACATCCCCCGTAATGATGACCAGAAAGTGTTCGTCATGGGCGAAGTCAAGAAACAAAGCACGTTCAAAATGGACCGTAGCGGTATGACTTTGACAGAGGCCTTGGGAAATGCTGAAGGCATGGATCAAACGCTGGCCGATGCAACAGGCGTGTTTGTTATTCGTCCTCTTCGAGGAACTCAAGGGCCAAAGTTGGCGGATATCTATCAGCTCAACGCTGCTGATGCCACTTCGCTTGTTATGGGGACTGAATTCCAGCTTCAGCCTTATGATGTGGTTTATGTCACCACTGCACCAATTTCACGTTGGAACCGCCTAATTTCACAGCTTGCACCGACGATCTCTGCGTTTAACGATTTGAGTGAGGGTAGTCTGCGAGTTCGCACCTGGCCATAGAGATAACTATGTTTGATTCTATATTAGTTGTTTGTGTAGGTAACATCTGCCGTTCCCCTACGGGAGAGCGGTTATTAAAACAGGCATTGCCTAGCAAAAAAATTTCATCCGCGGGGTTAGGCGCGCTGGTTGGAAAACCTGCAGACGCGGTCGCAGCAGATGTAGCGAACCAGCATAATCTTTCTCTTGATGGTCATGAAGCACAGCAACTGACTTCAGCGCTATGTCGACAATATGATCTTATTTTGGTTATGGAGAAAGGACACATTGATGGTGTGTGCCGTATTGCGCCAGAAGTCCGAGGCAAGACAATGCTGTTTGGCCGTTGGCTTAATCAGCAAGAGATTGCGGATCCATACCGAAAAAGTCGTGAAGCATTTGAATTCGTTTACTTGCAACTTGAGCAGTCTGCCCAGAAATGGGTGCAAGCATTAAGCCGTTAACAAGTCAGGGAAACCCATGGCAGAGAAAATTTCAGTAAAAGCATCCGAAACGAATACGGATGAGATTGATTTGGGTCATTTGTTGGGAATATTGCTGGATAACCGTTGGTTAATTATTGGTGTTACTGCAGTTTTCACAATCATTGGTATTCTTTACGCAACCTTTGCTACGCCGATTTATAAAGCAGATGCGCTCGTTCAGGTGGAACAAAGTTCTGGTAACTCTTTGCTGAAAGATATTTCCAGCGTGTTGCCCGATGCGAAACCGGAGTCGGCTGCTGAAATTGAATTGATTAAATCTCGTATGGTGGTCGGTAAGACGGTTAACGATCTTTCTTTGGAGATTGTAGCACAACAAAAATACTTCCCTGTTTTTGGTAAGGGCTTTGCTCGTTTAATGGGTGAAGAATCTGGAAGAATCGCAGTATCGAGATTGGAAGTTCCCAAATCATGGGAAGATGAGACAATCAACCTTCATGTTATTGATGACCAAAATTATTTAATCGAAGCAGGGGATTCTATAAAATTTAATGGAAAGGTTGGGCAGATAGAAAAAAATAACGGCCTTTCTTTATTAGTTAGTGATATTAAGGCAGATGAAGGCACCGTTTTTCGTATTAAGAAGTTAAATACAATTACAGCAATTAATAATGTATTAACCAGCCTCACCGTCGCTGATAAAGGTAAAGATACTGGGGTTCTGTCTCTAAGTTATGAAGGTGAAGATCCAGAGTTAACTAATAAAGTATTGAATAGCATCAGTAAAAATTATTTGCAACAAAATGTTGAACGTAAATCGGAAGAAGCAGGGAAAAGTTTGGAGTTTCTCAAAGAGCAACTTCCAAACGTACGGTTGACGCTTGATGAAGCGGATAATAAGTTAAACAACTATCGGCAAAAGAATGAATCGGTTGATTTGTCACTAGAAGCTAAAGCAGTTCTTGATACGATGGTATCAGTTGAATCTCAGCTTAACGAATTAACATTTAAAGAAGCCGAAATATCAAAACTATACACCAAAGAACACCCTGCTTACCGTGCGTTGATGGAAAAACGAAAAACGTTGGAAGAAGAGCGAGAAAAAGTCAATAAGCGTGTAGGTGTGATGCCGAAAACTCAGCAGGAAATATTGCGCTTAACGCGTGATGTCAATGTAGGGCAAGAAGTGTATATGCAGTTACTGAATAAGCAGCAGGAACTGAGTATTAACAAAGCGAGTACGGTCGGTAATGTCCGTATTATTGATGCTGCAGCACTTCAGCTTAAGCCTGTAAAACCGAAAAAACTTATTATTGTTTTACTTACGTTAATCATCGGTGCTGTGATATCAACGGTATTTGTTCTATTGAAAACTTTTTTACACAAAGGAATTGAAAGCCCAGAGCAACTGGAGGAGATGGGTATTAATGTTTATGCCAGCGTTCCTTTATCTGAATGGCAGCAGAAGAAAGACAGAGCGTTATTAGGGAAAGGAAAGAAAGGCAATACCCGCTCTACAGAGCTGCTGGCTGTGGGTAACCCTGCTGATATTGCTATTGAAGCGATTAGAAGCCTGCGCACTAGTCTGCATTTCGCGATGATAGAAGCCAAGAATAATGTATTGATGATCTCGGGGGCTAGCCCGGCAATTGGTAAAACGTTCGTCAGTGCAAACCTTGGTGCAGTTATCGCGCAATCAGGACAGCGTGTATTGATCATTGATTGTGACATGCGAAAAGGGTACGCACATGAATTGATGGGAACTCATGGCACGGATGGTCTATCTGATATATTGTCTGGACAGACGGCAGTAGAGAAGAGTGTCCGTAAAACTGCTGTAGAGAATATGGATTTTATCCCTCGTGGGCAAATCCCACCTAATCCTTCTGAGCTATTAATGCATAGCCGTTTTTCTCAGTTTATTGACTGGGCTTCTGAACATTATGATATCGTGTTATTAGATACGCCACCAATTCTAGCTGTTACTGATGCCGCAATTATAAGTCGTAATGCAGGAACCTCTCTTTTGGTTGCTCGGTTTGAAGTAAATACACTGAAAGAGATAGAGGTGAGTGTTCGTCGATTTGAACAGAATGGGACAGAAATTAAAGGTGTTATTCTGAATGCGATTGTAAAACGTGCAGCTAGCTATTACGGTTATGGGAATTATAATTACTATACCTATGACTATAAGTCAGAGAAAAATAGTTAGTAATTTTAAATATGCAGTTATCCGTAGTAAGTGTCGAGTTTATATCTATTCGATACTTACTACCTGACGCTGAGTTTATATAACTGATATATCAATAAATAACTATTTCTTAAATTGATCGTGAAATCGTTTCTCCCGCCGATAATGCAAAACATGATTTAGTTTAGTGTTGGGGTTCATAATAACTCAATTAGCCTTCTATATTTTAGATATAGAAGGAAAAGGCTGAGATGAAAACTGCCTTTCTAGGGTACATCATCTGGCCTGAAATTTTTTGATAAAGTTACAAGTTATCAATCCGTCTAATTAAAAATCAATGTGATTAATATTTAGATATCTTAGCGCAGAATGGTGGAATTGATTTATGCAAGTAAAGATTATACAACTGCAAACATACGGTGACGACCGTGGTGCATTAGTTGCGCTAGAGCAAGGGAAAAACATTCCATTTGAAATTAAGCGTGTATACTATTTGTTTAAAACTAAAGAAGGTGTTCGCCGAGGGTTTCATGCTCATAAAACCTTAGAACAAGTAGCTATTGCTGTTCGGGGTTCATGTCGATTTTTATTAGATGATGGGAATGAAAAAGTTGAATTAGTATTAGACAATCCAGCACAAGGCGTTGTTATTGAGCCCCATTTTTGGCATGAAATGTATGATTTTTCTGAAGACTGTGTACTGATGGTATTAGCCAATCAGCCTTACGATGAATCAGACTATATTCGCGATTATGATGCATTTATTCTTTCTATCACAAAGTGAAGAAATAATATGTTAAAACTCATTGAGTACGATAGAAGTTTTCTAGACTTAAGTTGGATATGGCTAAATGATCCAGAAATAAAAAAAATGACAATGACACCATCTTTTACGAAAGAACAACAAGATGAGTTTTTTAATACATTAAAACAACGTGATGATTATATTATCTATGGTGTTGTGTACGGTGACGAGAAAATTGGTGTTGCAGGGATAAAAAACATTCACAATACTGAAGCTGAATATTGGGGATATATAGGGGAAAAAAAATTTTGGGGGATGAAATTAGGTGAAGTAATTATTGATAAAATGTTAGAGGTTGCGAACGTTAAAAGTATAGAAAGGCTAACATTGAAAGTCGTTGAATCAAATAAAAGAGCTATAGCGCTCTACCATAAAAAGGGATTTGTTGTTTATGATTATAAATGTGGAATTTTTTATATGGAAAGGAGAGTGTTAGCACTATGATCTCACTGTCAAAACTAGACGTAAATAATTATCTTGATTGGGATTTTGTTGTTGAAAATTCAAAAAATGGGACGTTTATTTTTTTGATTGATTATTTTAAATATCATGAAGATAGATTTAAAGATGAATCAATAATCGCATACAAGAATGAAAAACCAATTGCTGTTTTTCCTGCAAATGGAATTGATAATGTGATTTTTAGTCATTCAGGATTGACGTATGGTGGGTTGATATATAATAAATCATTACATGCAAACGATGTATTGGATATATTTTCATTAATCAAAGCATATTATGCTAACAGAGGTTTTGAAAAAATAACATACAAATGTATTCCATCTGTTTTTAGTACGTATCCTGCTGAAGAAGATTTATATGCACTCTTTAGAAATAATGGTACGCTAGTTAGGCGAGATTTATCATCGGTTATTGATTTAAAAAACAGACCTAAGTTTTCTGATTCACGGAAAAATGTAATAAAAAAAGCAATAAAAAATGATGTTGTTATTGAGAGCTCAGAAGACTTTAGTGGTTTTCATTCTTTATTAAGTGATGTCCTTTTGAAATTTGATTCAAAGCCTGTCCATTCTATAAGTGAGTTAAAACTATTAGCATCTAGGTTTAAAGATAATATAAAATTATATGTAGCCTTTAAATCTAGTCAATTGATTGCCGGGTGTATAATTTATGATTTTGGGCATATAGTCCATACTCAATATCTTGCTTCCAGTACTGAGGGAAGAAAGTATGGTGCATTAGATTATATTCTTAGCTACCTGATTACCGATGTATATTCTGAGCGCAGTTATTTTAGCTTCGGTATTTCTACAGAGAAAGCTGGAAGTTATCTTAATGAAGGCCTTGTGGCTCAAAAAGAAGGGTTCGGTGGGCGAGGAATTGTTCATGACTTTTATGAGTGGGATTTGAGAGAATGATAAATTTTTTAGATTTAAAGGATGTAAATGGTAGATATCAAAAAGAATTCATTGAAGTGGCTAGTCGTGTAATTTCATCAGGATGGTATATCTCAGGAAATGAGCTTTCTGAGTTTGAAAAAAAATTTTCAGCTTATTGTAATACAGAACATGCGATCGGTGTTGCTAACGGCTTAGATGCTCTTATTCTTACGCTCAGAGCATGGAAAGAATTAGGGAAACTAAAAGACGGTGATGAAGTTATTGTACAAGCAAATACTTATATCGCTTCTGTGCTTGCTATTACCGAAAACAACTTGACTCCTGTTTTAGTGGAACCAAATCCAGAAACTTACAACTTGTGTCCCGCTACTATAAAAGCAGCAATCACATCGAATACCAAAGTTATTCTACCTGTTCATCTTTATGGTCAGATTAGTCCCATGGATGAAATTATGGAGATTGCTAAAACACACAAACTCCTTGTTCTTGAAGATTGTGCTCAGGCTCATGGTGCGCTTTTCAATGGCAAGAAAGCAGGGGCGTGGGGTGATGCAGCAGGTTTTAGTTTTTATCCTGGTAAGAATCTTGGCGCATTAGGTGATGCTGGTGCTATTACGACTAATAACGATGAATTGGCAGATGCATTAAAAGCTCTGAGAAATTATGGTTCACACAAAAAATACGAAAATCTTTACCAAGGCGTAAATAGCCGACTTGATGAGCTTCAGGCAGCGTTGTTGGCAGTAAAGTTAAAATATTTAGATGAAACTAATAATAGAAGGCAGGAAATTGCTAAAATTTATTGTTCTGGTATCACTAATGAATTGATTTTATTACCTCATTTCCCTGAGCAGATTTCTGAACATGTATGGCACCTTTTTGTAATTCAGTGTGATAGTAGAAATAAGTTACAAAAGTATCTTTCAGATAAAGGGATTCAGACATTAATTCATTATCCTACTCCCCCACATCTTCAGCAAGCCTACCGGGAATTAGGTCTCAGAGAAGGATCTTTGCCTATTACTGAATCTATTCATAATAAAGTATTAAGTTTGCCGATGGGGCCAACATTATCTAATACAGAAGTACAAACCGTTATTACGGCGCTAAATGAGTATCAAGGATGAAAAAACTACTTTCAGTAACTCTTCTTAGTGGGTTATTGACATTGGCAAAAATGGGATGTGGGTTTGTTATTGCCAAGATAGTTGCCATATATACTGGCCCGTCAGGAATGGCTATGTTGGGCCAGATTCAGAGCATTGTGATAAGTCTTAATGGTATTGTGAACGCTCCTGTCAGCAGTTGTGTTGTTCGTTATACTGCTGAGTTTGAAAAAGAAGGAATAGAGGCATGTGCTCCTTGGTGGAAAGCTAGCCTGTGGTGGTTGGTAGTTATACTGTGTATTTTAATGCCTACCTGCTTTTTATTAGGGCATGAATTATCTGGTTGGTTGCTGAATAACTCGAGTTATGCTTGGGTTATTTGGATTATCACCGCGTCATTACCTATTGCAGCTCTTGGTACGTTAGTTAATTCTGTAATTAATGGATATCAGCAATATCGACGTTTTGTGGCATTAGGCGCAATATCGACGGCCCTCTCATGTATATTAATGATAACATTGATAATTAATTTTGGCATAAAAGGTGCGCTATCAGCTGCAGCAGTCCAATCAGGGCTCATTGGATTAATTCTTACTTTTAGTGCTCTACGCCAACCTTGGACTAAATTAAGCTATTGGTGGGGGGAGGTAGATAAAGAACATAAAAAGAAAATCGGTAACTATGTTCTAATGGCTTCGACCACTGCTTTGACAGCGCCAATAGCATTAATTGGAATTAGAAATATTCTAATTAGTCATGTTGGCTGGGAGGCAGCAGGGCAATGGCAAGCCGTTTGGCGGATCTCGGAAGTCTACCTTGGTGTTATTACTATTGCGTTAAGCACTTATTACTTACCTAAATTATCAACACTAAAAGATGTTAAAAGTATTCGAACTGAGATTAACCAGACTGTAAAAATTATGGTTCCTATTGTTTCAGTTATGGCGCTTGGTGTGTATTTTTTTAGAGATATTGCAATCAGTTTGCTTTTTACCGAGGAATTTAGGGCGGCTAGAGAGTTATTTGCTATCCAACTTGTTGGGGATGTAATAAAAATTACCAGTTGGCTATATGCATATCCGATGCTGTCACGTGGCGCTACTAAGTGGTTTGTATCAACTGAGATCGTTTTTTCTGTCACCCTAGTTACCTTAACCTATATTCTTGTACCCTTGTATTCTACTCAAGGGGCGAATATTTCTTATTTTATTAACTATTCCTTTTATCTTTTATTTGTTGTGAGATTTTTTGGCCGTTATTCTCGGTGATGTTAATTTATTATGAGGCCTCCCTTTTTGGGAAGTATTGTACCTCGGTCGTAGTTGAAAATAAATTGTATTGGAAGTATATGGAAAATATAAAAGATGAGAAAAGATGATATATTAAAAATTCCGTTTATATCGGTATTGGCATTAGTGTTATCAGGTGTCGCGGGGAGTAGGTTTTTTGGTCCCGACCCTGATTTTTCAAATTATGTTGATATGCTTACTTATCCAAATTATATTGAAAGGGTTGTGGATTTATTTTTTCAATTTATGATTTTCTTGAATGCTAATGTTTTCCCTAATTATTGGTTTGTCTTTTTTATTTATGCAACATTAGGTGTTTCAATAAAAATTATTGCTATATTTAAATTTTCTGAACATCCAGGTTTGAGTTGTTGTGTCTATGTGATGATGTTTTACCTGCTTCATGAGTATACACAGATTCGTGGTGGTGTGGCTGCAGGGGTTTTATTATTTTCGTTTTATTATATTTATGCTGGGGATTTTAAAAAATTCTTAGCATCACTTTTGATTGCAAGTTTGTTTCATTTATCTTCTTTAATTGTACTTCCTTTTTATTTTCTGGTGAGGAAATATAATCTTCGTTATTTTTTCTTTGTTACTATTATTGTTTTTTTATCTGCCGTTTTCTCCTATGTCTCGGGGGATTTCGTCAGGTCTATTGTCCATGCTTATATGTCTACCAATGATAGTGGGATTAATTTAGGTGCAGTTATTGATTTTAATTTACTGAATAAAATGAACCTGTCACATTTTATTATTTCACTGGTATGTTATTTTTTTTATACGAGAGGAGTAGCCTTTAAACAGAGC